>NZ_JBITEP010000015.1:4868-132164 GCF_044455315.1 Micromonospora sp. NPDC051300 | reverse complement strand
GGTCCCGCCGCGCGGGCGCCGCGGCGGGCCGGCCCGCCGCCGCTTCCCCCCCCTTCCGGCCGCGGCCGGCCGGCCCCACGGGGGGCGGGCGGGCCCGCGGCGCGCGGCGGCTGGCGGCGCGGTGTTAAGCGGGGCCCCCTCCTATGCCCGAGGCGTTAAGCGGGGGCCCCGCCTTTCAGTTCTCCGGGGTGTCGCCGTGGCCGCGGGGGTGTCGCCAGCGGTCGTTGGGCTGCTCCTCGCGCTCGGCGCCGAGGATCGTCTCCTCCGGCTCGTCGGTCTCCTCGAAGCTGGGCCGGCGCACCTGCTCCGGCTCCGGCACGTCCACCGGCCGGGCGCCGGACTGCGGCGCCGGCTGGTACTCCACCGCCTCGCGGGCGCCGTGGGCGCCCTCGGCGGCCGGTGACTCCGGCGTCCGGGCGACGTGGTGGAACTCCTCGCTGAGGCGCTGCGGCGGCTTCGTGGTGCGTTGCGGCAGGTCCCGGCCGAGATCGGAGACGAGCGGGCCGTACTTGGCGTCGAACGCGGGGCGCTCGGAGCGGATCCGGGGCATCCGGTCGAAGTTGCGCAGCGGCGGCGGGCAGGTGGTGGCCCACTCCAGCGAGTTGCCGAAGCCCCACGGGTCGTCCACGGTGACCATCGCGCCGTACCGCCAGGACTTCCACACGTTGTAGATGAAGAACAGCGTGGACGCGCCGAGGATGAACGACCCGATGCTGGAGATCTCGTTCAGCCCCGTGAAGCCGTCGCTGGGAAGGTAGTCGGCGTACCGGCGGGGCATGCCCTCGGCGCCGAGCCAGTGCTGGACCAGGAACGTGGCGTGGAAGCCGACGAACATGGTCCAGAAGTGCATCTTGCCCAGCCGCTCGTCGAGCAGCCGGCCGGTCATCTTGGGGAACCAGAAGTAGATGCCGCCGAACGCCGCGAACACGATGGTGCCGAAGAGCACGTAGTGGAAGTGCGCCACCACGAAGTAGGAGTCGGTGACATGGAAGTCGACAGGCGGGCTGGCCAGCAGCACCCCGGTCAGGCCGCCGAGCAGGAACGTGACCAGGAAGCCGACGGCGAACAGCATCGGCGTCTCGAACGTCAGCTGCCCCTTCCACATGGTGCCGATCCAGTTGAAGAACTTCACCCCGGTCGGCACCGCGATCAGATAGCTGAGGATGCTGAAGAACGGCAGCAGCACCTGGCCGGTGGCGAACATGTGGTGCGCCCAGACCGCCATGGACAGCACCGTGATGGCGAGCGTGGCCAGCACCAGCCCGGTGTAGCCGAAGATCGGCTTGCGGGAGAAGACCGGGATGATCTCGGTGATGATGCCGAAGAACGGCAACGCGATGATGTAGACCTCGGGATGGCCGAAGAACCAGAACAGGTGCTGCCACAGCATCGGCCCGCCGGTCGTCGGGTCGTAGACGTGCGAGTGCAGGATCCGGTCCGAGGCGAGCGCGAACAGCGCGGCGGCCAGCAGCGGGAACACGAAGATCACCAGGAGGCTGGTGAGCAGCAGGTTCCAGGTGAAGATCGGCATCCGGAACAGCGTCATGCCGGGCGCGCGCAGGGTCAGCACCGTGGTGATCATGTTGACCGCGCCGAGGATCGTGCCCAGACCGGAGATGGCCAGGCCCACCACCCACATGTTCGCGCCCACGCCGGGGGAGTGCTGCGCCTCGCTCAACGGGGTGTACGCGGTCCAGCCGAAGTCGGCCGAGCCCTGCGGCGTGAAGAAGCCGCCGACCGTGATCGCGGCGCCGAAGAAGTACAGCCAGTAGGCGAACGCGTTGAGCCGGGGGAAGGCCACGTCCGGCGCGCCGATCTGCAACGGCACCAGGTAGTTGCCGAACCCGAACACCATCGGCGTCGCGAACAGCAGCAGCATGATCGTGCCGTGCATGGTGAACATCTGGTTGTACTGCTCCGGGGAGAGCAGTTGCATCCCGGGTCGCGCCAGCTCTGCCCGGATGAGCATCGCCATGAACCCGCCGATGATGAAGTACGCGAACGACGTGCCCAGATAGAGCAGGCCGATGACCTTGGCGTCGGTGGTCCGCAGCAGCCGCCACAGCGAGTTGCCGTGCGTCGCCTCCCGGACCGGGCCGGGATAACCGCCGAACCGGGCCGGCGCGAGGATCGCGGGCCCCCGGTCGTGTGCCGGATCCGTGACTACTCGCTTGGGCATGGCATCTCACCTTGTGTGACGACAGACAGGACGGGCGCGCGTACCCGTCCCCTCTGCCCATGAAACCAGGCGAGAGCGGAGAATTCGGTCAGTTCGCCGGGAGCATGGCCCAGACGACCTTGCCGGCGCCGACCGGCGTGCTGCCCCAACGCTGGGTCAGCTCCCGCACCAGCATCAACCCGCGACCGCCCTCGGCCGCCAGGTCGCGGCCGGTCGCGGCCCGCGCGTCGGCCGGGCTGCCGTCCATCACCGCCACCCGCAGGTACGGCCGGCGCAGCGTCAACGTGACCTGCATGGGCGTGCCGGCGTGTCGGACCACGTTGCCGACCAGCTCGCTGAGCACCAGCGAGGCCGGACCGACGAGTTCCGGCACGTTCCACCTGCCGCACGCCTCGGTGACCAGCTCCCGGGCCCGGCGGCAGGCCCCCGCGACCGGCTCCAGGCGCTCCCGCACCCGGGGCGCGGCGGCGGTGCCGGCCAGCGCGGTGGCCTCGGCGCAGTCCCGGCGCACCGGCACCACCCGGCAGGCGGTGGTCTCGTTCAGCCAGGCCGCCGCGTCCCGCGGCGGGGCGGAGAGCACCAGCGGGACCGCCGGCCAGTCGTCGGCGCGCCGGCAGGCGGCGGCGAAGACGGAGAGTGCCAGCGGCTCGACCACGTCGACGTCCTCCAGGTCGACCACGAGCGCGTCCGGCTGCGCGGCCAGGCACCGGTCCAGCACCTCGTGCACCGCGCGGGTGGTCCCCAGGTCGAGCGCGCCGGACAGCCGGACGACGGTGACCGGGGACTCGTCACGGACCTCGCACCTGATCCGGGTCGACATCGGGCCCTCGTTTCAACTCGTCGGGAGGACTACCGACGTACCCGGCCCCCGGAGCACCGAAACCGGCCACCGGGCGCGTCCCGCTCCCCGACCGGTGTCGCTCCGCCCGGTTCAGCCGCGGTGCTCGCGACGCCCGGCGAACAGCCCCAGGGCCAGCATGGCGCCGCCGAGCAGCAGGTGCAGCCAGACGTCGGAGGGGTCGACCGCCAGCACGTTCGCCGCGCTGCGCCGGTCAACGGCCAGGCCGAAGAGCCAGAGCACCAGATAGACCGCGCCGCCGCCGAGCAGGAACGCGCGGGCGCCGGCGACGGTGCGGGCCAGCGCCAGGCCGGCCGCGCCGAGGGCCAGGTGGACGAGGTTGTGCAGCGCCGAGACCTGGAACAGCCCGAACAGCCGGGCGCCCGAGCCGGGGTCGGCGAACCGCAGGTCGGCGTAGGGGCTGGTGATGCCGGGCACGAAGCCGAGCACGCCGAGCAGCAGCAGGAGCACGGCGACGCCGGAGGCGGCCCGGCGCACCGGTGACCGCCCGTCGGCCGGATTGCGCCGCGCCCGGGAGTGCGCCGTCGAGTTCGTCACGCCGGTCTCCTCGCCACCGTGGAGACCGCCGGTTTCCCGGGCTCGTCGCCGGCAAACCGCCGCCGGGTCGGCGCGGGCGGCCGTCGGCCCCGGACGTGCGCCGGCGCCGGACGTGCGCGGGCCCGGCCGGGTGGGGCGGCCGGGCCGGCGTACTCCCGGTCAGGCGAGCTGCAACGGCCTCGCGGCGCCCCGGCGGACCCGGTCGTACAGCTCCACGTACCGCTCGGCCATCCGGGCCGGGGTGAACCGCTCGGCCGCCTCCCGCCGGCACTCGCCGGCCTCCAGCAGGCCGCCGGCGAGCACCAGCTCGCCCAGCTCCTCCTCGTCGGTGGTGAGCAGGCCGGTGCGGCCGTGCTCGATCAGCTCCGGCAGGCAGCCACGGGCGGTGGCCACCACCGGCGTGCCCAGCGACAACGACTCCACCACCGCCGTGCCGCCCGGCTCCTCCCAGCGCAGCGGGAACAGCGACACGCGCGCCGAGGCGACCAGGTCGTCGCGCTCCTGCCCGGCCACCGTGCCCACCCAACGCACCAGGTCACCGTCGACGTACGGGGCGACCTGCTCGTGGAAGAACCGGACGTCCGGGTTCTGCCGGGCCTCGTCGCCGGCCG
This sequence comes from Micromonospora sp. NPDC051300, assembly GCF_044455315.1. Lineage (NCBI taxonomy): Bacteria > Bacillati > Actinomycetota > Actinomycetes > Micromonosporales > Micromonosporaceae > Micromonospora > Micromonospora sp. NPDC051300. Next base: position 127,978 of record NZ_JBITEP010000015.1, on the reverse strand, counting down.
CGGCCAGGTCCTCCGGCCGGTGGTACGGGCCGACCGGGCCGGCCAGCACCAGCGGGAAACCGACCCGGTGGGCGAGGCGGGCGCCCAGGTCCTGCCCCTTGCCCGGGTTGATCCGGCCGAGGATCACCGCGTGCTCGCCCTTCGCCACCGCCGGCCGGCGGTCCGCGTCGACCGCCAGCGGGGTGGACAGGTGCACGTGGCCGACCGAGTGCTCCCGCAGCGCGCGCGGCGCCCTGGCCAGTTGCGAGGCGGACACCCCGTTGACCCGGACCCGGTCGCCACCGTCCAGGTTGCCGTACAGCTCCGGGTGCTTGGCCAGGTCCCAGTGCAGGGTGTGCAGCACCGGCGGCGCGTCCGGGCCCATCGCGGCGAGGGTGGCCAGCCCGACCGCCTCCACGTGGTCGTGCACCAGGTCGACGTCGTCACGGGCGTGCAGCGCCCGGACCACGCCGGCCAGGTGCGCCTGGGACACGCCGCAGACCTGGTTGTACGGCCGTTGCAGGGCGGCGAACTGGCCGTCCGGGAAGACCGCGATCCGCTCGTCGACAGGCAGGGTGCTGCTCTCCACCGAGGCGAGCACCACCCGGACGCCGAGCCGGCGCAGCTCCGGCACCAGCGTGGCGATCACGTTCTCGATCCCGCCGTAGCCCGGCGGCGGCACGGACAGCCACGGGCCGGCGTTCATCAGCACGGTGAGCGTCATGCGCTGCCCCATCTCTCGAAGGTGGTTCTCATGCGGCGACCCGCCGCCGGGGGATGCGGTGGCGCAGCTCGGCCAGCGGCGGACGTTCCTCGACCGAGACGTCGTTGACCACGATCTCCCGGTCCAGGTTGGGCAGCGCCTCCGAGCCGCCCCGGCGGAACTGGGTCAGCAACGGCGTCGGGGTGGTGCCGGGCGCGGCCCAGCCGCGCCGCTGCAGCCGCGACCAGGCGGTCAGCATGATCTGCGCCGACATCCGGCCCAGCGCGGCGGTGTCCTGGTGCCGGTGCTTGCGCTCGCCCAGGTCGACCTGGGCCAGCGCGTCCAGTCCGACCAGCTCCAGCAGGTCGATGAGCATCGCCGTCTCGACGCCGTACCCGGTGACGAACGGCACCCGCTCCAGCACCTCGCGACGGCCGGCGTACTCGCCGGCCAGCGGCTGCACGAAGCCGGCCAGCTCCGGCCAGAACAGGTTGAGCAGCGGCCGGGCCATCAGCTCCGTCACCCGCCCGCCGCCGTCGGGCTCCACGCCGGTCGCGCCGACAAGCGGGCGGTGGTAGAAGCCCTTGACGAACTCCACGCCCGGGTCGGTGAGCAGCGGCCCGAGCAGGCCGGTGACGAAGTGCGGCCGGAACTCGCGCAGGTCGGCGTCGATGAACGCGACGACGTCCCCCTCGGCGGCGGCCAGCCCGGCCCAGAGCGCGTCGCCCTTGCCGGTCAGTCGCGGCAGCCCGCGGGTCATCGCGTCCTGCCCCACCACCTCGGCGCCGGCCGCGCGGGCCACCTGCGCGGTCCGGTCGGTGGACCGCGAGTCCACCACGATCAGCTCGTCGACCAGTGACATTCGGTCCATCAGATGCTCACGGATCGTCGACACGATCGCGCCGACCGTGGCCTCCTCGTTCCGCGCCGGCAGCACCACGCTGACCCGGCTGGTTCCCTTGGCCCGCACCAGCCGGTCGGCCGGCCAGTCGTCGGCCGCACTGGTGCGGTACGTGGCCCACGCCTCCACCACCGGTGAGACGGTCGAATCTGATTCCCGCACGGGCACCCCCCATTAGTTGCGGAATCGCAAGTGATTGTTTCCCAGTTCGGAACCCGCGCTAACCGATCCTGCCCAACGGTGTGATCACGGGGATGAACGTCACGTTGCGCGCGGGGTCGCGTTTGCCGCGCCAGCGCCGGGGGGAGTGCTGTGCGCAGTTTGTCAGTCACGGTGAGAGGGCGGTCGGATGCGGGTGGGACTGGTCGGGGCCGGCGGGGTGGCGCAACGCCACGCCCGCGTGCTCACGGGCTTCGAGGACGTGGAACTGCTCGGCGTGACCGACGTGGCGCCGGAGGCGGCGCGGGCGCTCGCCGACACGTACGGCGGTCGGGTCTTCTCCGACGTGGCCGAGATGCTCGCCGCCGGCCCGGACGCGGTCTACGTGTGCGTGCCGCCGTTCGCCCACGGCCCGGCCGAGGAGGCGGTGGTCGCCGCCGGGGTGCCGATGTTCGTGGAGAAGCCGGTGGCGGTCGACCTGGAGACGGCCGAGCGGATCGCCGGCCTGGTGGAGCGGGCCGGGCTGCGCACCGGCGTCGGGCACCACTGGCGTTACCTGCACGTGGTGGAGGAGGCGCGGCGGCTGCTCGCCGACCGTCCGGTGCGGATGGTCAACGGCGCCTGGCTGGACAAGGTGCCCCCGGTCGCCTGGTGGGCCCGGCGGGACCGCTCCGGCGGCCCGGTGGTGGAACAGGCCGCCCACGTGCTCGACCTGGTCCGGCTGCTGGTCGGCGAGGTCACCGAGGTGACCGCGTACGGCGACGGGACGCCGCCTCCGGTCGACGGCGCCGACATCGACTCGGTGACCGCCGCGACGCTGCGGTTCGCCTCCGGGGCGGTGGGCACGCTCGCCGCGGCCTGCGTGCTCACCTGGAAGCACCGGGCCGGCCTGGAGATCCTCGCCGACGGGTTGGCGCTGTCGCTGGCCGAGGACGGCCTGACGATCCGCGACGCCGACGGCGAGCGCCACCTGCCCGCCGATCCGGACGCCGCCCGGGTCGCCGTCGACCGGGCCTTCGTCGACGCGGTGCGCGGCGTCGGCGACGACGTGCGGGTCCCGTACGCCGAGGCGCTGCGGACCCAGCGGCTCGCGCTCGCGGTGGCCGAGTCGGCGCGGACCGGGCGCCCGGTGGCGCTGCCGACCGGCCCGGCGGCCCGGCCCACGACCGCGGTGGCCGACGCGGGGATGACCGTCGATGCGTGACCGGGTGGTGGTGGTCAGCGGGCCCGGCCGGGTCGAGCTGGTCGAGCAGGACGCGGCCGAGCTGCGCGACGGCATGTTCCGGGTGGAGACGCTCTACAGCGGGGTGTCCGCCGGCACCGAGCTGAGCTTCGTCAAGGGCACCAACCCCTACCTGCACGTCACCTGGGACGCCGGCCTCGGGCTGTTCCGGCCCGGTGGGGCGAGCACGCCCTACCCGGTCACCCGGCTCGGCTACATGCAGGTCGGGCGGGTGGTGGAGAGCCGCACGCCGGCGATCGCGGTGGGCACGGTCGGCGCGATGACTTACGGCCACCGCAGCGGCTGGGTCGCCGACCCGGTCGCGGAGCGGTTCGTGCCGCTGCCCGACGACCTCGACCCGCTGCTCGGCGTCTACGTCGCGCACATGGGACCGATCTGTGCCAACGGGCTGCTGCACGCCGCGGCCGACCTGTGCGGCGCCGACGTGCGTACCCTCGGCGACGGCGTCCGGGGACGGCGGGTGGCGGTGGTCGGAAGCGGCGTGGTCGCGCTGCTCACCGCCCTGTTCGCCCGCCGGCACGGCGCCGCCTCGGTGGTCGTGGTGGACCCCACCCCGGCGCGGCGGCAGGTGGCCGAGGCGTTCGGCCTGGAGACGCTCGACCCGGAGGCGGACGACCCGGCGGTGGTGCTCAAGACCCGGTGGAACCACGCCGCCGGCGACCGGGGCGCGGACGTGGTCTTCCAGTGCCGGGGCCAGGACTGGGCGTTGCAGCTCGCGCTGCGCCTGCTCCGGCCCCAGGGCACGGTGGTCGACCTGGCCTTCTACCAGGGCGGCGCGGACGCGGTCCGGCTCGGCGAGGAGTTCCACCACAACGGGCTGTCGCTGCGCTGCGCGCAGATCGGGCGGGTGCCGCGCGGGCTCGCCCCGACCTGGGACCGGGAACGGCTCTCCGCCGAGACGGTGGAGCTGCTGCGCCAGTACGGCGACCAGATCCGCAAGCACCTGGTCTCCGCGGTCGCGCCGCTGGACGAGGCGCCCGCCCTGCTCACCGACCTGGCCGAGCGACGCCGGTCGGAGCTCCAGGTGGTGCTCACCGCCTGATCCGGCGCGGCCACCCGGCGAGCCGGTGCGGCGCCCGGCTACGGTTCGGTCATGACCGCCGAAGCCGGCCCCGCACCGGGGCTCGCCGCGCTGCTGCCCTACCTGCGCGCCCACCGCGGCACCCTGGTCGCGGTGGGCGCGCTGTCGCTCGCCGGGTCCGCCGCCGCGCTCGCCCAGCCGCTGCTCACCCGCACCGTGCTGGATCGGATCACCGCCGACCGCCCGGCCGCCGGGCTGGTGGCCGGGCTGGTCGCCCTGGTGGTGGCCGGCGCCCTGCTCGGCGGGATCCGCGACTACCTGCTGCAACGCACCGCCGAAGGGCTCGTCCTGGGCGTCCGTCGCCGGCTGGCCGGGCACCTGCTGCGGCTGCCGATCGTCGAGTACGACAGGCGCCGCACCGGCGACCTGCTGTCCCGGGTGGGTGCCGACACCACCCTGCTGCGGGCGGTGGTCACGTCCGGTCTCTTCGAGACCGTCACCGGGGCGGTGATGGTCCTCGGCGCCGGCACCGCGATGCTGCTGCTGGACCCGCTGCTGTTCGGCGTGACGCTGGCCGCGGTCGCGGTCGGCGTGGTCTTCGCGGTCACCGTCGCGCGCCGGGTGCGCGGGCTGGCCCGTCGCGCCCAGGAACGCGTCGGCGAGATGACCTCGGCGGTCGAGCGGGCCATCTCCGCGGCCCGGACCATCCGGGCCAGCCGCGCCGAGGGCCGGGAGACCGACACGGTGGTGGCGAGCGCGACCGCGGCGTACCGGGCGGGGCTGGGCGTGGCCCGGGCCGAGGCGGTGGTCGGCCCGGCCAGCACGGTCACCCTGCAGGGCGCGTTCCTGCTGGTGCTGGCCGTGGGCGGGGCCCGGGTGGCGTCGGGGGCGATAAGCGTCGGCGACCTGGTCGCGTTCGTGATGTTCCTGTTCTTCCTGGTGCTGCCGCTGGGCCAGGCGGTGCACGCGTACACCCAGTTGCAGACCGGACTGGGCGCGCTGGCCCGGATCGAGGAGATCCTCGCCGTGCCCGACGAGGAGACCGGCGACGCGCCGGCCGCTGCGGTCCCGCCGGCCGCCGGCGTGCCGGCGCGGGTCGAGTTCGACCGGGTCGGCTTCGGCTACCCCGGCGGTCCGCCGGTGCTGCGCGAGGTCAGCTTCACCGTGCCGGCCGGCACCCGGACCGCGCTCGTCGGGCCGTCCGGCGCCGGCAAGTCCACGCTGCTGGCGCTCGTCGAGCGCTTCTACGAGGTGGACGAGGGCGCGGTGCGCCTGGACGGCGTGGACGTGCGGGAGTTGCCCCGCGACGCGCTGCGCGCCCGGCTCGGCTACGTCGAGCAGGAGGCGCCGGTGCTCGCCGGCACGCTGCGCGACAACCTGCTGATCACCGCGCCCGACGCCGACGACGCCCGGCTGCGCGCCGTGCTCGACGAGGTGAACCTGAGCCACCTGGCCGACCGGACCGCCGACGGGCTGGACGTGCAGGTGGGGGAGGGCGGCGTCCTGCTCTCCGGCGGGGAGCGGCAGCGCCTGGCCATCGCCCGGGCGCTGCTGGCCGGGCCGCCGGTGCTGCTGCTCGACGAGCCGACGAGCAACCTCGACGCGCGCAACGAGGCGGCGCTGCGCCGGGCGATCGACGCGGTGTCGGTGCGCCGCACGCTGGTGATCGTGGCGCACCGCCTCTCCACCGTGGTGGACGCCGACCAGATCGTGGTGCTCGACGGCGGCCGGGTGGTGGCGGTCGGCACGCACGACGAGCTGACCACCACCAGCCCGCTCTACCGGGAGCTGGCCACCCACCAACTGCTCGTGGCCTGATCCGCCCGGACCGGCCCGGACCGGTGGGGACGGGACGAAACCCGGACACGCGCCGACGGCCGTGCCGGGCGGGGGTCACAATCGGCTGCGGTTCGCGTACCGTTGCGGCTCATGGGTGTGTCGCAACGGATGAAGACCAGGTTCCGCCGGTTCCTCCAGCGCCCGGGGACGACGGTCGACCTGGCTCCGCTGGAGAAGCTGCTGCCGGCGATCGAGGCCCGGGAGGCCGAGCTGGAGCAGCTCTCCGACGCCGAGCTGACCGAGGCCGCCGGCCGGGCCGAGAAGTACGAGGAGATCTGCGCGATCGGGCGCGAGGCGGCCCGCCGCGGGCTCGACCAGCGCCCCTACGACGTGCAGCTGCTCGGCGCGATGGCGCTGCTCTCCGGCAAGGTCGCCGAGATGGCCACCGGTGAGGGCAAGACGCTCACCGCGACCGTCGCCGCGTACGGGCACGTGCGGCTGGGCAACGGGCCGGTGCACGTGCTCACCGTCAACGACTACCTGGCCCGCCGCGACGCGGAGTGGATGGAGCCGGTCTACACCCTGCTCGGGCTCACCGTCGGGTGGGTCAACGAGGCGTCCACGCCGCAGGAGCGGCGCGCCGCCTACGGCTGCGACGTCACCTACGTCGCGGTCAGCGAGGCCGGCTTCGACTACCTGCGCGACCAGCTCGCCACCGACCTGGCCGACCGGGTGCAGCCGCCGCTGCGGACCGCGATCGTGGACGAGGCCGACTCGATCCTCATCGACGAGGCGCGGGTGCCGATGGTGCTCGCCGGCGCGGTGCCGGGCGAGCAGGATCCGGTGCACGCCGCCGCCGCGCTGGTGCGCGGCCTGCGCAAGGGCAAGCACTACACCGTCGCCGAGGACGGCCGCAGCGTCGCCTTCACCTCGCTGGGCCTGGCCACGGTCGAGGCCAAGCTGGGCGGCATCGACCTCTACGACGCCGAGCACGTCGGGCAGCTCTCCGCGGTGAACGTGGCGCTGCACGCGCACGCCCTGCTGCACCGCGACGTCGACTACATCGTCCGGGACGACTCGGTCGAGCTGATCGACGAGATGCGCGGGCGGGTCGCCCAGCGTCGCCGCTGGCCGGACGGGCTGCAGGCCGCGGTCGAGGCGAAGGAGGGGCTGGACGCCACCGCCGAGGGCGAGGTGCTGGGCACCGTCACCGTCCAGGCCTTCATCGCGCTCTACCCGACGGTCTGCGGGATGACCGCGACCGCGGTGCTCGTCGGCGACCAGTTGCGGGAGTTCTTCGGCCTCGAGGTCGCGGTGATCCCGCCGAACACCCCGTGCGTCCGGGAGGACGAGCCGGACCGCATCTACGCCACCCGCGCCGAGAAGGAGGAGGCGCTGGTCGACGAGATCACCCGCTGCCACCAGGCGGGGCGTCCGGTGCTGGTGGGCACGCTCGACGTCAAGGAGTCCGAGGGGCTGGCCACCGCGTTGCAGGCCGCCGGCGTGCCGTGCGTGGTGCTCAACGCCAAGAACGACGACGAGGAGGCGGGGATCATCGCCGAGGCCGGCGCGTACGGCGCGGTGACGGTCTCCACCCAGATGGCCGGCCGGGGCGTGGACATCCGGCTCGGTGGCAGCGACCAGTCCGACCGGGAGCGGGTGGCCGAGCTGGGCGGCCTCTACGTGATCGGCAGCGGCCGGCACGACAGCCGTCGGGTCGACGACCAGTTGCGGGGCCGGGCCGGTCGGCAGGGCGACCCGGGCGGGTCGGTCTTCTTCGTCAGCCTGGAGGACGACCTGGTGGTCCGGCACGCCGGCGACACGGTTCCGGCGTCGCCCCGGATGAACGCCGACGGCCTGGTCACCGACGCGCAGGTCGACTACGCGGTGGAGCACGCCCAGCGGGTCGCCGAGGGCGTCAACCACGAGATCCACCGCAACACCTGGCGCTACAGCCACGTGATCGAGCAGCAGCGCAAGGCCCTGGCCGAGCGGCGGGAGCGGCTGCTGACCACCGACATCGCCGCGCTCATGCTGCTGGAGCGGGTGCCGGAGAAGGCCAACGAGATGGACGAGGACCTCCTCGCCGACGTGGCCCGAAAGATCGCTCTCTACCACCTGGACCGGCTCTGGGCCGAGCACCTGGCCGAGCTGTCCGAGGTGCGCGAGGGCGTGCACCTGCGGGCGCTGGGCCGGCTCGACCCGCTGGACGAGTTCCACCGCAGCGCGGTGCCGGCGTTCAACGCGCTGATGCCCGAGATCGAGACGCGGACCATCGCCACGTTCGAGGAGACCGAGTTCGACGAGGGCTGGGAGCCGGACGCGTCGAAGCTGGTGCGGCCGAGCGCCACCTGGACCTACCTGGTGCACGACAACCCGTTCGGCTCGGAGCTGGACCGGCTGATCGCCTCGGTGGGGCGGCGGCTCATCTCCGGGTCCCGCTGACCCGATCGCGAGGGCCCCTTCCGGTCGCCACGGCCGGAAGGGGCCCTTTTGCGCGGTTTCGACGGCGGTCAGGCAGGGTAGTAGGCCGAGGCTCGGCCAGAGGGAGGACGGACATGGGACAGGCAACGGCGCCGGAGGGGAACACCGCGTGGACGGGCGCGGGGGCGGTGGAGGCCGCGGCGCGGTGAACCTCGACACCTGCCATCCGATGACCGACGACCTGGGTGTGCTGGAGACCGCCGCGCTGCTGCGCGAGCTGACCGCCGGCCTGATCGCCGTGGAAGGGTTCGACGAGGCGCTGGACCGGCTGGTCCGGATCGCCCGCGACGCGGTGCCCGGCGTGGACTCCTGCGGATTCACCGCCCTGCGGGCCGGCGAGCCGGCCGGAGTGGCCGCGTCCGACCCGCACCGGGCCGAGCTGGACGACCTGCGGCACGGCCCGGACACGCCGGCGCTGAGCGCCATCCGCCGCCGCGAGATGATCATTGCGGGCGGGTTGGCCGACGAGACGCGGTGGCCGGTCTGGAACGCGCGTGCCCGCGCGCTTGGCGTGCACGGGGTGATCTCCGCGCCGGTCGACGTGGACGAGCAGGTCATCGGCGCGATCAACCTGTACGCGCAGTCCCCGGAGGCGCTCACCCCGAGTCACCAGCTCACCGCCATGCTGTTGGCCGAGCACGCCGGCCTGCTTCTCGCCGCGGTTCGGGACCGGGAGCGGGCGACCGCCCGGGCCGGTCAGCTCGACGGCGCGCTGCTGGCCGAGGGGGCGGTCGGGCACGCGATCGGAGTGATCATGACGCAGCGGGGGTGCCCGGCGCCGGAGGCCCTCGACGTGCTCCGCAGTGCCGCCTCCTCGTTGGACATACCGCTGCGCGAGGTGGCCGAGCGGCTGGTGCTCACCGTCTCCCGCCCCCGGGACAACTGACCGACAGTCGTTTCGCCCCACGGGCCCTCGGGTAGCACCCTGGACTGGTGATCTGCGCCGACGTGGGGAGTACGCGATGGAGAGCCGACTTCGGGTGCAGGGGCACCCCATCCAACCGATGCTGGTGACGTTCCCGTTCGGGCTCTTCGTCAGCGCCGCCGTGTTCGACCTGGCCGACGTGGCCGGCGGCCCGGCCTTCCTCGGCGAGGTGGGCTACTGGACGGCGGTCGCCGCGCTGGTGGCCGCCGGGCTCGCCACGGTGGCCGGGCTGGTCGACCTGTGGGACGTGCGGATCGGCCGGGCCAACCGGACCGCCGTCACGTTCAACCTGGTCAACGCCGTGATGGCGGCCATGTTCCTGCTCACCTGCCTGATCCGGGCGCACGCGCCGCAGCGCGGCGCGACCGGGGGCCAGCTCGCCACCGAGCTGGTCGCGCTGGTCGTGGGCGCGGTCGGCGTGGGGCTGGGCGCGCGGCTGATGCAGCAGTCCGACCGGCGCCGCGCCGCCGAGCCGACCGGGCTGGAGACGATCCCCGGCGCGACCGTCGAGATCGTCCGTCCGCGCCCGTTCTGACCGTCCGCCGCGCACCGCAGCCGGGCGTGTCGCGGCGGCCGGTGGAACGCCATGGGCGTCTCAGGCCCTCGCCGACACCCATGACGTTCCACCCACCGCCCGCGGAGTCCACGAGTGGAACGCTGTGGGTGTCTCAGCGCCACCCGGCCGCTCCGGAGGCCGGCGCGGCAAGCGGCCGGCCGTGGCACGTGGACCCGAGACGTGGGCAGCCGGGCGGGCGCGGAAATCGCGTTGCCGGCCGGCGCCGTCCGGCGGCAGGCTCGGCGCATGGTCACCGATCGCGGGTTCGACGAGCTGGTCGCCGAGGCGGAGGCCGCGCCGGTCGACGGGTGGGACTTCTCCTGGCTGGCCGGCCGGGCCACCGAGGAGCGCCCGCCGTGGGGCTACGCGCGCCTCGTCGGCGCCCGGCTGGCGGCCGTCGACGCCGCCCTCGACATCGACACCGGCGGCGGCGAGGTGCTTGCCGAGGCGCCCGCGCCGCCACCGTTGCTGGTCGCCACCGAGGCGTGGCCGCCGAACGTGCCGGTGGCCCGGCGCAACCTGCGCCGGGTCGGCGGCCACGTGGTCCGGGTCGGGGAACGCCCCCCGCTGCCGTTCCGGGACGCCGCGTTCGACCTGGTGGTCAGCCGGCACCCGGTGGCCACCTGGTGGGACGAGGTGGCGAGGGTGCTGCGCCCCGGCGGCAGTTACCTGTCGCAGCAGATCGGCCCCGGCACCGTGCGGGAACTCAGCGAGGCGGTCCTCGGGCCGCTGCCGCCGCCGGAGCACCGCCACCCGGAGCGGGCGGTCGCCGCCGCCGAGGCCGCCGGGCTTGCCGTGGTGGACCTGCGCAGCGCCACGCTGCGTACCGTCTTCCTCGACATCGGCGCGGTGGTGTGGTTCCTGCGGAAGGTGGTCTGGACCGTGCCCGGCTTCACCGTCGACCGGCACCGCGCCGCGCTGCGCCGGCTGGACGAGCGGATCCGGGCCGAGGGCCGGTTCGTGGCCCACGCCCGGCGCTTCCTCATCGAGGCCCGTCGCCGCTGACCGGTCGGTGCGCGGCGGCGTGGTGCGCGGCCAGCACGTCGGCGCCGAAGTCACCGGCGGGACGGCGCAGCACGGTGTGCGCGTGGTTGCCGTCGTCGGTGGTGTTGTCGTACTCGATCAGCAGGTCGTCGCCCTGCACCCGGTAGTAGTGCCGCCGCCCCGGCTCGACCGGGCCGGCCCAGGCGAAGTGCAACTCGCCCCCGTCGAGCCGGTCGGCCTCCCGGGCGGCCAGCTCGGCGGGGAGCCGGTCCAGGTAGAGCGCGACCAGGCGGTCGAGCAGCGCGCGGCCGGTCGGTCCGAGCCGGCCGCGCGGCACGCCGAGCGGGTCGAGCCGGTCGGGCGCGGTCGCCCGGGTGGCGCTGATGATGTCGGCCGGCGCCTCCTCGGCGACGATCGCGGCGGACCGCCCGCCCGGACCGAGCGCGGCCAGCAGCTCGCGGGCCAGGTCCTCCTCCGGGCCCAGCGGCCGGGACACCGGCCGGCCGGCGTGCCGGACGGTGGCCGGGTTCGCCCCGAGGAAGACCGGGGCGGGGGAGACCCGGTCGTCGGCGACGGTCATGCTCACCGACAGGTGGTGGCCCTCGAACCGCCACGCCCAGCGGTCGTCGCGCGTCGGGTCGCCGAAGACCGCCACCCAGTAGTCGCCGCTGTGCCTTCCGCGGCGCCAGCCCCCGGCCCGGTCGAGCACCTCCTCCAGTGCCACCACCGCCATCGCCTGGGCGTAGGCGGCCGGGCTGAGCGCGGTGGCGAGCAGCCGGTGGGCGGCCTTGCGGGCGTCGACGTCGAGGTCGGCGACCGCGACGCCGGGTCGGGGGCGGGGCCGGTACTCCAGCCACCGCCGCGCCGGCTCGTCGTCGAAGTCGTGCCGGGCCCGCCGGCGGGCCGGTTCGTCGAGCGCCGCCAGCAGCGCGCCGGCCGCGACACGCATCTGCTCGGGTACGGGATCCTCCACCGACCCTGTATACCCGCCCGGGGCGTCAGTCGCGGCCGAGCAGCGCCAGCATCTCGGGCAGCGCGAAGAACCGGGCGGTCTCGACCGCCGAGGGGCCGCCGTGGTCCGGGTCGGCGCCGGCGTCGAGCAGGGCCCGCACCGCTGCCGCGTTCTGCCGGAAGACGGCCGCCGCCAGCGCGGTCTGCCCCCGGTCGTTGACCCGGGCCGGATCCGCGCCGCGGGCGAGCAGCGCGGACACGGTCTCCGGGTGGGCGTGGTAGGCGGCCAGGATGAGCAGCGTGTCGCCCTTGGCGTTGGTGAGGTTGACCGGCAGTCCGGCGTCCACGTTGGCCGCCAGTTCCGCGGTCTCGCCGGCCCGCGCCAGGTCGAACATCCGGTGGGCGAAGTCGATCGTCGCGGCGTCCAGTTCGTCGGGCATCCGCCCAGGTTAAGGCGTGCCGGCCGGTCGCGCCTGGTAGCTTGCGCAGCCGGCACGGGAGGTGGATGTGGACGACCGGGTGTACGTGGGCAACGCGGCGGTGGACGGGGCGACCGACGCGGGCTGGCTGCTGGGGCACTTCAAGCCGGCGGGCGACGTGCGGCACAGCGCCGAGGTCGAGGTGAAGTGGGGCGTGCACCCGGCGGGGGAGACGCGCTCGCGGTGGGCCACCGGTGAGCGGCGTACCGCGCTGCTGGTGCTGATCAGCGGCGCGTTCCGGGTCGAGTTGCCGGACCGCACGGTGGTGCTGCGCGCGCCCGGCGACTACGTGGTGTGGGGGCGGGGCGTGGACCACTCCTGGTACGCGGAGCGCGAGTCCACCGTGCTGACCGTCCGCTGGCCGTCCGTGCCCGGCTACCGGGTGGAACCGCCGGTGCGTCGCTGACCCGCGAGTCGCGTCCCAGCATCTGGTATTACCTACTAAACCTATAGGGTTTGCCGTCTAAAGTACGGGGGCACGCGCCGCTCCGTACCCGTGAGGACGTCCCGCCGATGACCAGCACCGACCCGACCGACCTGCTCGCCGTCGCCGCCCGTTGGGCCGACCCGACCGGCTGGCCGGTGCCGCTGCGCTTCGACCGGTCCGAACGCTGGTACGCGCGCCTGCACGCCGACGCCACGCACGAGGTGTGGGCGCTGAGCTGGCTGCCCGGGCAGGGCACCGACCTGCACGACCACGGCGGCTCGTCCGGCGCCTTCCGGGTCGTCGCCGGTGTGCTCACCGAGGAGACGGTCAGCGGTGGCCGGCTGCGCCCGCACCGCCTCGCCGCGGGCGCCGGCCGGCGCTTCGGCGCCCGGCACGTGCACCAGGTCACCAACCGCGGCGACGAGCCCGCGGTCAGCGTGCACGTCTACCGCCCCGCGCTGCGCCGGATGACCCGCTACCTGCTCGACGCCGGTGGCCTGCGGGTCGCCGAGGTGGCCGAGGCCGGCGTGGCGTGGTGAGCCGAGCGGCCGCCCCGACCCTGATCCCCGCCGAACGGAAGGACGCCACCATGGCGCAGACCCCCGCCCCCGCCGAGAGCTGTCCGGTCCCCCCGCCCGGCTCGCGGGGCATCGACGAGATCCTCGCCGCCGCCCGCGCCCGGCTGCGTCGCCTCGACCCGGAGCAGGCGCACCTGGCCTGCCGGGGCGGCGCGTTGCTCGTCGACATCCGCCCGGCCGGCCAGCGGGCCGCGCACGGCACCGTGCCCGGCGCGCTCACCGTCGAGCGCAACGTCCTGGAGTGGCGCTTCGACCCGCGCTGCGCGGCCCGGCTGCCGCAGGCGGTCGGCTACGACGTGCCGGTGGTGGTCCTCTGCCAGGAGGGCTACACCTCGTCGCTGGCCGCCGCCGCGTTGCAGGACATCGGCCTGGCCAGGGCCACCGACGTGGTCGGCGGCTTCGCCGCCTGGCGCATCGCCGGCCTGCCCACCCTCGGCCCCACCCCGCCGCACCGACCCTCGTCCACCGCGCCCCCGGTCACCGCCGGCCGCGCGCTCCGCTGACCGTCCCGCCGCACCCGGCGGGGCGGGGCGACCGCCCGCACAGGAGGCTCCCATGTCCGTCGTCGCCCTCGACACCCGTCCGGCCCGATCGGGCCGTCCCGACCGGACGCTGCCGCCCCGGCCGCGTACCGCACCGACGCTGACCATCACGCTCGACCTGGGCGCCGGCCCGCTGACGCCCGGCCTGGCCCGGCTGGTCGACCTGCTGGACGAGCTCGCCGCCACCGGCGAGGGCCTGGTCCGACCGGACGAGCGCCGGGCCGTCCGGGCCGTGCGGGACCTGCGCCGTCCCGCCGCGCCGCCGGCCGGGCCCCGTCCGGTGACCCCGCCGGGGGAGCCCGGCGGCGTGCGCATCCTCACCGGCACCCGCCGGGTCCGGCACGGCGGCGTCGAGGTCAGCCTGACCCGCATCGAGTACGACCTGCTGCTATTTCTCGCCGAGCATCCCCGCCGGGTGTTCACCCGGCTGCAACTGCTCGCGAACGTCTGGGGCTACGAGCACGCGGTGGCCCGGACCGTGGACGTGCACGTGCGCCGGCTGCGCGCCAAGTTCGGGCCGGACACGCCGCTGGTGACCACCGTGTACGGCGTCGGCTACCGGCTCGCCGACGACGCCCCGATCGAGGTGGACCGGGACGCCTGAGCCGGTCGCGGCCGACCCGCGGCGTGCCCGGTGACCGGGCACGCCGCGTTCACGTTCGCGCCTCGGGGCGCCATTGTGAACCGCCCGGGGACCCCCGGTGCCGCCTCGTCCGGCCGCTCTGCTCTAATCAACGAGCATCGTACGCAGAGCGAGCACCCGGCTCCGATGCGTTCGTCAATTGTCACATTCATGCAACGCAGTGGCCCCTTGACCCTCACGCGAGCGCCGGGAAGCATCGATGAAGCGGCGTCCCGGGCCGTGGGGAGATACCCGGACCAGCCAAGGAGGACCATGTCGGTCAGCCCCGCCTCGTCGCGCGCCGGATGGCATACGTCCCAACCCGCGGTCCCCGGCCGTCCGCCCGGCGGCCAGCGTCGCCCCGCCAACACGGCCACCCCCGTGCTCACGGTGACCCTGAACATCCCGCTCGCCTGTGAGGAGTCGCTCGTCCCGGCCGCCCGTCGGCTTCTCGACGCCGCGCGGGAGCTGCTCGAACGAGGCGACGCGGTGGTCAGCACCGGCACCGCGGCGGTGGACCGCCGGCCCGAGGTGCCGGCCGGCCGCGCCCCGGCGCGCCCGCTCGCCCCGACCATCCCGGCCCTGCACATCCTGGCGTCCTCCCGGTCGGTGCTGCGCGACGGCGAGCCGCTGCCGCTGACCCGGCTGGAGTTCGACCTGCTGCTGCACCTGGTCGCCCACCCGCGCCGGGTGTTCACCCGGCTGCAACTGCTCAACGCGGTCTGGGGGTACGAACACGCCGGCGTCCGCACCGTCGACGTGCACGTGCGCCGGCTGCGCGGCAAGGTGGGCGTGGACGTCCCGCTGGTCACCACCGTCTACGGCGTCGGCTACCGGCTCGCCGACGACGCGCGGGTGACCATCGACCGCACCGGCTGACCGCCCGCCGCCCTCGGCCGCCCGCCGGACGGAGCCCCGACCGCCCGGACCCGACCACGAGGTGAGCCGGCCCGACCGGCCGGGCAGGATGGTCGGATGGCCGTCCGCCCGATCAGCCCCGACCTGCTCGTCGCCGAGCTGGCCGCGCGTCTCGCCGACGCCGAGACGCCCGGCCGGCTGCGGGTGGCCGTCGACGGCCCGCCGGCCGCCGCGCCGGACGCCCTCGCCGACGCCCTCGTCGACCCGCTGCGGGCCGCCGGCCGGCCGGCGCTGCACGTCCGGGCCGACGACTTCCTGCGTCCCGCCTCGGTGCGCCTGGAGCAGGGGCGCACCAACCCGGACGCCTACTACGAGGGCTGGCTCGACGAACCCGGGCTGCGCCGCGAGGTGCTCGACCCGGCCGGCCCGCACGGCAGCGGGCGGCTGCTGCCGTCGCTGTGGGACGCCGACGCCGACCGGGCCAGCCGGGCCGCCTACCGGGACCTGCCGCCCGGCGGGGTGGTCCTGGTCAGCGGCGCGCTGCTGCTCGGCGGCACACTGCCGTTCGACCTGACCGTCCACCTGGTGCTCTCCCCGGCGGCGCTGGAGCGGCGCACGGACCCGGCCCGGCGCTGGACCCTGCCGGCCTTCGCCCGCTACGCCGACGAGGTCGACCCGGCCTCCTTCGCCGACGTGGTGGTGCGCGCCGACGACCCCCGCCACCCGGCCCTCGTGGAACGGCCCTGACCAGGCCGGACGAACTCACCGGAAAGTGCCAGGAAGTCTCCGGTTTGGCCCGCCGGAGGCAGGGGTAATCGCCCGGCTCACAGAGCACGGGTGATCCCGCCCGCGCATCCGACGTCCGTCAACCGGGTCCTCCGGCGCGTCCCGCCCCGGAGGACCCGGCGTGAGACTGCAGGAAAGGCAGGCAGCGATGCTCGTCCACGACACGACGACCACCGTCCGCTCCCAGGCGGAGGTCGACCAGATCCGGCAGTCCCTGCGGTCCCGGTACGACGAGCTGACCGCGGAGTACGACCAGGCGGTCATGCAGAGCCAGGTGCTGCGGCTGGTCGAGGTCGGCGACACCGCCGGCGACGACCAGGCCGACAGCGGCACCAAGACCGCCGAGCGGGACACCGCGCAGTCCCTGCTGCGCACCATCCTGGAGCGGCGCGCCCAGTTCGAGCGCGCGCTGGCCCGCCTCGACGAGGGCACCTACGGCTTCTGCGAGGGCTGCACCGCGCCGATCCCGGTCGAGCGGCTGGAGATCTTCCCGTCCGCCACGTCCTGCGTGGCCTGCAAGCAGACCCGGGAGCGGCGGGCGGCCTGAGCCGCCCAGCCCCGCCGCGCCGGTCGGCACGCATGGGTGAGATCAAGGTCGGCACCGCGTCGTGGACCGACCGGACCCTGCTCGACTCCGGCTGGTATCCGGCGGACGCCGACACCCCGGAGCGCCGGCTGTCCTACTACGCCCGGCGGTTCCCGCTTGTCGAGGTGGACGCGACCTACTACTCACCGCCCGCCGAGCGCACCGCGCGACTGTGGGCGGAGCGCACCCCGCCGGGGTTCACCTTCAACGTCAAGGCGTTCAGCCTGCTGACCGGTCACCCGACCCGGGTCTCCGCGCTCTACAAGGACCTGCGCCCGGAGACGGAGAAGCGCAGCGTCTACCCGGGCGACCTGCCGGCGCAGGCGTACGAGGAGGTCTGGACGCGCTTCCTGTCCGCGCTGGACCCGCTCGTCGACGCCGGCAAGCTCGGCGCGCTGCTGTTCCAGTTCCCGCCCTGGTTCACCATCAAGCGGGACAACAAGCAGTACCTGCTCGAGGTGGCCCGGCGGTGCGCGCCGCTGCGGCCGGTCTTCGAGTTCCGGCACGCCTCCTGGTTCGACGGCGACAACGCCGACGAGACGCTCGACTTCCTGCGCGGGCACGACCTGCCGTTCGTCTGCGTGGACATGCCGCAGGGGCACCGGTCGTCCGTACCCCCGGTGCTGGCCGCCACCGCGGACCTCGCGGTGGTCCGGTTCCACGGGCACAGCGACAGGTGGACCAGCAAGGACATCCACGAGAAGTTCGGCTACGACTACTCCGACCGGGAACTGCGCGACTGGGCGCCGAAGCTGCGCGAGCTGGCCGACCGGGCCGAGCAGACGCACGTATTGATGAACAACTGCTTCCGGGACAACGCCCAGCGCAACGCCACCACGCTCGTCGACCTGCTGGCCCGCTGAGCCCGCCTCACCCGCTGCGGGTGAGGCCGGCTCACCCACCCGCCGCGCAGCATGGACCCGACGCGCGGACCACCGACCGCGCGGCGACCAGGAGGTGGGTCATGACGGTACGGGTGGTGGCGGATCGACGCCGCGGTGGCGTCCTGCACGTGGTCGGCAACTCCGACGTCCCGCGGGAGCGGGGCGGGCGGCACAGCCGGTTCAGCCCGACCCGGCTGTGGCGGGGGCCCAGCGGCCCGCCGCGACGCGCCGACGACCGACGCTGGGAGACCGACGCCCGGGGGTGAGCGGGATGGCTGAACACCTGATGTCCGCGTTCGAGTCCTCACTGGACAAGACGAACGTGATCCTGAAGGAGATCGAGTCGGCCTACGGCTGGCCGCCGGAGCGGCGCAACCAGTCGTACGCGGCGTTGCGCACGGTGCTGCACCTGCTGCGTGACCGGATGCCGGTGGGCGAGAGCGCCGAGTTCGCCCAGCAGTTGCCGGTCCTGCTGCGGGGCATCTACTTCGACGGTTGGCAACCGGAGAACGTGCCGATCAAGCTCAACCGCGACGACTTCCTCTACGAGGTCCGCCAGGGCTTCCCGTACGACGTCGAGGGTGGTCCGCAGCGGGTGACCCAGGTCGTGCTGGACACCCTGCGCCGGCACGTATCGCAGGGCGAGTGGCAGGACGTGAAGTCGAACATGCCGCAGGGCCTCGGTCAGCTCATTCCCTGACCGGTCCCGCCTCGGCCCGTCCCGCCGGTGCGGTGGGGCGGGCCGCGGCCGTCAGGCCAGGTCGATCCGGAACACCTCGAACGCGGCGCCGTAGCGGACGCCGAGCCGGGCGCCGGCGGGCCGGGCCATCCCCTCCAGGAACTCCTCGGCGTCGAAGCCGCCGTCGCCGAGCCCGCTCAGGTAGGCGCCGTGCGCCCGCAACGACGCCACCCCGGCGTCGAAGCTGTCCGTCACGTCCACCCCGTGCCGGGCCACAGGTGATCCGGCGCCCACACCTCGCGCACCCGGGACCACGGCTCGGTCCCGCCGCCGAGCTGCTCCGGGAAGATCCACCGGTTGCCGGCGTCGCGGACCGCGTCCAGGGTGGCCCGGCCGCAGGCGATGTGGTCGGCCTGGTTGAGCGCGTACTCGCCGTCCCAGGTCTCCCGGAAGTTGTTCGTGAGCACCACGTCGGGCCGGTGCCGGCGGACCACCCCGGCGATCGCCCGGCGCAGCGGCACGCCGTACTCCAGCAGCCCGTCGGGCAGCCCGAGGAACTCGACCGCGGACACCCCGACCACGGCGGCGGACGCGCGCTGCTCCTCCTCGCGCAGCACCCGGCTGCGCTCCGGCGGCATCCCGTCGATCCCGGCCTCACCGCTGGTGAGCAGGCAGTAGACGACCTCCTTGCCCTGGCGCGTCCAGCGGGCGACCGCGGCGGCGGCGCCGAACTCCAGGTCGTCCGGGTGGGCCACCACGGCCAGCGCCCGGTGCCAGTCCTCGGTCAGCGGGGTGAGCGGTTCCGGCTGCGCCACGTGCCTACCTCCTCGCGCGTCTCCTCCGGCCCCATCCTGGCACCGACCGGCCCCGGCCGCCGTCCGGGCGCGAACCGTCGGTGCGCGCCGGTCCGGGCGTCTACCGTGTGGTTAGAGAAGATCGGGCGTGGGGTACCCCCCGCTGAAGACGGACCCCGGGAACACGCGGGGCGGCACACCGAGGGAGCACCCATGGCATTGAACGACGACGACATCCAGACCAACGGCGGCGGCGGCCTGGAGGGCCCGGCCGACGGCGGTGCCACCCCCGGCCAGCACGACGGCGGCGCGGACGGTGGCGCGGAGGGTCCGGCCGACGGCGGCGCGACCCCGGGCCAGCACGACGGCGGCGCGGACGGTGGCGCGGAGGGTCCGGCCGACGGCGGCGCGACCCCGGGCCAGCACGACGGCGGCGCGGACGGCAGCGCGGAGGGTCCGGCCGACGGCGGCGCGACCCCGGGCCAGCACGACGGCGGCGCGGACGGCAGCGCGGAGGGTCCGGCCGACGGCGGCGCGACCCCCGGTCAGCACGACGGCGGCGCCGACGGCAGCGCCTGACACATGAGCACCACGCACGTCGACCCGCCGGGTGGCCACGGCCACCCGGCGGTGCCGTCCCCCGCCGCCGCGGCGCTGGTCCGGTGCGTGGCCGTCGAACCGGCCAAGTTCGCCGCCGACCACTGGGGGCGCAGCCCGCTGCTGTCCCGGGCCGCCGATCTGCCCAACCCGCACGGCTTCACCGACCTGCTCAGCCCCGCCGACGCCGACGAGCTGCTCAGCCGGCGCGGCCTGCGTACCCCGTTCCTGCGGGTGGCCAAGGACGGCCAGCTCGTGCCGGCGGCGCGTTACACCGGCGGCGGTGGTGCCGGCGCCGAGATCGGCGACCAGGTGCTCGACGAGAAGGTCCTGGCGCTCTACGCCGACGGCGCCACACTGGTGCTGCAGGGCCTGCACCGCACCTGGCCGGCGCTCGTCGACCTGGCCCGCGACCTGGGCGCGGCGGTGGCCCAGCCGCTGCAGGTCAACGCCTACCTGACCCCGGCCGGCAGCCAGGGCTTCGCCACCCACTACGACACCCACGACGTGTTCGTGCTCCAGGTCGACGGCCGCAAGCGCTGGCGGATCCACCCGCCGGTGCTCACCGACCCGCTGGAGCGCCAGCCGTGGGGCGGCCGGGCCGACGAGGTCTCCGCCACCGCCGAGGGCCGGCCCGCGCTGGACGTCGTGCTCGAACCGGGCGACGCGCTCTACCTGCCGCGCGGCTGGCTGCACAGCGCCCAGGCGCAGGAGTCCAGCTCGCTGCACCTGACCGTGGGGATCCGGGCGCTCACCCGCTACGCCCTGGTGGAGGAACTGGCGGCGCTCGCCGCCGAGGACGCCCGGCTGCGCGCCGGCCTGCCGTTCGGCCTGGACCTGGCCGACGCGGAGGCGATCGAGCCGGAGCTCACCGAGACCGTCGAGGCGCTGCGCGACTGGCTGCTGCGGGCCGACCCGGCGGCGGTGGCCGCGCGGCTGCGGGCCCGGGTGTGGCCGGCCGCCCGACCGGCGCCGATCCGCCCCCTCGCGCAGGCCGAGGCGCTGGCCCGGCTCCACCCGGACAGCCGGGTCGCGCCGCGCGGCGGCCTGCGCTGGCAGCTCGCCCCGACCGGGGATGGCCGCGTCACGCTGCGCCTGGTCGACCGCACGCTCACCCTGCCCGGCACCTGCGAGCCGGCGCTGCGCGCGCTGCTCGCCGGCGAGGTGAACCGGGTCGGCGACCTGCCCGGCCTCGACGACGACGCCGACCGCCTGGTCCTCACCCGCCGCCTGCTCCGCGAGGCGGTCCTGGTCCCCGCCTGACCCCGCCCGGCGCCGGCCCCGGCACGTCGGGGCCGGCCCGCGTCAGCGGGTGTAGGTGACCGCCAGCAGGAGCAGGGTGGTCGCCAGGCCGCTGGCGGCCACCAGGATCATCGGGCGCGGGGTCAGCACCGCGTGCCGGCGGTCGGCCAGCAGCCGGGCCGGCGCCAACCCGACCAGCGGCCCGAGCAGCGTCACCACCAGCGCCAGCACCGGTAGGCCGACCGCCAGGTCGCCGCCCGAGCCGGCGCCCAACGCCCGCGCGCCGATGCCCAGCAGGTATGCCACCAGCGCGCCGCCCACCCCGCACGCGATCAGCAGCGGGTTCACCGAGCCGGGCAGCTCACCCGGCTGGCCGGTGCGCTCCAGCAGCTCGCGCACGCCGCGCAGCAGCGGCACCGGGTCACCGGCGGCCCCGCGTACCGGCCCCGGCGGGTCGCCCAGGCGTCGGGCGCCCCCACCGACCCGGGACCGCACCTGCGCCCACAGGTGGGCGACCTCGCCGTCGACCCGCTCCACCATCCGCTGCGCCTCGTCCACCTCCGCCCGGGCGCGTCGCACCTGCTCGGCCGCGTCGGCCACCGCCCGCTCGGCGGCGGTCACCTGCTGCGCGTGCCAGGTGTGCGCCTCGGCCCGCTGGGCGGACACCCGGGCGGTGAGCTCGGCGAGGCGGCGGATCTGGGCGCGGTACGTCTCACTGGAGACCGGTTCGTTCATCGGGACGGACCATAAGGGATGATCACCTGTCCGGTGCGGTGCACCGCGCGGTCGAAGTAGAGACCGCGCCACGGCCGGGGATACCAGTCCGGCCCGCCGCTGCCGGGGTAGAGCGAGGAGCCCAGCTCACCGCCCTGCACGTCGAGCGCCACCCAGGCCCCGATCTGGTCCGTGCGGGCGCCGGCGCCACCCAGGTCGGCACGCATCCGGGCCACGCCCCGCCACCACGCCAGCACGTGGGTGCGCCGCTCCGGCCCGTCGTGCAGGATCCGGCGCAACTGCTCCAACCCGGTGCGGGTGCCCGCCTTGCCGGCGAGCGCCCCGGCCGCCGCGTCCACCGCGTAGAGCAGCAGGAAGTGCGGCGTACGCGGGGTGCCCGGCGCGGCCAGCCCGTCGCCCACCTCGGCCATCAGCTCGGGCACCGTCTCCTCGTCGTACCAGGACGGCTCGCCGGGCAGGTCCTCGTAGAGCGCGCGGGCGGCCGGGTCGGCGTCCTGGTCGAGGCAGGCGATGGAGAAGCGGGCGGCGCCCGGGGCGTACTGCCGGGCCAGCGAGCGGGCGGCGGCGTCGAGCACCGCGCACGCCTCGTCCACCCGGGTGCCCAGCACCGCGAGGTTGCGCCCCGGGGCCCGGGGCAGCCGTAGCGCCGCCGAGCGGGACTGCACGTCGATGATCTCGCCGAGCAGCGCCACCGGGCTGCGCGGCACGCCCTGCTCGGGGGCGGTCAGGGCACGGAAGTCCGGCGCCTCGGCCAGCCGGGGGATCGCGTCGCCGTCGAAGAGCCGGGCCGGCGCGGCGTCCTGCGGGCGCATCCGCCACAGCCGGTGCTGCAACTCGCTCCACGTCTCCCAGTCGCTCGCCGACGGGATGCGCGCCACCTCGTTCCCCTCGGCCAGGCCGGACTCGGCGTTGACCACGGCGTGGTGGCGGGGCAGCGACTGCGCGGCGTCGTTGCGTTCGGCCAGGATGCGCAGCGCCTTGGGCAGCGCGATGCGCAGGGTGAACTGGGCGACCAGGGCGGGCCGGCCCCACAACGCCTCGATGCCGCGCACGTCCTGCGAGGCGAGCACCAGGTGGATGCCCTGCGAACGGCCCCGCCGGGCCAGGTCCTCCAGCAGGTCGGCGGCCTCCCGGGCGACCACGTCCCGGCCGGCGAGCAGCGCCTGGAACTCGTCGACCACCGCGACGATGCGCGGCCAGTGCCCGGTGGGGTCCACCGCGCGCAGCTCGGCCAGCTTGGTGACCTCGTGCTTCTTCGCCGCGTCGGCCCGCCGGCGCAGCTCCTCGGCGAGGAAGCGGAGCAGGGCCAGGCCGAACTCGCGGTCGGTGTTGACGTTGATCCCGACCAGGCGCATGTGCGGCAGCCAGCTCGGGTCGCGCCGGCCCTTGGCGAACCGGGCGAAGGACACCCCCTCCTTGAAGTCGAGCAGATAGAACTCCAGCTCGGCGGGGGAGTAGCGGGCGGCGAGCGCGCCGATCCAGGCGAAGATCAGGTTGGTCTTGCCGGTGCCGGACGGCCCGCCGATCAACGCGTGCGGCGGGTAGTCGCCGAGCGTGAGCAGCACCGGCCGCCCGTGCGGGCCCTCGCCGATCGGGGCGCTGAGGCCGTGCGCCGAATCCTCCCGCCAGTATTCGTCGGGCGGGGGGAGCAGGTCGGTGAAGGGTGTCGGCGGAGGGCCGGCGGCGACCCGGGAGGCGACCGCGCGGCACGTCTCGGTGACCAGGGCGGCCGGCGGCGGGGCGTCGAGCACCACCGGCAGCCCGGCGATCCGGGCGTCGTCCTCCTCGACCACGATCCGGGTGACCGTCGGGTCGTCGGGCAGGTCGGTGCCGCGGACCACCAGGTGCACGCCGCAGGCCGCCCCGGTGCGGACCACCCGGTCGAGCTGGCCCCGCTCGTGCCGGGACAACTCGTCGCCGCCGAGCAGCACCGCCACCCGCCACGGCTCCGGCCGGCGCCCGGTGGCGGCGGCCAGCTCGCGCAGCGACGCGTACTCGCCGGCCAGCACCGTCGCGTTGATCCGGCGGATCTGCTCCACCAGGTCGTCCAGCAGCCGGCCCAGCCCGCCGGGGCCGACGGAGGTGAGCAGGCCGGCGGTGCCGAGCGGCGCGAACCCGGCCAGCCCGCCGCCCAGGTGTTCCGGGTCGTAGCCGTACACCCGCACCGCGCCCGGGTCGGCCCGGCCGACGGAACGCAGCAGCAGCGCGGGCACCACCGAGGCCAGGCCGTCGCGGTCGCCGCCGGCCAGGTGCGCGTGCCCGGCGTCGAGCAGCGGGACCAGCGCCGGCACCGGCTCCGCGCCGGCGATGCGTACCGTGCCGATCCGGAACGCGCCCGGCGGCTCGGCCCGGCCGGCGGGCGTGGTCCGCCAGCGGTCCCAGGGCTCGGACGCCGCGCCGGGCGCCTCCCGCCGCGCCGCGTCGGCGGCGCGGCGCGCCAGCTCGGCCAGGCGGGCGGCGTGCCGGGCGTCGATCTCGGCGAGCCGCCGGTCACGCGCCGCGCCGACCCGGGCCGGCACCGCCGCGGCGGCGCGGCGGGTCCGGTCCAGCCGCTCCCGCCCGGCGGTCAGGTCGGCGTCGGCGGCGGCCAGCCGGGTACGGGTGGCCCCCAGCGCCTCGGAGAGCATCCCCCGCACGCGGGTGACCAGTTGGGCGCGGACGTCAGCCACGCGACGGCTCCCGTTCCTCGGTGTCCTTCGGCAGGTCCCGGCCGAGCCGGTCGAGCAGCACGCCGGCGAGCACCCCGGCGGTGACCGCCGGGTCGGCGGCGTGCGGTTGCTCCGGCCCGTCGTCGCGGCGCGGCGGCGGCATCCGGCAGACCCGGGTGAGCAGCGTGTCCAGCACCGGCGGCGGCAGCCCGGGCAGCAGGTCGCGGACCCGCCCGTCCAGCTCGCGGCGCAGCCGGCCCAGGTCGTCCGCGCGGGGTGGGTGGCCGAGCAGTTCCCCGGCCAGGTCGCGCAGCATCGGCGGGGCGATCGCGGCCATCCCCAGCCCGACGTCGGCGTGGGCCCGGCGCAGCTCGGCGTGCAGCCGGTCCCGGTCGCCGGAGCGGATCCCGACCACCACCCGGCGCAGCAGCTCGCGGGAGTCCTCGACCCGCTGGTCCGGCTCGTCCGGGGCGCCCTCCCGCCCGCCGGTCAGCTCCGCCACCCGGACCGCCCACCAGCGGCGCACCGCGGGCGGCTCGTCCTGCGCGGCGGCCGCGCCGGGCGTCGGCGGCGCCTCGCCGCGCGGCGCGTCGTGCCGGGGCCGCCGCTCGCCCGCCGGCGCGGTGGGCGTGCCGTCGGCGGCCAGCCCGATCGCGGCCAGGTACGCGCTGAGCTGCTCCTGCGCCACCCGCAGCGCGTAGCCGGCGGTCTCGGCGTGCTCGGTGGCCGAGGTCAGCTCCGGCACCCCCATCGGGTCGGCCGACTCCTGGCGCACCCAGCGCAGTCGTTCCTCGGCCTGGCCGAGCTTCTCCAGCGCGGCGGCGAGCTGCGCCAGCGGCAGCTCCTCGGCGGCGGCGCGGACCTGCGCGCCGATGTCCTCGACGATGGACACGGCCGGCCCCTCAGAGCGTCGCGACGTAGAGCTGCGCCTGCTCCACCGCCACCAGTGTCGCGGCGAGGCATTCCTCCAGCTCCTGGCTGGCCTGGGTCAGCGAGGCCTGCGCCGCCTCGACCGTCTCGTGGCCGCTGCCCTCCAGCGCGCCGGCAAGCGTCTGCTGCGCCTCGGCCAACTTCTCGCCGGCGGCCTGCACCGCTGTCTGGCCGTCACCGATCTGCTGGAGAGCGACATCGATGGCGGCCTTCAGCTCGGCGACGCTCGCCACGGGGACCTCCTGGGGGCAAGGGAGATCTCCATTACAACGCATCCCGACGGTTGGGCGAACATCCACCCACGCGTCGTTCCTGCCCCGGTGTCCGGTTACGGCGCTGACGTGCGCGAAGACCACGCCTGGGCGGGTCCGCCGGTCCCACCCGCGGACGGCCGGGTCCCGCCCACGGGACCGGCGTCAGCGGCCCAGCCAGCGCGGTCCGCGTACCTCCGCGCCCAGCGCGGTCACCCGGGCCCGCAGCTCCCGGTCGGCGGTGACCACCACCCGGCGCCGGTCCGCCGCGGCGGCGACCAGCTCGACCACCGTGTCGTCGCCGGACCCGGCGGCGGACACCACGTCGACGTCGGGCGCCGGCGCGACGTGCCGGGCCGCGCCCTCCACGACCAGCACCACCTGCACCGGCGGTGGCAGCTCCGGGGGCAGGCCGGCGGCGGCCAGCGGCGCGAGCGCGTCGCGCAGCCGCACCGCCGCGCCGGCCCGGTCCCGCCACCAGCCGTCCGGCCGCGACCCGACCACGTTCGCCCCATCGACGACAAGCAGCGCTCGGCTCTCCATGCCCCCAGCCTGCCACCGGTGTCGCGTTTGTCGCGCATCCCGCCGGGTAGCCACCGCCGACCGCGCCGCGCCCCGTCGCGTCCCGGTCGTGCCGACCGACTGCGGAGGACGAAGATGATGGGACCCGGTGACTTCGGCAACGACCCGTGGGACGAGTTCCTGGCCCGCTACTTCGGTCGGGGCGAGGGTGGGCGCCGGCCCGCCCACCGCGTCGACATCACCCGCCTGATGACCGCGGACGCCCGGGAGATGCTCGCCGACGCGGCCCGGCGCGCCGCCCAGAAACACAGCAACGACCTGGACACCGACCACCTGCTCTGGGCCGCGTTGCAGCGCGAGCCGCTGCGGGACCTGGTCCGGCGCGCCGGCGCCGACCCGGACGCGCTGGTCAACGCGCTCGGCGGGCGCGCGGAGGGCGCGCCGGGCGGCGAGGTGCCGCCGAACCTGTCGCTCACCCCGGCCGCGAAGCGGGCGCTGCTGGACGCGCACCAGCTCTCCCGGGCGATGGGCGCCAACTACATCGGACCCGAGCACATCCTGATGGCGCTGCCGCTGAACCCGGAGTCGCCGGCCGGCCGGATGCTCGCCGCCGGCCGGATCCAACCGGAGTCGTTGCAGGCGGCCAGCGCCGAGCGGGGCGCGGCGAACGGGCCGCGCCCGGACCGCGGCACGCCCACCCTCGACCAGTACGGGCAGGACCTCACCGAGCTGGCCCGGATGGACCAGATCGACCCGGTGATCGGCCGGGCGGACGAGATCGAGCAGGCGGTGGAGATCCTGTCCCGGCGGACCAAGAACAACCCGGTGCTGATCGGCGAGGCCGGCGTCGGCAAGACCGCCATCGTGGAGGGGCTGGCCGAGCGGATCTGCGACGGCGACGTGCCGCAGACGCTCATCGGCAAGCGCGTGGTCCAGCTCGACCTGGCCGGCCTGGTCGCCGGCACCCGCTACCGGGGCGACTTCGAGGAACGCCTGAAGAAGGTGATCGACGAGATCCGCGCCCACCGCGACGAGCTGATCGTCTTCCTGGACGAGATCCACACCCTGGTCGGCGCCGGCGGCGCGGGCAGCGAGGGCGGGATGGACGCGTCCAACATGCTCAAGCCGGCGCTGGCCCGCGGTGAGCTGCGGGTGATCGGGGCGACCACGCTCGACGAGTACCGGCGCAGCATCGAGAAGGACGCCGCCCTGGCCCGCCGGTTCCAGCCGGTGCTGGTGCCCGAGCCGACCGTCGAGGACACCGTCGCCATCCTGCGCGGCCTGCGCGACCGCTACGAGGCGCACCACCAGGTCCGGTTCACCGACGAGGCGGTGGTCGCCGCCGCCGAGCTGTCCGACAGGTACGTCACCGACAGGTTCCTGCCGGACAAGGCGATCGACCTGATCGACCAGGCCGGCGCCCGGGTGCGGCTGCGCACCCGCACCCCCGCCTCCGACGTGCGCGACCTGGAACAGCAGCTCGACGAGGTGCGCCGGGACAAGGAGCAGGCGGTCTCCGACGAGCAGTACGAGCGGGCCTCCTCGCTGCGCGACCGGCTCGCCGAGCTGGAGGACCAGATCCGCCGCGCCCGCGGCGACGAGGGCCCCAACCACGTGCCCGAGGTCGGCACGAAGGAGATCGCCGAGGTGGTGTCCCGGGCCACCGGCATCCCGGTCACCCAGCTCACCGAGGAGGAACGCGACCGCCTGCTGCGCCTGGAGGGGCACCTGCACGAGAAGGTGATCGGGCAGGACGACGCGGTGGGCGCGGTGTCCGAGGCGGTGCGCCGCTCGCGGACCGGGCTGGCCGACCCGAACCGGCCGATGGGCAGCTTCCTGTTCCTCGGCCCCACCGGCGTCGGCAAGACCGAGCTGGCCCGGGCGCTCGCCGAGGCGCTGTTCGGCGAGGCGGACCGGATGGTCCGGGTGGACATGAGCGAGTTCCAGGAGCGGCACACCGTCAGCCGGCTGGTCGGCGCCCCGCCCGGCTACGTCGGCTACGAGGAGGCCGGCCAGCTCACCGAGGCGGTCCGCCGCCGCCCGTACGCGGTGGTGCTGCTGGACGAGATCGAGAAGGCGCATCCCGACGTCTTCAACATCCTGCTCCAGGTGCTCGACGACGGCCGGCTCACCGACAGCCAGGGCCGGACCGTGAACTTCAAGAACACCGTCCTGATCATGACGAGCAACCTCGGCTCGGAGCTGATCACCGGGGCCCAGCGCACGGTCGGCTTCGCCACCGGCGAGCCGGGCCAGCAGGAGTCCACCGAGCTGCGGGAACGGTTGATGCGCCGGCTGCAGGAGAACTTCCGCCCCGAGTTCCTCAACCGGGTCGACGAGATCATCATCTTCCAGCGGCTGGAGGCCGAGCAGTTGCGCGAGATCACCGGCCTGCTGCTGGAGGAGACCCGCCGCCGGCTGCACGCCCAGGACATCCAGGTGGAGATCAGCACCGCCGGCGTCGACTGGCTCGCCGAGCACGGCTACCAGCCGGAGTTCGGGGCCCGCCCGTTGCGCCGGGTGATCCAGCGCGAGGTCGACAACCGGCTGTCCCGGATGCTGCTGGAGAACGAGATCTCGCCGGGGCAGAAGGTCACCGTGGACGCCCGCGACGACCAGCTCGTCTTCGAGGTGTCCGCCGGTGAGCGCGGATACACGGCCGCCACCACGTCCCATCCGCGATGAACGGTACGGCCACCCTCGGCGGGCCGGCCCGGCCCACCGCGCACGGATCGGAGGGCGGACATGACCGAACCCGAGGAGACCCGGGAGGACACCGCGGCCGGCGAACCGATCGAGGCGGCGCCCACGGCGAACCCGTCCCGGGTCCGGGTGCCGCCGGAAGGTCTCACCCAGCAGACACCGCACGGCGAGGGCGATCCGGAGGAGTCCGGGCCGCCGCCGGGAGAGGAGGCGTGATGGTACGCGAGGCGCGACTCGACCCCGAGGTCGAGGTGATCTGGGACGACTTCCACGCCGAGGTGAACGTGCCCTCCGAGCAGCTACGACAGTGGCTGCTGACCCGCGGGTCGGGGGAGGAGGCGTTCGGCCCCGACCCGGACCTGGACCTGCCCGAGCCCGGGCGGCACATCCTCGCCGTGCTGCGCAAGCGCAAGGTCGACCTCACCCCGGAGGACATCGAGGTGATGCGGGAGGCGATCAGCCGGATCCGGGAGCTGACCGCGGAGAAGCCGGGCCGGGGCAACGCCGACGACGAGTGGCGGCACGCGCTGCTCGACCTCGGCCACGACGTGCTCGTCGAACGCTGAGCCCGACGCCGGCGCCCGGGCGGTGGGTGCCCGGGCGCCGGCGTCCTACTCGGACTCCATGCTGGGCAGTCGCAGCCCGGCGGCGTCGGCGGCGGCCTGCCGGTCCGCCCGGGCCCGCTCCTCCCGGCTGAGCAGGTCGGCGTACTCGGTGACGTCGGCCGGGTCCGGCACCTCCGGCAGGCGGCGCAGGAACGCTTCCACGTCGGCGGCGGCGGCGGTGTGCGCGGTGGCCGCTCGACGCAGCAGCTCCCGGTCGTCGGCGGCCGGATACAGATCAGTCATGCCGCCGAGATACCCGCGTTCAGGCGGTTCGCACCCCGCCCGCGCCGTGCGGCTGCACCCCGAAGTCGGGGTGGGCCAGCAGCCAGGCCAGATAGTCCGGGTGGTTGGCCAGCGCGTCGGTGTACGCCGCCACCGCCGTCTCCAGCACCGGCTCCGCTACCGCCGCGGCCGGCGCGTCCGGGTGCCAGCCGAACAGCAGCCGCCAGCGCAGCGGGGCGCCGGCCAGCCGGCGGGTGACCAGCCCGGTCACCGGCCGGAAGGTGGCCTGGCACAGCGCCACCGCCGTGCCCGCGTCGACCAGGTCCAGCGCGGCCCGCACGTCGGCCTCGTACACCTTGCGGGGGGTGAAGCCGGCGCGCGCGCAGGCGGCGGCGAAGCAGTCGCCGAAGCAGCCGTCGCCCGGCGCCGCCACCCACTGCTCGCGCCGCAGGTCGACCAGGTCGACCTCGTCCCGACCGGCCAGCGGGTGGGTCTGCGGCAGCAGCACGAAGACCGGGTCGACGGCCACCTCCCGCCAGCTCAGCCCGAACACCGGCGACGGCGCGGCGTCCCCGCACACGCCGGTGAGCGCGAAGTCGAGCCGGCCGCCGGCCACCATCTGGGCCAGCTCGTCCACCGACCAGGACGCGTACGTGGTGATCTGCGCGTCGGCGCGCTCGGCGGCGAGCCGGTGCACCAGCCGGCCCAGGATCGGGCTGTTCACCCCGCCGAAGCGGTAGCGGCGCAGCGGGTCGCCCGCGCCGGCCAGCCGGGCCGCCTCGTCCTGCAGCCCCTTCATCGCCGGCAGCAGCACCCGGGCCCGGTCCAGCACCAGCTCACCCAGCGCGGTGGGCCGGGCGCCCCGGCGGTCCCGCTCGAACAGCGGCCCGCCGAGCACCCGCTCGATCCGCTGGAGCTGGGCGGTCAGCGCCGGCTGGGCCAGGCCGAGCAGGGAGGCCGCCTTGGTGACGCTCCCCGTCTCGGCGATCGCGCAGACCACCCGCAGGTGTCGCAGCTCCAGATTCATAACGTGACGGTAGGACCACGAACGGGTGTCCGGGAAGGGGCGGATCGGCTCAGGCGTCCCGGCGATGCTCCAGGTCGGCCAGCCGGGTGCGCCGCCCGGTGACCGCGTCGCGCACCTTGTCCAGCACCCCCACCGCCGGCTCGACGATCTTGTTCCAGGGCGGGGTGGCCGGGGTGCCCGGGTGCGGGCGGGTCGGCGCCGCCTCCTCGGCGATCTCCCACCGGTTGCCCAACCGGATCAGCTCGGCGTCGCTGGCCACCTCGCGCAGCGGCGTGACCAGCGCGGCGACCCGGCTGACGTGCCGGCGGACCCGCTCGGCCACGTCGGCGACCACCGCGTCGTCCGGGCCGGACAACCGCTTCAACGCGGTCAGCAGCGCGGCGTCCGCCTCGATCTCCCGGGCGACCAGCTCGCCGCTCTCCGGCACCGCGGCGCGGGCGGCCGGGAAGAGATACTGCTCCTCGGCGGAGAGGTGCCGCGACACCGCCGCGGTCAGCACGTCGAGCACCCGGCGCCGGCCGGCCGGGTCCAGCCCCGGCTCGGTCACCCGGTCGGCCAGCTCCAGCAGGGTGCGGTGCTCGGCGTCCACGAGGTCGGCCAGGCTCCGCCCACCCGGCCGGTACGCGTCGTCGGCGGCGGGCGGGAGCGGCGGCAGGGGGACGGTCATGGTGCCCTCCTCGTGGGGGCCGGCAGGGGTGGCCGGAATCGATGTTCGGCGTTACCCGGTCGCGCGCCGCGCGAAACCGGGCCGCACCGCGCCGGCCGTCGCGGGCCGTCCGGCTGGTATAAGGAACCGATGACGACCTCCGCCTCACCCGAGCCCACCGACGAGGTCGTGGACCTCTGCCGGGACCTGCTGCGCATCGACACCACCAACACCGGGGACAACGACACCAGCGCGGGCGAGCGGCGCGCCGCGGAGTACGTCGCGGAGAAGCTCGCCGAGGTCGGCGTCGACGCCGAGATCCACGAGTCCGCCCCCGGCCGGGCCAACCTGGTCGCCCGGATCCCCGGCACCGAGCCGGGCCGCGACGCGCTGCTCGTGCACGGCCACCTCGACGTGGTGCCCGCCGACCCGGACGAGTGGTCGGTGCACCCGTTCTCCGGCGAGATCCGCGACGGCTACCTGTGGGGGCGCGGCGCGATCGACATGAAGGACTTCGACGCCATGGTGCTCGCCGTGGTGCGTGGCTGGCAGCGCACCGGCGTCCGGCCCCGCCGCGACGTGGTGCTCGCCTTCACCGCCGACGAGGAGGCCGGCAGCGACTACGGCGCGCACTTCCTCGCCCAGCGCCACCGCGGACTCTTCGACGGCTGCACCGAGGCCATCGGCGAGGTCGGCGGCTTCTCCTACTCCGTCGACGAGTCCCGCCGGCTCTACCTCATCGAGACCGCCGAGAAGGGCATCGACTGGCTGCGCCTGCACGCCAAGGGCCGGCCCGGGCACGGCTCGATGGTGCACGACGACAACGCGGTGACCGCGCTCGCCGAGGCGGTCGCCCGGATCGGCCGGCACCGGTTCCCGGTGATCATGACCGACACCGTGCGGGCGTTCCTGGCCGAGGTCTCCGACGTGCTCGGCATCGAGATCGACCCGGACGACCCGGAGACCGCGATCGCCAAGCTCGGCCCGATCGCCAACATCATCGGCGCGACCGTCCGCAACACCGCCAACCCGACCCGGCTGGCCGCCGGCTACAAGGACAACGTTATCCCGGGGCGGGCCACCGCCACCATCGACTGCCGCAGCCTGCCCGGGCAGAGCGAGGAGCTGGAGCGGCAGCTGCGCGAGCTGGTCGGCCCGGACATCGCCATCGAGTACGTCCAGCGCCAGCCGGCCCTGGAGACCACGTTCGACGGCGACCTGGTCGACCAGATGTCGGCCGCGCTGCGCGCCGAGGACCCGGGGGCGCACCCGGTGCCCTACATGCTCTCCGGCGGCACCGACGCCAAGGCGTTCTCCCCGCTCGGCATCCGCTGCTTCGGCTTCGCGCCGCTGCGGCTGCCGGCCGACCTCAATTTCTCCGGCCTGTTCCACGGCATCGACGAGCGCGTCCCGCTGGACGGACTACAGTTCGGCGTGCGGGTTCTCGACCGCTTCCTCCGCAACTGCTGACCGCGCCCGCCGCGGCGCCGTCGGCGCGGACCTGCCCCCATCGCGAAGGGACTGCCTCACATGACCGACCAGCACGCTGAGCTGGACGCCGCCCTCGAGCGGGTGATCGACGCCGCCCGTGCCCACCTGGCCGCCGTCCGGGCCGCCCAGGGCCGGATCGACGACGACGCCGTCTGGCAGGCGTACGTCGCGTTGAACAACGCCTCGTTCGCCTACGACGAGCAGCTGCTCGACGCGTTCGGCGAGGTGACGCCCTGGGACGTCGAGTCGATCGATCCGGACGAGGCGGACGAGCGTTTCGGCGCGGTCGAGGGCGGCGAGCCCACCGACCCGCACCCCCGGGTGATCTCGGTGCGGCAGCGGCGCGACTACCGGGTGCCCAGCATCGCCGCGCTGCTGCGGGTGGCCGAGGCGGCCCGCCGGGAGGGCACCCCCGAGGAGGACGAGCCGGCGCCGGTGGAGGGCGTCGGCGAGGCGGTGCTGGAGCTGCTGCAGAGCGGCGACGGCTCGCTCTCCGCGCTCGACGTGCCCGAGCTGGAGCCGCTCGACGGCGTGGTCATGGTCAGCGAGGTCGGCACGCCCGTCGACCTGGAGTCGTTCGACGACGACGACCCGGTGGGCCCGTTCCAGCCGGCCGTGGACGACCGGCTGGTCGGCCGCCTCGACGAGCACCCGTTCCTGGAATCGGACGAGGAGCACGACCACGCCCACTAGGCCGTGTCCGCCCCGGGACCGCACCGCGTGCGCGGCCCCGGGGCGGGACTCCGGTCAGTAGGACAGGCCCGGCTGCGGCTTGTTCACCACGCGACGGCGCAGCATCACCTGCCGCGTGCCGTCCCGGTAGAGCCGCACCCGGGCCAACTCCCAGCCGGAGAACTCCGCCTGGATCGCCAGCTGCGCCGCGGCGGTCAACCGATCGACGTTCGAGGGCAACCGCAGCGGCGCGTATTCGTAGTCCATGGCTCCTATGCTGCCCAGCTCGCGGGCCCTTCGCCACCCCCCGACGGTGACCCGGATCGCGTCGCCGGGGCAGGGCCGCTCAGCCGTCACGCTCCGGGTAGCCGACCGGCACCGCGGAGACGTCGTCCAACGCCGTGACGATCTCGTCCGGCAGGGTCATCCGCTCCACCTGGAGCGCGCCGAGGAGCTGCCCGACCGTGCGGGCGCCGAGGATCGGCGCGGTCACCCCGGGCCGGTCCCGCACCCAGGCCAGCGCCACCTCCGTCGGCGACACGCCGAGCCCGCCGGCGGCGATGGCCACCGCCTCCACGATGCTGGAGCAGCGCGGCTCCAGGTAGGTGCCGACGAAGCGCTCGAAGTGCGGCGACACCGCGCGCGAGTCGGCCGGCCGGCCGTTGCGGTACTTGCCGGTGAGCACCCCCCGGCCCAGCGGCGACCAGGGCAGCACGCCCAGCCCCATCCCGGCGCAGGCCGGCAACACCTCGCGCTCGATGCCGCGTTCCAGCAGCGAGTACTCCACCTGGGCGGCGACCACCGGCGCGCGCCCCGGCCAGGCGGCCTGCCAGGCGGCGGCCCGGGCGGTCTGCCAGCCGGCGAAGTTCGACACCCCGACGTAGCGCGCCCTGCCGCTGGACACGGCGTGGTCGAGCGCGGTGAGCGTCTCCTCCAGCGGGGTGTCCGGGTCGTAGCCGTGCACCTGCCACAGGTCGACGTGGTCGGTGCCGAGCCGGCGCAGCGAGGCGTCAAGCGTGCGCAGCAGGTGCCCGCGGGAGCCGTCGCGGCGGCGTCCGCTGCCCGGCCGCAGCCCCGCCTTGGTGGCGATGAGCAGGTCGTCGCGGTCGACCAGGCTGCCCAGCAGGGAGCCGATCACCGACTCGGCGTCGCCGTCGGCGTACACGTCGGCGGTGTCGACGAGGTTGCCGCCCGCGTCGAGGTAGCTCTTCAGCTGGGCGGCCGCGTCGTCGGCGTCGGTGTCCCGTCCCCAGGTCATGGTGCCGAGCGCGAGCCGCGAAACCGCCAGCCCGCTTCGGCCGAGCGGTCGCTGTTGCATGGGTGAACCTTATTTCGATCCCGGCGTCACGGATATCCTCGCCGTAGTCAACTTCCCGCGCGAGCGCAGAGCGGTGTGACGTGTTCGGGGCGAGCCGGTCGTCGGTGGCGGCACCGGCATTGCGTAACCTGATGCGACCTGTGGTGCGGACGGTGGGAGGACCAGTGCGACTCGGGCTCAACCTCGGATACCAGACGGCGTGGAGCACGCCCGCCGACCACCTGGCGTTCGCCCAGGAGGCGGACCGGCTCGGCTACTCGGTGGTGTGGGCCGCGGAGGCGTACGGCTCCGACTCGCCGAGCATGCTCGCCTGGATGGCCGGGCAGACGCAGCGGATCGACCTCGGCTCCGCCGTCATGCAGATCCCGGCGCGCACCCCGGCGATGACCGCGATGACCGCCGCGACAATCGACACGCTCTCCGGCGGCCGATTCCGGCTCGGCCTCGGCGTCTCCGGCCCGCAGGTCTCCGAGGGCTGGCACGGCGTCCGGTTCGCCAAGCCGCTGTCGCGCACCCGGGAGTACGTCGACATCGTCAAGCTCGCGGTGGCTCGCAAGGAGGTCGCGTACGACGGCGAGCACCACACGCTGCCGCTGCCGGACGGCCCGGGCAAGGCGCTGCGGCTCAGCTTCCACCCGCCGCGCGCGCACATCCCGATCTACCTGGCCGCCGTCGGGCCGAAGAACCTGGAGCTGGCCGGCGAGATCGCCGACGGCTGGCTGGCCGTCTTCTACGCCCCGGAGTTCGCCGAGGAGCACCTCGCCGCGATCCGGGCCGGGCGGGCCGCCGCCGGCAAGGACCTGGCCGGCTTCGACGTGGTCCCGTCGGTGCCGGTGGTGGTCGGCGACGACGTCGCCACCTGCGCCGAGCTGGTCCGCTGGTACGCCGCGCTCTACGTGGGCGGGATGGGCAGCCGGAAGCAGAACTTCTACAACCAGCTCGCCACCCGGATGGGCTACGGCGACGCGGCCCGCGAGGTCCAGGAGCTCTACCTGGCCAAGCGGCAGCGCGACGCGGCCGCCGCGGTGCCGATGGAGTTCATCGACCGCACCTCGCTGCTCGGCCCGAAGGAGCGCATCGCCGAGCGGATGCGGGAGTACGCCGCCTCGGGCGTGACCACCCTGTCGGTGTCGCTGTTCGTGGCGGACCGGGACAGCGGCGTGGCGACGCTGCGCACCGTGGCCGAGGCGCTGGAGCTGTCCGGGGTCGGCGAGTGACCTGGGTCGAGGCCATCGTCCTGGGCATCGTCCAGGGGCTGACGGAGTTCCTGCCGGTGTCGTCGTCCGGCCACCTGCGGATCACGTCGGCGATCTTCTTCGGCCGGGACGCGGGCGCGTCGTTCACCGCGGTCACCCAGCTCGGCACCGAGGCCGCCGTGCTGATCTACTTCTTCAAGGATATCTGGCGGATCGTCCGCACCTGGTGCCTGGGCCTGGTCGACCGCTCGGTACGGTCCAGCCTCGACTACCGGATGGGCTGGTACGTCATCGTCGGCACCATCCCGATCGGGATCCTGGGGCTGCTGTTCAAGGACCAGATCCGCACCGCCGGCCGCAACCTCTACCTGATCTCGTTCACGCTGATCTTCTTCGCCCTGGTGCTGGCGTTCGCCGAGTACTTCGGACGGCAGACCCGCACGCTGGAGAACTTCCGGATGCGCGACGGCGTGGCGATGGGCCTGGGACAGGCCATGGCGCTCATCCCCGGCGTCTCCCGCTCGGGCGGCACGCTCACCGTCGGCCTGTTCCTCAACCTGACCCGGGAGACGGCGGCGCGCTACTCGTTCCTGCTGGCCATCCCGGCCGTCGTGATCTCCGGCGTGTTCAGCCTGCCGGACGTCTTCGAGCCGTCCGCGCCCGGCACCGCCGCGCCGAGCGTGGCACAGATGGTGGTGGCCACGGTGATCGCGTTCGCCATCGGCTACGCGGCCATCGCCTGGCTGCTGCGCTACGTCGCGCACCACACGCTCTACCTGTTCGTGCTCTACCGGGTGGCGCTCGGCACGCTGGTGCTCTGCCTGCTGCTCACCGGCACGATCAGCGCCACCTGATCCCGGCGACACGACGAAGGCCGGCACCCCGTCACGGGGTGCCGGCCTTCGCGCGGTCGGTCAGCTGTTCCAGTGCTGGGCGACCAGGTCGGCGGCCTGCTGCTCCCACTGCGCGTACGCGTCCGGGTACGCGCTGACCTGAACGGTCTGCGCGGCCTGGGTCAGCGGCATGTCCTGCCAGCCGTCGACCTGCTTGAGGCCCTTGAGGAACGCGAGCGTGGAGTACTCGGGGTCGGTGATCTGCTCCGGCGTGCCCCAACCACTGGACGGGCGCTGCTGGAACAGGCCCAGCGAGTCGTGGTCGTTGCGGTCGCCGAGGTGGCCGAGGTTCTCCAGCTTCGACTCCTGCAGGCTGGTGGCGATCGAGACGACCGCGGCGCGCTCGTCCATGCCGGCCTTCTTGGTGGCGGCGACGATCGCCTTCACGTTGGCGGTCTGCTCGTCGTTGAGGTCGATGCGAGACTGCGCGCCCTGCACGCCGTGCGGGACGAGCGCGGCGGGATCGGCCTGCGCGGTGACCGCCACGTCGCGGGCGGTCGGGGTGCCGTCCTGGTGGTTGAGCGGGCCGGCGGCCAGGCCACCGGCGACGGTCAGACCGGCGATACCGAGAATGCTCTTGCGCAGCATGGTGTTCATGGGGGGGCTCCATTCGGGGGTTCGACACACCGGGGGGTGTGCGAGCACCGTCAGGCGCTCTCGCGGGGGACTCCGTCGGCTCACGGGGCGGGGGCCTCGTCGTGGCGGCGGAACCATGTGCAACGACCGGCGCCCCACCGTCATTCCCCGGATCCAGGATCCGGTGGCGGGTGTTTCCGCTGCTCAGCCGTGCACCGGGTATAACGCCCCCGCCCCCGGACCCATTCCACCCGGCGGGTGTCCCCGACCACCTCCGCACCGGACATACCGCCCACCCGGGGTATGTGATGCGTGGGTTGTGCGGTTCAGGTCGGCCGGGGCCAGCGGTGGAAGGAAAGAAGTCCCCACCCTCGCCCTGCCGTCCCGCCCCTACCCTCCCGCCCCCGCCCCGCGCCTCCGCCGATCTTGCACTCGCGGCCCTGCAAACGCCCGAATCATTCCGCTATGGGCGGGCCGAAAGTGCACGATCGGCGGATCGGTGGGTGGGTGGCCGTTGGTCCTTGCCGCTCGCGCAGGGTGGGCGGACTCGTCGGCTTCCGTGGGCGTCTCGTGCGGCACATGCGCCCCGCACCGGACGCCCGACTCGGTCGATCATGAAGTTGGCGGTGGATGATGTCCGATTTTTGGCGGCTCGCTTCATGGTCAACTACTCCGGGCGACGGAGCCGGTCGAGGCGGTGGGGTGGGGGCGGGGGAGTGCGGGCGGGGCTGTGGTGGTGGGGGCCGGTCGCGCGAGGTGGCACGGCCTAGGGTGGTGGGCGTGGCGACCCTTCTGCTTCTGCGACACGGCCGGACCACCGCGAACGCCGACGGTGGGCTGGCCGGGCGGCAACCGGTCGAGCTGGACGACACCGGGCGGGCCCAGGCGACCGCGGTCGGCGGCCGGCTCGCCGGGCTGCCGCTCGCCGCGGTGGTGACCAGCCCGCTGATCCGCTGCCGGCAGACCCTGGAGCTGGCGTTGCCGCAGGCCGAACCGGTGGTCGAGGACGGGCTGATCGAGTGCGGCTACGGCGCCTGGGAGGGGCAGGCGCTCAAGAAGCTGGCCAAGGAGCCGCTCTGGCCGGTCGTCCAGCAGCATCCCAGCGCCGCCGCCTTCCCGGAGGGGGAGTCGATGGCGGCGATGTCCGCGCGGGCGGTCGCCGCGGTGCGGGCGTGGGACGCGCGGGTCACCGCCGAGCACGGGCCGGAGGCGGTCTGGCTGGCGTGCAGCCACGGCGACGTGATCAAGGCGATCGTGGCCGACGCGCTCGGCGTACACCTGGATCTCTTCCAACGGATCGTGGCCGACCCGGCGTCGGTGACGGCGATCCGCTACACGCCGCTGCGGCCGTTCCTGGTCCGGCTCAACGACACCGGCGGCGACCTGTCGGCGCTGGTCCCGCCGCCGCGCAAGCGGCGACGGCGGCCGGCGCGCGCCGCCGAGTCGGACGCGGCGGTCGGCGGTGGCGCGGGGGCGGGGACGTCGTGACCGCGTGCGGCGGGCCCGGCGCGGCACGTTGCGCTCTGGGCGGATTCGGCGTCGGTGGGCTGCGCGGTGTTTCCGCGCGCCGGATAGGGTCGTGGGTATGACGCACCAGGTGCACGCGTTCGAGCCGCCGGAGCGGTTCGTCGCCGGAACGGTCGGCCCGCCGGGGGAGCGCACGTTCTTCCTCCAGGCGCGTGGCGGCGGCCGGCTGGTCAGCGTCGCGCTGGAGAAGGTCCAGGTGTCGCTGCTCGCCGAGAAGCTGGAGGAGTTGCTCACCGAGGCGCAACGCCGGTTCGGGGTGAAGCTGCCGGAGTCGGCGCCGATCGCGCTGGGCGACAACGAGCCGCTGGACACCCCGGTCGACGAGGAGTTCCGGGTCGGCACGTTGGGCCTGGCCTTCGACGTGGACACCGCCACCGTGGTGATCGAGGCGATCGCCGTGGGCGAGGCGGAGGTCGAGGTCGAGCTGGGTGACGCGGACGACGACGAGGTGGAGATCGACGAGGAGCCGGACGAGCCGGACGACGACCTCGACCGGCTCCGGGTGCGGCTGACCCCGGAGGCGACCCGGGAGTTCATCGAGCGCGCCAAGCGGGTCGTCAACGCCGGCCGGCCGCCCTGCCCGCTCTGCGGCCAGCCGCTCGACCCGGCCGGCCACCTCTGCCCCCGGCACAACGGCTATCACCGGTGACCTCGTCGGAACTGCAGCCCCGACAGGACGGCGCCGAGGCGCTGCGGTTGCTCGCCGACGGTGAGCTCACCCTGGAGGGGCGGCTCGTCGACGCCTCGAACGCGACGTTGCGTGCCGTCATCGCCCTCGGTGAGGTGAGCGCGCACTGCGTCTACAAGCCGGTGCGCGGCGAGCGCCCGCTCTGGGACTTCCCGGACGGCACGCTGGCCGGCCGCGAGGTCGCCGCCTATTTGGTCTCCCGGGCCACCGGGTGGGACCTGGTGCCGCCGACAGTGCTGCGGGACGGCCCGTTCGGCCCCGGCTCCTGCCAGCTCTGGATCGACGAGCCGGCCGACGCCGAGCCGCTTGTCGGCTTCGTGCCCGCCGAGGCGGTGCCGCCGCGCTGGTTCCCGGTCGCCGCGGCGCGCGACGACGACGGCGCGGCGTACGCGCTGGCGCACGCCGACGACCCGCGGCTGGCCCGGTTGGCCGTCCTGGACGCGGTGATCAACAACGCCGACCGCAAGGGCGGGCACGTGCTCGTCGGCGCGGACGACCGCATCTACGGGGTGGACCACGGGGTCAGCTTCCACGTGGAGGAGAAGCTGCGCACCGTGCTCTGGGGCTGGGCCGGCCGCCGCCTCCCGCCGGACGCGGTCGAGATGCTCGACGGGCTGGCCGCCCGCCTCGACGGCGCGCTCGGCGAGGAGTTGGCCGAGCACCTCACCCTCGGTGAGGTCAGGGCGGTGGCGGCCCGGGTGGACCTGCTGCGCGACACCTGCCGGTTCCCGCTGCCCCCGGAGGAGTGGCCGGCGATGCCCTGGCCACCCATGTGAGCCGCTGTCGCGTTGATCACCCGTGGGCCGGCTCCGGCGCGCCTGACGGATCGTTAGGCTGGCGGTCATGGAGTCTTGGGCGGGACACGAGGTGCCACGGCTGCCGGGCGAGGGCGTGCCACTGAGGTTGTACGACTCGGCGCGGCAGGGCCCGCACCCGTCCCGGCCCGACGGCGTCGCCTCGATGTACGTCTGCGGCATCACCCCGTACGACGCCACCCATCTCGGGCACGCCGCCACCATGATCACTTTCGACCTGGTGCAGCGGATGTGGCGCGACGCCGGCCTGACCGTGCGCTACGTGCAGAACGTGACGGACATCGACGACCCGCTGCTGGAGCGCGCCGAGCGCGACGGCGAGGACTGGAAGGTCCTGGCCATGCGGGAGACCGCGCTGTTCCGCGAGGACATGGAGGCGCTGCGGATGATCCCGCCGGCGCACTACGTCGGCGCGGTCGAGTCGATCCCGGACATCGCCGACAAGGTGCTCGTGCTGCTCAAGGACGGCGCGGCGTACCGGCTCGACGACGGCACCGGAGACGTCTACTTCGACGTCTCCGCCGCGCCCGCGTTCGGCTACGAGTCCAACATGTCCCGTGCCGAGATGCTGGAGATCTTCCCGGAGCGCGGCGGCGACCCGGACCGCGCCGGCAAGCGGGACCCGCTCGACCCGCTGCTGTGGCGCGGCGCCCGCGAGGGCGAGCCGTCCTGGCCGGGCGGCGAGTTGGGCCCGGGCCGCCCGGGCTGGCACATCGAGTGCACGGTCATCGCGCTGAACCTGCTCGGCGACCGCATCTCGGTGCAGGGCGGCGGCAACGACCTGATCTTCCCGCACCACGAGTGCTCCGCCGCGCACGCCGAGCGGCTGACCGGCGAGACGCCGTTCGCCGACCACTACGTGCACGCCGGCATGATCGGCCTGGACGGCGAGAAGATGTCCAAGTCCAAGGGGAACCTGGTCTTCGTCTCCCGGCTGCGGGCCGACCGGGTCGACCCGATGGCCGTGCGGCTGGCGCTGCTCGCCGGCCACTACCGCAGCGACAGGTCCTGGACCGACGAGCTGCTCGCCGAGGCGTTGGAGCGGCTGGCCCGCTGGCGCCGGGCCGCCGCCGCGCCCGCCGGCCCTTCCGGCGAGGCGTTGCTGGCCGGGGTACGCGACCGGCTCGCCGACGACCTCGACACGCCCGGCGCGTTGGCGGTGGCCGACGCCTGGGCCGAGCGCACCCTGGCCGGCGACGCCTCCGACGCCGACGCGCCGCGCCTGTTCGCCGACACCCTGGACGCCCTGCTCGGCATCCGGCTGTAAGGAGGGGCCCCCTCTTGACGCATTCCGTAGAGGAGGGGGCCCCGCTCAACACCTGCCCGTTGAGCGGGCCGGCAGACCGGTCAGGGCCGCGGGCACACAAGGCGCTCAGCCCAGGACCAGGCCCGGGTCTGGGTCCTGCTCGGGAGCCGGCGCGGGGATCTTGTACTCCTCGGTGAGGGTGGTCATCGGGCCCGGCCAGGTGGCCTGGGCGACCTCGATCGGCTTGTGCCGCTCGTCGTACGCGACGTGCAGCAGGTGCAGCACCGGGGTGTCCGGGCGGATCTGCAGGATCTCCGCCTCATCCCGGCTGGGCTGGCGGGCGCTTATCGTGTCCGTCGCGGTGGCGTACCGCCGGCCGGTGGCCTCCTCGGCCTCCTGGTAGAGCGGCCGGCCGAACGCCTCGGCCCGCTCCAGCGAGGTGCCTGCGGTGTCGGCGGGCAGGAACCAGGAGGCACCGACCTCGACCGGGGAGTCGTCGGTGCGGACCAGGTGCCGCCGGCAGAGCAGCTCGGTGCCGTCGGGAACGCCGAACGCGTCGGCGACCTCGGCCGGGGCGGCGGCGCGGCCGACCGAGACGAGCTGTTGGCGGTACCGGGCGGCCAGGTCCGTGTGGTAACCGCGGAAGCCGCCGTACCGGCCCCGGGAGAGGCGGTTGAGCCGGCGGCGGGTGCCCCGGACGTACGTACCGGAGCCGGGTTTGGTGATCAGGATGCCCTCGACCCGGAGCTGGTCGACGGCGCGTTGGACGGTCTGCTTGGCGACGCCGAACATCTCGGCGATGGCCGGGATGGACGGCAGCCGCTCGCCGGGGCCCCAGTCGCCGCGGCGCACCTGGGCCTTGAGCTGCGCGGCGATCTGCCGGTGCGGGAACTCGGCCGCCCCCGGGTTGATCTGCATGCCCGCCTCCTCATGACAGCTAGGTTCCTAGGATGCCCTACGGGAGGTGACCGCGCCACCCCGGACACGAAGAAGCCGGGCCCCGACGAAGGGGGCCCGGCTTCGGGGGAAACAGCTACCAGGAGCCGGCGGTCGGCCCGGCGGAACCACCCCGGCGGCGCAGGTACTTCTCGAACTCCTGGGCGATCTCGTCCCCGGTCAACGGGGTGATGCCCGCGTCGCCGACGCGTTCCTCCAGCTCACGAACGTATTCGCCGAGTTCGGCGTCCTGCTCGGCGGCGCTGCGCACCCGCTGCTCCCACTCGGCGGCCTCCTCGGCCAGGTCGGCCATCGGCACCGGCAGGTCGAGCACCTCCTCGACCCGGTGCAGCAGCGCCAGGGTGGCCTTGGGGCAGGGCGGGTTGTTGGCGTAGTGCGGCACGTGCACCCAGAACGACACGGCGTCGACCTCGGCCCGGGTGCACGCGTCGTGCAGCACGCCGACGATGCCGGTCGGGCCGTCGTAGCGGGTCGGGGTGAGCTGGTAGCGCTTCGCCGCGTCGGCGTCCGACGCGCTGCCGCTGATCGGCAGCGGTCGGGTGTAGGGCACGTCGGCCAGCAACGCGCCGAGCAGCACCACCCGCTCCACCTCCAGGCTGTGGCAGATCTCCAGCACCTGCTCGCAGAAGGTGCGCCAGCGCATGCTCGGCTCGATGCCCCGAATCAGCACCACGTCCCGCTCGGTGCCCTCCGGGCTGGCCACCATGAACCGGGTGGTGGGCCACTCGACCCGGCGGGTCTCCCCGTCGGCCATGGTGATGGTCGGCCGGCTCACCTGGAAGTCGTAGAAGTCCTCCGGGTCCAGCTCGGTCACCTGCCGGGACTGCCAGACCTGTTCCAGATGCTCCACGGCGGCGGTGGAGGCGTCCGCGGCGTCGTTCCAGCCCTCGAAGGCCGCGATGGCGACCGGCGAGCGCAGTACCGGCAGCCCGTCGAACTCGGTCACGCCGTCACCTCACCCTGCTCGTCGGGAGCGGTGCCGCCCCGTCGCACGGTCGCCTCCCTGATGTCCTTCACGTCCGCCAGCCTACGTGCCGCCGACGGAGGCGGCCCGTCGGCCGCGCCGGTCGCCCGGCCGGACCACCCGGTCGAACCGGATGAAAGGTACGGGTGATCCGGCCGACAGTATGAGGGAACGCGTCATTGGGGTGACCGTCCGACAGCCGAGCGCACTAACCTGACCGTGTGCCTACTTCGTTGCGTGACCTACTGGCGGACCGGATCCTGATCGCCGACGGGGCCATGGGGACGATGCTCCAGGCGGCCGACCTCACCCTCGACGACTTCGACGGCCTCGAGGGCTGCAACGAGATCCTCAACGTCACCCGGCCGGACGTGGTCCGCGGTGTTCACGAGGCCTACCTCGCCGCCGGCGCGGACTGCGTGGAGACCAACACGTTCGGCGCCAACCTGCCCAACCTCGCCGAGTACGGCATCGCCGAGCGCATCCGGGAGCTGTCCGAGGCGGGCGCGCGGATCGCCCGGGAGGCCGCCGACGCCTACGCGACGCCGGAGCGGCCGCGGTTCGTGCTGGGTTCGATGGGACCGGGCACCAAGCTGCCGACCCTGGGTCACGCGAGCTACGCCTCGCTGCGCGACGCGTACCAGGAGAACGCCGCCGGCCTGA
Organism: Micromonospora sp. NPDC051300; assembly: GCF_044455315.1. Lineage (NCBI taxonomy): Bacteria > Bacillati > Actinomycetota > Actinomycetes > Micromonosporales > Micromonosporaceae > Micromonospora > Micromonospora sp. NPDC051300. The sequence goes on along the minus strand of NZ_JBITEP010000015.1, from coordinate 83,924 downwards.
TCGCCGGCGGCGCGGACGCGCTCATCATCGAGACCTGCCAGGACCTGCTTCAGGTCAAGGCCGCGGCGGTCGGCTCGAAGCGGGCCCGCGCCGAGGCGGGCCGGGACGTGCCGATCATCTGCCAGGTGGCCGTGGAGACCACCGGCACCATGCTGCTAGGCAGCGAGATCGGCGCGGCGCTGACCGCGATCGAGCCGCTCGGGGTCGACCTGATCGGGCTCAACTGCTCCACCGGCCCGGCGGAGATGGGCGAGCACCTGCGCTACCTGTCCCGCCACTCACGCATCCCGGTGTCGGTGATGCCGAACGCCGGCCTGCCGGTGCTGACCGCCGACGGCGCCTACTTCCCGCTCGGCCCGGACGAGATGGCCGACGCGCTGGAGCAGTTCGTCGACGACTACGGCGTGGGGCTGATCGGCGGCTGCTGCGGCACCACGCCGGAGCACATCCGGGTGCTTGTCGAGCGGCTCGGCGGGCGTCGTCCGGTGGCCCGCGAGCCCGAGCCGGAGGCCGGTGTCTCCTCGATCTACCACCACGTGCCGTTCGCGCAGGACGCCAGCGTCCTGATGGTGGGGGAGCGCACCAACGCCAACGGCTCCAAGGCGTTCCGCGAGGCGATGCTGGCCGCCGACTGGCAGGCCTGTGTGGAGATCGCCCGCAACCAGGCCCGCGACGGCTCGCACCTGCTCGACCTCTGCGTCGACTACGTCGGCCGCGACGGCACGCAGGACATGCGCGAGCTGGCCGGCCGGTTCGCCACCGCGTCCACGCTGCCGATCGTGCTGGACTCCACCGAGCCGGCGGTGATCGAGGCCGGGCTGGAGATGCTCGGCGGGCGGTGCGTGGTCAACTCGGTGAACTTCGAGGACGGCGACGGTCCCGACTCCCGCTACGCGCGGATCATGCCGGTGGTCAGGGAGCACGGCGCCGCCGTCGTGGCGCTGCTCATCGACGAGGAGGGCCAGGCCCGCAGCCGGGAGTGGAAGGTCCGGGTGGCCCGCCGGCTGATCGACGACCTGACCGGCCGGTGGGGGCTGCGTCGGGAGGACATCCTCATCGACGCGTTGACGTTCCCGATCGCCACCGGGCAGGAGGAGACGCGCCGCGACGGCATCGAGACGATCGAGGCGATCCGCGAGATCACCGCCGAGTACCCGGGGGTCAACTTCACCGCCGGCATCTCGAACGTCTCGTTCGGCCTCAACCCGGCAGCTCGCCAGGTGCTCAACTCGGTGTTCCTGCACGAGTGCGTCCAGGCCGGCCTCAGCTCGGCCATCGTGCACGCCAGCAAGATCCTGCCAATGTCGAAGATCCCGGACGAGCAGCGTGAGGTGGCGCTCGACCTGGTCTACGACCGCCGCCGCGAGGGCTACGACCCGGTGCAGCGGTTCATCGAGGTGTTCGAGGGCGTCGACGCGGCGTCGGCGCGGGCCACCCGAGCCGAGGAGTTGGCCGCGCTGCCGCTGGAGGAACGGCTGAAGCGGCGGATCATCGACGGGGAGCGCAACGGCCTCGAGGCCGACCTGGACACCGCGATGGCCGAGGGGCGCACGCCGCTGTCCATCATCAACGACCTGCTGCTCGACGGCATGAAGGTGGTCGGCGAGCTGTTCGGCTCGGGCCAGATGCAGTTGCCGTTCGTGCTCCAGTCGGCCGAGGTGATGAAGACCGCGGTGGCCTACCTGGAACCGCACATGGAGAAGGCCGACGACGACGGCAAGGGCCGGATCGTGCTCGCCACCGTGAAGGGCGACGTGCACGACATCGGCAAGAACCTGGTCGACATCATCCTGTCCAACAACGGCTACGACGTGGTCAACATCGGCATCAAGCAGCCGATCACCGCGATCCTCGACGCCGCCGAGGAGCACCGCGCCGACGCGATCGGCATGTCCGGGCTGCTGGTCAAGAGCACTGTCATCATGAAGGAGAACCTGGCCGAGATGGCCTCGCGCGGCGTCGCCGAGCGCTGGCCGGTGCTGCTCGGCGGGGCGGCGCTGACCCGGGCGTACGTGGAGGACGACCTGCGGTCGATCTACCCCGGTCAGGTGCACTACGCCCGCGACGCGTTCGAGGGGCTGTCCCTGATGGACCGGGTGATGGCCGCCAAGCGCGGCGGCGCCCCGGTGGTCGACCCGGAGCGGGAGGCCGCGCTGGCGGCCCGCCGGGAGCGCCGGGAGCGGCAGCGGGCGCAGGTCCGCGAGGCGCTGCCCGAGCTGGACGACGCGTCGGTCCGCTCCGACGTCGCCCCGGACGTGGCGGTGCCCACCCCGCCGTTCTTCGGCACCCGGGTGGTCAAGGGCGTGCCGCTTGCCGACTACGCGGCGCTGCTCGACGAGCGGGCCACGTTCCTCGGCCAGTGGGGGCTGCGCGGCGCCCGCGGCGGCAAGGGCCCGTCCTACGAGGAGCTGGTGGAGACCGAGGGCCGGCCCCGGCTGCGCTACTGGCTGGACCGGCTGATCTCGGACCAGGTGTTGGAGGCGGCCGTGGTGTACGGCTACTTCCCGGCCTACTCCGAGGGCAACGACCTGGTGCTGCTGGACGAGAACGGGCACAGCGAGCGGGCCCGGTTCTCGTTCCCCCGGCAGCGGCAGGAGCGCCGGCTGTGCCTGGCCGACTTCTTCCGGCCGCAGGGCGACCAGCTCGACGTGGTGGCGCTGCAACTGGTCACCGTCGGGCAGCCGATCAGCGAATACACCGCGAAGATGTTCGAGGCCAACGAATACCGCGACTACCTGGAGGTGCACGGCCTGTCGGTGCAGCTCACCGAGGCGCTGGCGGAGTACTGGCACCGGCGGATCCGGGCCGAGCTGGTGCTGTCGGGCGGGGGGACGGTCGCCGACGACGACCCGGCCGACCTGGCCGGCCTGCTGCGCACCGACTACCGGGGCTGCCGGTACGCGTTCGGCTATCCGGCCTGCCCGGACCTGGAGGACCGGGCGAAGATCGTCGGGTTGCTGGGGGCGGAGCGGATCGGGGTGCAGTTGTCGGAGGAGTTCCAGCTCGTCCCGGAGCAGGCCACCGACGCGATCGTGGTGCACCACCCGGAGGCGAACTACTTCAACGCCAAGTGACGCGAACGTCCTCACCAGGGCGGCTCACGTGCTGGGGGGATTGCGGTGCCGCTCGGCGAGGCCCGACGCGAGGTGTCGTTCCGCCTCGTGTCGACGCTGGTCGGCGCCGGCGTGCCGGACCGCCGCCCGGTCCTCCTCGGACGAAAGCCGATCGCGGTCCCGCCGACTCACGAAGGCGACCACGGTGAGCACCAGCACCAGGAGCACCGCGACCGACACCACCACCGTCGTCATGCGATCGACGCTACGGCATGCGCGCCAGCGCCGGCTGCCGCCGATACGGGATGGACAGCGTCCGTCACCGTGGGCACCATGCGTGCGTGGCGGTCGAGGTGTGGACGGCGGTGACGTCGCTGGGCGGCGTGGCGATCGGCGGGGGACTCTCCTATCTGGTGCAGCACTCCACCCAGCGGCAGGCGGCGCGTACCGAGCAGCGCCGGCAGGCGCTCGCCCTGGCGGAGAGCCGGCGGGCCGAGCGGCTCGCGTTGCTGGAGCGGTTCGTCGGGGTGGCGGCGGACGCGGAGCGGTGTGCGCTCACCCGGCCGGACCGGTGGGAGGACGGGGAGGAGTGGCCGACGCGGACCCAGGCGGTGATGAACCAGCTCTGGGTCGCGGAGCGGATGATCCGGCTGCTGTTCCCGATCGCGGTCCACGACGCCGTCCGGGTCTACTTCCTGGTGCTCAACGGCGCGGTGTGGGAGGGCGTGCCGGCGGGGCAGAGCGCGCGGGACCTGTGGGAGCGGCCCCGGCTGGCCTTCCTGGACGCGGCGCGGGAGGCCCTCGACCCCTGACGGCGATGGTCACTCGGACGGGTTTCGCCCTCCTCTTCCGGTTATGTGAAGAAGTGTCCGGTCTTAGCGTGAGGTCGCACGCCGGCACGGGTCCGAGGCCCGTCGGCCCGACCGGAAGGCGACGACCATGCCCGACATCTCTCGACGTACGCTGCTCCAGGCCACCGCGGCCGTCGGCGCCGGGGCGGTCGTCGCACCGACCGTGCTCGCCGGGGCCGCCCAGGCCGCCACCGACACCGACGGCTCGGGGGCGCCGATCTGGGCCGAGTGCCCACCGGCGCAGTTGACCGGCCGGATCGTGCGCTTCGGTGACCCCGACTACCCGTCCGCGAGCCTCGGCTGGGACGAGTTGTTCGTGCGGAACCCGCTGGTCATCGTGTTCGCGCAGAACACCCAGGACGTGGTGAACGCGCTCGCCTGGTCCCGGCAGAACGACGTCGCGCTGCGGGTGCGCAGCGGCCGGCACAGCCTGGAGGGCTGGTCGAACGTGGACAACGGCATCGTCATCGACGTCAGTGAGCTGAAGTCGGCCGACATCGACCGGGCCGCGCTCACCGCGCGGGTCGGCGCCGGGCTCAACCAGTTGGAGGCCGTCACCGCGCTCGCCCAGCAGGGCCTCGCGGTGACCACGGGTACGGAGGGGAGCGTGGGCCTGTCCGGCGCGACGCTGGGTGGTGGCTTCGGCTTCCTCACCCGCTGGCTCGGCATGGCCTGCGACAACCTGATCGGGGCGGAGATCGTCGTCGCATCCGGCGCGAACGGCGCCAAGGCCATCCAGGTGGACCTGCGGAATCGCCGGGACCTGCTCTGGGCGTTGCGCGGGGCGGGCAACGGCAACTTCGGCATCGTCACCTCGCTGACCTACCGGGTGGCGCCGCTGCGCGGCGTGGCCTATCTCCAGGCCACCTGGTCGGGGCTGGACGACCTGGGGGAGGTCTTCGACAGGTGGCAGCGCACCGCGCCGTTCACCGACGTGCGCCTCGGCTCGCAGTTGGAGATCCACAAGTCGCAGCTTCTGCTGTTCGGCGTGCTCGTCGAGGACAGCGACGCGGAGGTGCGGAGGTTGCTGGCGCCGGTGCTGTCGGTCGGCAGCCCGCAGGTGACCGTGCAGCTCGGCGGCTGGGGTGAGATCTACGCCGGGTTCCAGATCCCGACCCAGGACGAGCCGGCGAACTGGAAGTTCTTCTCCCAGTTCACCCGCCGGCCGTTCCCACCCGAGGCGATCGAGGTCGTCCGCAGCTTCATGGCGGTCGCGCCCACCGAGGACAGCAACTTCTTCACCCAGGCGTTCGGCGTCGGCGCGCAGGCGAAGCAGCCGGTCGGCGGGTCGGCGTTCCCGCACCGCGACGCGATCTTCTATTCCGAGCCGGGCGCGGGCTGGGGGACCCGGGGCGTGCCGGACAGCGGCGACGCCCTCACCCCGGCCGCCCAGGCGTGGATCGCCGAGTTCAGCCAGGCGTTGCGCCCCTACGTGGACGGCGCCTACGTCAACGTGCCGAACATCGGCATGCAGGAGTGGGAGAGCGCGTACTGGGGGCCGAACGTGGAGCGGTTGCGCCGGATCAAGGCGGTCTACGACCCGCACAACGTCTTCCAGTACGAGCAGAGCATCCCGCCCGCGTCGTGCTGACCTAGCGGGCGCTTCGGAGAATCTCGCGGGCCTGCTCGGCGGCGCGGGTGATGCTCTCGCTGATGAAGTCCATGAAGCGGGCGATGTTCTCCAGGCGGGCGGCGGCCGGGCTGCCCGGTCCGAGCAGGGCGACGCCCTGCCGTGCCACGGCGACGAGCTGGTCGTTGGCGCGCGCGCTGGCGACGGTCGCCTGGTAGAAGAGGTCGTCGTCGACGACGTACCGCTCCCGGCGACGGTCGTCGCGTTCCCGGCGGACCAGGCTCTGCCCCTCCAGGAACGTGATCGCCTTGGAGATCGAGGCGGGGCTGACCTGGAGGCGTCGGGTCAGGTCCGCCGCGGTGAGGCTTGCCGCGTCGGTGGTGAACAGGCAGGTCAGCACGCGGGCCGCCATGGTCGGCAGGCCCGAGGCCATGAGGACCGTGGTCAGGGTTTCCGCGTACTCGGTCATCGCCGCGTCGTCCGGGTCGGGTGGTCCTTCGCGGCGCGTGGCGGCGGTGCGCCGCCGGGCCCGACGTTCGGTGGCGCGGTGGGCCAGCTCGGCGCGGTAGCCGGTGGGACCGCCGTTGCGCATCACCTCCCGGGTGACTGTCGAGGTCGGGCGGTCGAGGCGCCGGGCGATCTCCGCGTAGGCGAGGCTGTCGGCCAGCCCGGCGGCGATCTGGTGGCGTTCGTGCTGGGTGAGTCTGCCTCCCGGCATCCGGCGGCCCCTCTCTGCGGCATCCACGACCGACCATAGCGTTCGACTTCCACCATTGCAACGGGCCTGCGGCTTCCTCATTGCATTCGATTCAGGGTCGTTGCAATGATTGCACCACCTCCCAAGTGCCAAAACGGCCGCACAGGGCAACGAGTCTGTTGCCGGCCAATGGAAAGCAACGTAGCGTTTCCGGTGTTGGGAAACAGATTCCGCGCACCGGGAGAGCACGATGCAGACGTTCATCACCCCCGCCCCCATCTCCGCCGTCCTGGACGTGCCCGCCGGGCGGATCCAGGTCATCGGCGCGGACCGCGCCGACACCACGGTCGAGGTCCGACCCGCCGACGCCGCGAGCGACCGCGATGCCCGCACCGCCGGGCAGGCGGTCGTCGGCTACGCCGACGGCGTCCTGCGGGTCCGGATCCCGGCGGCCACCAACCGGCTCGTCGGGGCCGCCGGGTCCGTGGAGGTCACCGTGCGCCTGCCCGCCGGCTCCCGCGTCCAGGTCACCTCCGGCGCCGTCGAGGTGCGCGGCGTCGGCCGCCTCGGCGACGTCACCGTCGACGGCGGGTACCGCCAGGTCAAGATCGACGAGGCCGCGAGCGCCCACCTGACCGCGACCGACGGCGACATCGAGATCGGCCGGCTCGCCGGCGCCGCGGAGATCAGCACCGCGCGCGGCGACATCCGGATCGCCGAGGCGGTACGCGGCACGCTCGTGCTGCGCACCTGCGCCGGCGACATCACGGTCGCCGCCGCCGGCGGGGTCCCGGCCACCCTGGACGCCGGCACCGACCACGGCCGGGTCAGCAACGCCCTGCGCAACGACGGCGCACCGGTGCTCGACATCCGCGCCACCACCTCGCACGGCGACATCACCGCCCGCAGCCTCTGACCCACCCCACCCCACCCCACCTCAGGAGCAGAACCATGACGAAGAACGCGTGGACCGGAACCGTGCCCGTCGAGGACACCGCGCTGGCGGTCACCGACACCGGCGGCCCCGGCGTGCCGGTGCTCTACCTCAACGGCCAGTTCGCCACCCAGGGCTACTGGCGGCGCGTCGTCGCCGGCCTGGGCGACGGCTGGCGGCACATCACCTACGACGAACGGGCGCGCGGCCGGTCGGAGCGGTCGGCGGACTACTCCTTCGCCGCCGCCGTGCGCGACGTCGACGCCGTGCTCGCCGCCCGCGGCGTGGACCGGGCGCTGCTCGTCGGCTGGTCCTACGGCGCCGTCGTCGCCGCGCACTGGGCCGCGCACCACCCCGACCGTACGGTGGGGGCGGTCCTGGTCGACGGCGCCTTCCCGCACGACTGGCTGGACGAGGCCATGGAGGTGCGCATCCGCACGCTGTTCAGGCGGCTGGGCTGGTTCACGCCGCTGCTGCGCCCGACCGGCCTGACCCCGCGGATGAGCGCCGCGCAGCAGGCCGAGAGCAACATCGAGCTGGGCCGGCTGTCCCGGGAACGCGAGCTGGGCCCGGTGCTCGACCGGATCACCGTCCCGGTGCGCTACGTGGTCGCCTCGGGCACCTCCCTCGGCAGCCGCGGCGACGAGCAGGAACGCATCCGCGCCAGCCTCGACGGGGTGACCGCCCGCAACCCGAACATCCGGATCAGCGCCAAGGTCGCCAGCAACCACGGCGCGCTGCTCAAGAAGGACGCCCCTGCCGTCGTCGCGGCGGTCCGGGAGGTCGCCGCGCTCGACGAGACGGCGGCGGCCGGCTAGGTCGACCCCGCCGGCGTCGAGCGGTCAGGACGGGCCGCTCGACGCCGGACCGGGCGTGCCGGGGCTCGGGGACAGGCGGTCCCGCAGCCAGGTCGCCACCAGCTCGTCGAAGCCGGGCGCCCGCGCTCCGGCCACCCGGATGCCGTGGTCGGCGTCCGGGAACACCACGACCGTGTGGTCGGCGTGCCCGGCGTCGCCGAGGACCCGGTCCAGGGCGCGCCCGCTTGCCTCGACCGGGACCTGCGCGTCGACCGCGCCGAAGATCGCCAGAAGCGGGCAGCGCAGGGCGGCCAGCGGCGGCTCCGGGTCGTGGTCGGCGATGCCGGCGAGGAAGCCGATCGACGCGGGCGAGGTGCCGGCGAGCAGCGGATACCAGGGCGCGTCGTGCCACCGGGCCTGCGCGGCGTGCACGTCGGCCGGGTCGTCGCCGGCCCGGACCCGGCCGACCTGCTCGTGCAGCAGCGCCACCGCCCGACCGGCGTCGTCCTCGGTGAAACCGGCCGCGACGAGTTGGCGCCGCAGCCGGTACTCCTCCTGCGCCACCACCCCGACCGCCGGGCCGGACACGATGACCACCGCGTCGACCGCGGCGGGGGAGTGGGCCGCGGCGAGCGGCGCCACCCATCCGCCCTGGCTGTGGCCGACCAACGCGACGGCCCGCACGTCCGACCGGGCCCGCAGGGCGCCCACCGCGGCCAGGGTCTCGCCGGCCCGCCCGGGCAGGCTCTGCCGGGTCCAGTCGCCGGTGGAGGCACCGGAACCGGGCTTGTCGTAGGCGAGGCTGGCGAGGCCGGCGGCGGCCAGCCGGATCTGCCAGTCGCGCTGGTCGCACCCGCCCGGGCCAGAGCCTTCGACGAACACCACCGCCGGGTACGGTCCGGGCCAGGGCGGCCGGACCAGGTCGCCGACAAGCGTGTCGTCGCCGTGCCGGAAGGACAGCTCCATCGCGCGCGGGGCGAACAGCATCGATCGTCAGCTCGCGCGCGGCGCGTACATGATGATCGCGACGCCGACCAGGCAGACGGCCGCGCCGGCCAGGTCGTAGCGGTCGGGCCGGAACCTGTCGACGAGCATGCCCCAGGCCAGCGAGCCGGCGACGAAGACGCCGCCGTAGGCGGCAAGGATGCGCCCGAAGTTCGGATCGGGCTGAAACGTGGCCACGAAGCCGTAGAGGCCCAGCGCGATGATCCCGCCGGCCACCCAGAGCAGCCCGCGGTTCTCCCGCCAGCCCTGCCAGACCAGCCAGGCGCCGCCGATCTCGGCCAGCGCGGCGACCAGGAACAGCAGGATGGAGCGGGCGACCGTCATGCGTCCGACCGTACCGTCGGCGCCTCGTCGCCGGTCATGCCCCGGATTCCCGGCGCCGGTCGAGCCACGCGTCCAGGTGGGGCAGCGTCGCGGTCGGGTTCTCCACGTGCGGCAGGTGCCCGGCCTCGGGTACGACCACCAACCGGCCGTCGCCGAACGCCGCCGCGTACGCCGCGCCGTAGGCGGGGGTGACGATCCGGTCGCTCGCGCCCCAGAGCAGCAGGGCGGGTACCCGGACCCGGGCGAGCCGGCGGCGCAGCTTCGGGTCGTGCATGTAGGGGTCGCCGACAAGCACCCGCATGGTCTCGCGGTTGGCCGCCTGCCGCGCCTGCTGCTGCGGCGTGACGGTGCTCGGGTCGACGCGGAACCGCTCGGGGTCGTGCCAGGTGTACGCGCCGAGGGTCGGCGGGTCGAGGGTGAAGAAGTCCTGGATGGGCTCGCCGGGCACGTCGATGCCGACCGCGTCGACGAGGACCAGGCCGCTGACCAGGCCGGCGGTGTCCCGGACGGCCATCTCGGCGGCGATCCAGCCACCGAGCGAGGAGCCGACGACGAGCACGTCGCGCAGCCCGCGGTCGTGCAGCAGGTGCAGGTAGGCCATGGCGAGGTCGTCGATGCCGGTGAGCCAGGACGGCCGGTCGGCGCCGTCCCAGCCGGGATGCGTCGGGGTGAGGGTGTGCGCGCGCCGGGCCAGGTGGTGGCCGAGGGCGCTCACGGTGGCCGGTCCGCCGCCGCCGTGCAGGAGCAGGACGGGGCGGCCGTGGCCGGCCTCGGAGACGGTCAGGGTGAGGTCGGGGTGGTCCGCGAGGGAAGTCATGCCGCCACTCTAACTAAAGAAGCTTATTTAAGCTAGTTGAGTTGAGGGGCTAGGATGGTCCGGTGCACGAACTGCAACAGCTCGCCCGCACCGTCAAGCAGGTCCAGTACCGGCAGCACCGGGCCCTGGAGGCCGGCCTGATTGAGGTGGGCACCACGCTCGCCCAGTGGGACGCCCTGCGGGCGGTCGACCGGTCGCCCGGCGCGTCGGCGCGCGAACTCGCCGCCGCGACGTTCCAGACCGAACAGGCCTTCGGCGCGCTCGCCGCGCGGCTCGTCGCGCAGGGGCTGGTCGAGCGGCGCGCCGGGCGTGGCCGGCGCATCCCGCACCACCTCACGCCGGCCGGGCGACGCGTGCTCCAGGCCGGTCACCGGGTCGCCGACGAGGCGTTGGAGCGCTGCTGGGCCGGCCTGCCCGCCGCCGACCGCGCCGACCTGCTGCGCCTGCTGCGCCGCGCGCTCGCCGAGGAGGACGCCTGAGCCCCGCCGGGGCCCAGGCGCGCGGAGTCCTCAGTACGCGTAGGTGACCGAGATCGTGGCGGCCGGGCAGTTGTTCGCCCAACTGGTCAGCGCGCTCTTCTCCGCGCTGTCCACGGTCAGCCGCCAGCGGATCTTCACGGCCACCCACTCGCCGACGTAGCGGCAGCGGGCCGAGGCGTACGGCGGCAGCCAGGTCCCCGGGTCCTGGTCGCCCTTGGACTGGTTGACGTTGTCGGTCACCGCGGCCAGGGCGCGCGCGTCGCCCAGGTCGTTCGCGTACGCCTGGCGGCGGCTGGTGGACCAGTTCCGTGCGCCGGAGTCCCACGCCTCGGCGAGCGGGACCATGTGGTCGATGTCCAGGTCGCCGGTGGCGGTCCAGGTGGCGTTGTCGTAGTAGGAGTACCAGCGGCCGCCGGAGAGCGTGCAGGTGCCGCTGATCGTGGGCTTCGTGGTGGCCTCGGCGTAGAGCACCTCGTTGCGGGTGTTGCAGCCGTCGCCGTCCGCGTCGATCCAGTGCGGGAAGAGGTCCCGGCTGTAGCCGGTGCGCACCTCGGTGGCGACCGGCAGGCCGGCGACCGCGGTGGTGAGCGGGGCGGAGTAGCCGGCGGCGGGGGCGGGTTGGGCGAGGCCGAGGGTGGCGGCCGTGATCGCGGCGAGGCTGGTGGCCGTGGCGCGCAGGGTGCGGGACATGGGACTCCATCCGGACGGGATTGACGCTCCAGTCCCTCCATATAGACAGACATGGAAGTGAAGGTCCAGTCCGGTTTCCGTGAACATTCACCGGCCATCACCCCCACTACCTGCGACGGCGTGGGGAATAAGGGGTGTGCCGGCCGGTGCGGCGGGCTACCGTCACCGGAGTACGGCCGACGCCGGCCCGCCGAGCGCCGCGTCCCCGTCCGCGCCGTCCGGTTGACGCGGCCGAGACGCCGCCGGGCGAGCATGGGTGCGACGAGAGGGGCGGAAATGGCCGACCAGGTGACGACGAAGGTGCCGCCGGAGCAGGCGCACGCGCTGACCGGGCCGCCCCGGCCGGCGCAGATCGGCCCACCGAGCAGCCTGGACCTGTGGGCCCGCGCCCAGGTGCTGCACCGCTGCTTCGGCGACGACGACGGCGAGCCGCACATCATGCGCGGACTGGACTGACCCGGGCGGAGCGCCCGGGTCAGCGCACCGCCGCGCCCGCCCGGGCCAGCGCGTCCCGCCAGGACCGGGTGTGGAACGAGGCGGCCCCGTTGAACACCGCGTCGAGGAAGCCCGGCCCGTCGCCGCCCGGCTCCGGCCGGTGGGCCCAGAACTCGTCGCGCGCGCGCCGCTGGTCGGCGCTGGGCGACGGCGAGACGTCGGAACCGCGCCCGACTATCGCGTACCGCCGGCCGGCCACGGTCAGCAGCAGCGTGCCCAGCCGGCTCAACCGGCCCTGCACCTGACCGGCGGGCACGGCGAACACCTCGGCGCCCGCACGGTCGCGCGCCCGCAGCCAGCCCTGGTCCAGGGTCATCAGCACCGGTACGCAGCGTGTGCCGTTCCACAGGCTGCGTCGCCAGTAGACGACGCTGGCGAGGCTCACGTCAGGATTCACGGCGGGGACTGTACCGGGGCGGGTCCAGGGTGGCCGGCGGCGGTTACCCTGCCGCCGTGACCCGTCGATCCTGGTTCCTCGTGCTCGCCGCCGGCCTCGCCGTCGCCCTGCTCGCCGCGTGTGGCGGCGTGCTCTGGCTGCTGCGCGCCGGAGACGGCGAGGACACCGCCTGCGCGGCGCGGGTCGCCGCCGAGGAGGCCGAGGTCCGCACCGACCGGCGGTGGACCGAGCAGGACGTGCCGGGGATCGGGGCCTACCCCGAGATCCACTGGCAGGTCGACTACCCGAGCTTCGCCTGCTCCCGCGCCCCCGGCCCGACCGACCGGCGCTACCAGGGCGTGGTGCGGCTCGCGCCGGCCGACGCGCGGGCGCTGGCCGCCGCGTACACCTGGGCGCCGGTGACCGGCGCGGCGCCCGCGGTCTGGCCGGCGCTTGCCGGGTACGTGCCGGACGGCGTGCGTTGGGAGCGCAGCGCCGACCACGACGCGGGGACCACCGAGGTGTTCCTCGACCCCGGTCGGGCGCTGCTGCTGTTCACCGCCGTGGACACCTGATGAACGATCGCCCCCGCCGATGCGTGAGAGCGGGTGGCAACCGGGGTACTGCGGCGGGACACGGGCTCGGACAACCGGAGGTGGTCGTGGGGGACAGCGCGGGACGACGGCGGCTCGGGCCGCTCGCCGGGCTGCTGGTGGCCGCGGTGGTGGCGGCCGGGTGCATGGGCGGCGGGCTCGACCAGGGTGAGCCGCAGCAGCCGGCGCCGCGGCAGAGCGGGCGACCGGCGTCACCGGGCGCGGAGACCACCCGGGCGGACGGGACCACCAGCGTCGCCGAGTTCAAGCAGGACTTCTCCGACGCGGTCGCCGGCGCCGAGCAGTACTGGACCGCGCAGTTCCGCGCCTCCGGCGAACAGTTCCGGCCGATCCGCCGGGTGGTGGCCTACACCCGGGCCGGCGAGGTGTCCTGCGGCGGGCAGGGCCTGCCGCGCAACAACGCGGTCTACTGCTCCGCCGGCGACTTCATCGCCTACGACGTCAACTGGTCGGTGTCGGCGTTCCGGCAGATCGGCGACGCGTTCCTGTTCTACCTGCTGGGCCACGAGTACGCCCACGGCGTGCAGACCCGCCTCGGCATCCGCTACAACTTCACCATTCAGCAGGAACTGCAGGCCGACTGCATGGCCGGGGCGTACCTCGGCGACAGCGTGCGCGCCGGGACGCTGAAGCTGGAGGACGGCGACCTGGACGAGTTCCGGGAAGGGTTGCTGGCGGTCGGTGACGACCCGGATCAGCCCTGGTTCGCCGAGGGCGCGCACGGCACCGCCGAACAGCGCTCGGAGAAGTTCTTCGCCGGCTACGAGAACTCGCTGGACGCCTGCGGCCTCCGGTGATGCCGCAGGTCACCCCGATCGGGTACGGCGCCGGCCGGGTCGGGGCCGGCTGGCAGGATCGGCGGGGTACGCCCATCGAAGGAGGCCCCCGCTGAGCAGCCCACACCCCGCCGCCGTGCTCTTCGACATGGACGGCACCCTGGTCGACAGCGAGAAGCTGTGGGACGTCGCGTTGCAGGAGCTGGCCGCCGTGTACGGCGGCACCCTGTCCGAGGCGGCCCGGCAGGCGATCATCGGCACCTCGATGGCCGACGCCATGCGGATCGTGCACGACGACCTGGGGCAGCCGGAGCGGGACCCGCAGGCCAGCGCCGACTGGATCAGCGCCCGGATCCTGGACCTGTTCCGCACCGGCCTGCGGTGGCGCCCCGGCGCGTTGGCGTTGCTGCGCGCGGTGCGGGCCGCCGGCATCCCCACCGCCCTGGTCACCTCCAGCGGCCGGCCGCTTGTCGAGGTCGCCCTGGACACGCTGGGGCGGGACAGCTTCGACGCGGTGGTCTGCGGCGACGAGGTGGGCGAGGCCAAGCCGCACCCGGAGCCCTACCTGACCGCCGCGAAGCTGCTCGGCGTGCCGGTCGAGCGGTGCGTGGCGATCGAGGACTCGCCGACCGGGGTGGCGAGCGCGCTGGCCGCCGGCGCGGCGGTGCTGGCCGTACCGGCCGAGGTGCCGCTGCCGCCGACCGACGGCGTGCACCAACTGGAGAGCCTCACCGCGGCGGACCTGGAGCTGCTCGCCGCCCTGCTCGACCGGTAAGGAAGGGCCCCTTCTCAACGCCAGGCGTTAAGAAGGGGCCCTTCCTTGCACCTCAGTCGTGGGCGATCGCGCCGAGCACGTTGATCCGGGCGGCGCGGATCGCCGGCAGCACCGCCGCCACCACGCCGATGATCGCCGCCAGTACCAGGAACGTCACCATCTGGCCCCAGGGCAGGACCAGGTCGGTGATCCCCTCGTCCTTGAGCGCCCGGACCACCGCAGCGCCGAGGCCGGTGCCGACCACGACGCCGAGCAGCGCGCCGAAGATCGAGATCACCACCGCCTCGACGGTGATCATCCGCATCGTCTGCGCCCGGCGCAGGCCGATCGCCCGCAGCAGACCCAGCTCGCGGGTCCGCTCCAGCACCGACAGCGCGAGCGTGTTGATGATGCCCAGCACCGCGATCACGATGGCCAGCGCCAACAGGATCTGGATCATCCGCAGCGGGGTGTCGAGCTGGCTGGTCTGCTGCTTGATGAACGCCGCCCGGTCCGCCACCGACACCTCGGGGCTGTCCGCCAGCAACCGCTCGACCTGCGGCTGCACCGCGCCGACCGAGGTGCCCGGGTCGAGCTGCACGAAGCCCTGGATGGGCTGCGGGATGGCGAAGTCGGCGGTCGCCTGCGGTGGCAGCACCACCGGGTTGGTGAGCTGGGAACTCTCGTAGATGCCGCTGACCGTGTAGGTGCGGGTGTCGCCGCGCGACAGTTGCACCGGCACGGACGACCCGACGGTCAGCTTGCGCGCCTTCGCGGTGTCCGAGCTGAGCAGCATCTGGTCCGGGGCCAGTCGGCCGATGTCACCGGAGGTGGCCTTCGCCCCGAAGATCTGCTCCAGCGCGGCCACGTTGCTGGACGCCGCCACCCAGGTGCGCTCGCCGCCGACGGTGGCCATGTCGCCGTACTCGCCGTCGACCAGCCGCACCCCGGGGATCGCCGCGGTCTTCTCCAGCACCGCCGCGTCGAAGCTCGCCGGGCGCGGCCCGGACGAGGCGCCGGAGATCACCAGCTCGGCCTTGATGGTGTCCTCGGCGAGCGCGCTGATGCTGCCCTTCGCCGAGTCCAGGATCACCGTCACGCCTGTCACCAGCGCGATGCCGACCATCAGCGCGGCGGCGGTGATCGCGGTGCGGCGCGGGTTGCGGCCCGAGTTGAGCCGGCCCAGTTTCCCCGGCACCGACCAGGAGAAGATCGTGCCGAGCAGCGACACCACCGGCCGGCTGATCACCGGCGTCAGCAGCGCCACCCCGATGAACGCGAACAGCACGCCGCCGAGGATCGTCGCGAGGGTGTTGCCGCCGGCGTTGCCGCTGAGGCCGAGGAAGAGCAGCACCGCGCCGATGCCGGTGACCACCGCGCCGCCGATCGTCACCTTGGTCAGCGGCCGGTCCGGCGTCGCCACGTCCTGCATCGCCGCGATCGGCGGGATGCGCGCGGCCCGCAGCGCCGGCAACAGCGCCGCGACCACCGTGATGACCAGACCGACGCCGAACGCGCCGATCACCGCCGCCGCCGGCACGCCGAGCCCGGCCAGGCTCAGACCGCCGGCCAGCTTCCCGAACAGGTACGCCAGCAGCGCGCCCACCCCGATGCCGGCGGCCAGCCCGAGCACCGAGGCGATCAGGCCGACCGCCACCGCCTCCAGCACCACCGAGCCGATGACCTGCCGGCCGCTCGCGCCGATGGCCCGCATCAGGGCCAGCTCGCGGGTGCGCTGGGCCACGATGATGGAGAACGTGTTGAGGATCAGGAACGTGCCCACCAGCAGCGCCACCGCGGCGAACCCGAGCAGGATCTTGTTGAAGAAGGACAGCCCCTCCTTCAACCCGGCCGAGGCGCTGTCGGCGAGCTGCTTGCCGGTCTTCACGTCGTAGGCGCCGCCGAGCGCGCGGGACACCTCGTCGCGCAGCGCCTCCGGCGTGGTGCCGTCGGCGGCCCGCGCGCTGATGTTGGAGAACACGTCCGGCTTGCCGAGCATCAGCCGCTGCGCCACAGGGGTGGTGAAGGCGACCTCGTTCGCGCCGCCGACGGAGTCCCGGCCGCCGCTGTAGCCGAACACGCCGACCAGCGTGAACTCCTTCTTCGGCGCCAGCGTCAGCACGCCGACCCGGTCGCCGACCTTCACGTTCGCCGCCTTCGCCAGCGCGGCGTTGACCACGATCTCGTCGTCGGCCTGCGGGCCGCGCCCCTCGCGCAGCTTCACCAGGTCACCCTCGCCGAGCCAGTTCTCGCCGAGCTGCGGCGGCCCGAACGAGGTGACCACCTTGCCGTTGCTGCCGATCAGCCGGGCGCCGTCGGTGGCGACCACGCCGCGCACGTCCGCCGCGCCGGGCACCGCCTTCACCCGGTCCACGAGCGACGCCGGCACCGGGGCGGCCACCTGCTCGCCCTCGGCCTCGGAGACCTCGACCTTCGGCTTCGCCGCCACGTTCACGTCGATGTCGGCGTAGGCGTCGGCGAAGACCGCGTCGAAGGAGCGCCCGAGCGTGTCGGTGAGCACGAACGCGCCGGAGACGAACATGACGCCGAGCACCACCGCCAGGCCGGACAGGAGCAGGCGCAGCTTGCGCGCCAGCAGGCTCTTCAGCGTTGCCCGCAACATCAGTTGCCCACCTCGACCGGGGCGTCCAGCTTCTTCATGGTGTCCAGCACCGTCTCGGCGGTCGGCTCGACCAGCTCCGAGACGATCTGCCCGTCGGCGAGGAAGACCACCCGGTCGGCGTACGCGGCGGCGGTCGGGTCGTGGGTGACCATGACGATGGTCTGGCCGTGCTCGCGCACCGAGTCGCGCAGGAAGGCGAGCACCTCGGCGCCGGACCGGGAGTCCAGGTTGCCGGTCGGCTCGTCCGCGAAGATCACCTCGGGTCGGGCGACGAGCGCCCGCGCGCACGCCACCCGCTGCTGCTGGCCGCCGGAGAGCTGGGCCGGGCGGTGCCCGAGCCGGTCCCGCAGCCCGACCGTGTCGATCACCGTGTCGTACCAGGCCGGGTCCGGCTTGCGCCCGGCGATGGAGAGCGGCAGCAGGATGTTCTCCTGCGCGGTGAGCGTGGGCAGCAGGTTGAACTGCTGGAAGATGAAGCCCACCTTGTCGCGGCGCAGCTTCGTCAGGCCGGAGTCGTTCAGCCCGGTCACCGTCGTCTCGCCGATCATCACGGTGCCCCGGGTCACCGAGTCCAGGCCGGCGAGGCAGTGCATCAGCGTCGACTTGCCCGAGCCGGACGGCCCCATGATCGCGGTGAACCGGCCGCGTTCGAACTCGGCGCTCACCCCCCGCAGCGCGATGACCTGCGCCTCGCCGCTGCCGTACACCTTCCACACGTCGTTCGCCCGGGCCGCGGCCTGCGCCTGCCGGCCTACCGTCGCGGTCACGTCATCTACCTCTTCCGTCTGCCTTCGAGATCCGCACCGCCCCCGCTGGTCGGTGCGGCGGTTCCATCCTCGGTGCCGCCGGTCGGGAATCCGTCCGACCCCGGGCGGAATCCGTGCCGAACTTCTGGTGGGGGTCGCCCCCCAGAACGGGTCAGGGTGATCCCTGACCGGCCGGCGGCGCCGACGGTAGGACCTCACGTCGCGTCATGGTCAACCCCGTACCGCCGCCGTTGGTCACGGTACGTGAGCGCCGCCACCTATTTGCCGGGCCGGACCAGCCCCGTCTCGTACGCCAGCACCACGGCCTGCACCCGGTCGCGCAGCCGCAGCTTGGTCAACATGTGCCCGACGTGGGTCTTGACCGTGGTCTCGCTGACCGACAGCTCGCGGGCGATCTCCGCGTTGGACAGCCCGCGCGCCACCTGCACCAGCACCTCCCGCTCCCGGTCGGTCAGCGCGTCCAGCACCGGCGGCGCGGCGGTCGCCGGGTCGGGCAGCACGTCGGCGAAGCGGTCCAGCAGCCGGCGCAGGATCCGCGGCGCCACCACCGCCTCCCCGGCCGCCACCGTCCGGATCGCGGTGACCAGGTCCTCCGCCGGCACGTCCTTGGCCAGGAACCCGCTCGCCCCGGCGCGCAACGCCCCGACCACGTACTCGTCCAGCTCGAACGTGGTCAGCACCAGCACCCGCACCGGCAGCCGGGCGTCCACGATCGCCCGGGTCGCGGCCACCCCGTCCATCCGTGGCATCCGGATGTCCATCAGCACCACGTCCGGCAGCAGCCGCCGGGACAGCTCCACCGCCTCCGCGCCGTCGCCGGCCTCACCCACGATGTCCAGGTCGTCCTCGACGCCGAGCACCATCCGGAACCCGGTCCGCAGCAGTGGCTGGTCGTCGGCGAGCAGCACCCGCACCGGTCGGGTCGCGGCGGCGTCGGTCATGGGTGTCCCCTCGTCGGGCCGGGCGGTCGGGCCGGGACCGGGCCGGCCGGGTCCAGCGGGATCCGGGCGTACACCCGGAAACCGCCGCCCGGCGTCGGGCCGGTCCGCAGGATCCCACCGTAGAGGGCCACCCGCTCCCGCATACCGACCAGGCCGTGCCCGATCCGGTCGGTCGGTCCCGGGCCGCGCCCGGTGTCGGTCACCTCCACCGTCAGCGAGCCCTCGCCGGCGGCGAGCCGGACCAGCGCGGTGGCCGGGCCGGCGTGCCGCAGCACGTTGCGCAGCGCCTCCTGCACCACCCGGTACGCGGCCAGCGCCACCCCGTCCGGCACCGGCCCGAGCGCGCCACGAGTGCGCACCGTGACCGGCAGCCCGGCGTCGCGGGCCGCGCCGACCAGCGTGGCGATGCCGGCCAGGCCGGGCTGCGGCGCCAGGTCGGCCGCCGGACCGGCGTCGGCGCGCAGCACGCGCAGCAGGCGGTGCAGCTCGCGCAGGGCCGCCCGGCCGGTGTCCTCGACCGCGGCCAGCGCCCCGTCCGCCGCACCGGGATCGCGGCGCAGCGCCCGGCGCGCGCCGGCGGCCAGCACCTCCATCGCGGCGACCTGGTGGGCCACCAGGTCGTGCAGCTCCCCGGCGATCCGACGCCGCTCCTCGGCGAGCACCCCCGCCCCGGCGCCGGCCCGCGAGCGCGCCCGGGCGGCCCGTCGGGCCTGCGTCGCGCGGCCCAGCGCGTAGGCCAGCGCGGCGGTGAGCAGCGTGTCCCGCATCCGCCGGGCCGGTAACCGGTCGGTCATGCCTGCGACGCTAGGCCGCCGCGCCGCCCGCCTCGTCGTCGCCGCAGCCGAACCCCGTCTCCTCCCCGAGGAGGAGCCTCACTCGTCGGCCCCCGGGGTGGCCGGCCGGGAGCGGGCGTCGACGAGCGGGTCGGGCGCGGCGGCCACCGGGAACGGCGGCGGGGTGCCGCCGAAGCTCGGGCACCGCGACTGGTGGCTGCACCAGTCGCAGAGCCGGCTCGGCCGGGGCCGGAAATCCTGCCGGGCGGTGGCCTGCTCGATCGCCCGCCACAACGCCACCACCGTGCGCTCGAAGCGGACCAGCTCCTCGGCGTCGGGGGCGTAGTCGCAGACCTCGGCGTCCTTGAGGTAGAGCAGGCGCAGCACCCGCGGCACCACGCCCCGGGTGCGCCACAGCACCAGCGCGTAGAACTTGAGCTGGAACAGCGCCCGCGCCTCGAACGCCTCGCGCGGCGCGCCGCCGGTCTTGTAGTCGACCACCCGCAGCGCGCCGTCCGGCGCCACGTCGAGGCGGTCGAGATAGCCCCGGATGAGCAGCTCGTCGTCGACCACCGCGGAGATCAGCGCCTCGCGCTCGGCCGGCTCCAGCCGGCGCGGGTCCTCCACCGCGAAGTAGCCCTCCAACAGCCCGGCCGCCGAGCGGAGGAAACCGTCCAGGCCGACCGCGTCGCCGTCGGCGAACAACGTCGCCAGCTCCGGCTCCTCGGTGACCAGCCGATCCCACTGCGGGGAGACCAGGTCGCCGGCCGACTCCGGGGTGCGCGCCGGGGCCGGCAGGTCGAACAGCCGCTCCAGCACCGCGTGCACCAGCGTGCCCCGGGCCTGCTCGACGGTGGGGCGCTCGGGCAGCCGGTCGATGCTGCGGAAGCGGTAGAGCAGCGGGCAGGTCTTGAAGTCGGCCGCGCGCGACGGCGACAGCGACGCCCGCACCGTGCCCGGCGCCCGCGCCACCGTCTGCTCGCCCTGCGCGTCGATCACCGATTCCGCCGTCATGTCCGGAAGGTTAGGCCACCGGTGTGACACCGCCGCGGTCGCCGCACCGGGTCATGATCCGTCCCGCGTAGCATCGCCGGAGTGCAGCGGCGGACCCGACGACCGCGCCGGCGCGGGCTCAGCCTCGGCCGGGTCTTCGGCGTGCCGCTGCGCGCCGACGCCTCGATGCTGCTGCTCACGGTCGTGGTCACCGTGCTCTACGCGGCCCTGGCCCGCCGCCAGCTCGACCTCGGGCAGCTCGGCGGCTACCTGGTCGGCCTCGGCTTCGTGGTCTCGCTGCTCGGCTCCGTGCTGCTGCACGAGCTGGGCCACGCGCTCACCGCCCGCCGCTACGGCATCGGTGTGCGGGGGATCACGCTGGAGCTGCTCGGCGGCTACACCGAGATGGACCGCGACGCCCCGACCCCCCGGATCGAGCTGCTGATCTCCCTGGCCGGGCCGGCCGTGTCCGCGGTGCTCGGCGCCGGCGCGGTCGCCGCCACGCTCACCCTGCCCGCCGGCACGCTCGGCCACCAGCTCGCCTTCCAGCTCGCGGTCAGCAACGTGGTGGTGGCGATCTTCAACAGCCTGCCCGGCCTGCCGCTGGACGGCGGGCGCGCGCTGCGCGCGGCGGTCTGGGCGCTCACCCGCGACCGGCACCGGGGCACCGAGGTGGCCGGCTGGGTCGGCCGGGCGGTCGCCCTCGGCACGCTCGCCCTGGTGGTGGTGCTCACCCTGCGGCGGGCGCTCGCCCCGCTGGCCCTGCCGCTGCTCCTGCTTGTCGCGTTGACGCTGTGGCGCGGCGCCGGGCAGTCCATCCGGCTGGCCCGCATCGGCCGCCGGCTGCACCTGGTCGACCTGTCCCGGCTGGCCCGCCCGCTGCTGCCGGTGCCCACCGGCACCCCGCTGGCCGAGGCGCAACGCCGCCGCGACGAGGCCGGCACACCCGACGCGGCGCTCGCCGTCGTCGACTCCACCGGCCGTACGCTGGCACTCGTCGACCCGGCCCGCGCCGCCGCCGTACCCCCGGACCGGCGGCCGTGGCTCGCGGTGGACGAGGTGGCCCGCGGCCTCGCCGACCTGCCCACCCTGCCGGTCGCGGCGGACGGCGAACGGGTCCTGGAGACCGTCCGCACCCACCCGGGCGCGCAGTACCCGGTGACGGCAGGCGAAGATGTGGTCGGCGTGCTGCACATCGCGGATCTCGCCCAGCTCCTCGAACCGAAACGGAAGACGAACACGTGACCGCAGAGCTCTCCACCGTCCCGGCGCTGCCTCCGGTGCACCGCGGGCCGTTCCGGCCCGGCGACCGGGTCCAGCTGACCGACCCGAAGGGCCGGATGCACACCGTGACGCTGGAGCCCGGCAAGGAGTTCCACACCCACCGGGGCATCCTCAAGCACGACACGCTGATCGGCCTGCCCGACGGCAGCGTGGTCACCACCGCCGGCGGCGGCACCGCCTTCCTCGCGCTGCGGCCGCTGCTGTCGGACTACGTGCTCTCCATGCCACGCGGCGCCCAGGTGATCTACCCGAAGGACTCCGCGCAGATCGTCGCCATGGGCGACATCTTCCCGGGCGCCAAGGTGCTGGAGGCCGGCGCCGGCTCGGGCGCGCTGTCCTGCTCGCTGCTGCGCGCCGTCGGCACCGAGGGTGAGCTGCACTCCTTCGAGCTGCGCGACGACTTCGCCCAGATCGCCCGGCGCAACGTCGAGGCGTTCTTCAACGGCCCGCACCCGGCGTGGCGGCTGCACGTCGGCGACGTCGCCACCTGCGCCGAGACCGGCTTCGACCGGATCATCCTGGACATGCTCACCCCGTGGGAGATGCTCGACATGGTCGAGCGGGCCCTGGTCCCCGGCGGCGTGCTGATCGGCTACGTGGCCACCACCCCGCAGCTCTCCGAGCTGGTCGAGGCGCTGCGCGAGCGCGGCGGCTGGACCGAGCCGCGCGCCTGGGAGTCGATGGTCCGCGACTGGCACGCCGAGGGGCTGGCGGTCCGGCCCGACCACCGCATGATCGCGCACACCGCGTTCCTGGTCTCCGCGCGCAAGCTCGCCCCCGGGGTCACCGCGCCGCCGCGCCGCCGCAAGCCCAGCAAGGGCGCCGAGGCGTACGCGCAGCGCCGGGACGCCCTGCGCGCCGCCGCGGCGGCCCGGTCGGCGGAGGAACCCGAGGAGTCCTGACCCCCGGCGCGCGAACCACCGCGGGCGGGGGAATCATGTGTGCCCGTGGGGACGACGACACCGGAGACGGTAAGCATGAGGGAGCGGATCGGGGCGCGGGGCGGTCGGGGCGTCCGCCCCGGCGACGGCGGCGCGGGCCGACGGGAGGTGGCGTGAGCAGTCCCGGCTACGGCAACGGCGAGATGCCCGCCGTCTTCCCCGACTGGTCGCCCTACGCCGACCTGGAGTCGGCCGCCCGGGCCTACCTGCGTGACCCGGACATCGCCCTGGAGGCGCTCGGTGGGGTGCTGCGGGGCGCCTCGGTGCTCGGCTTCACTCTGGAACGCTTCGTCAACGAGGTCAACGGGGTGTGGCAGGAGGTCGTCGTCTGCGACGGCAGCCGGCTGGTGCTCTGGCACGGCGAGGACGTCCCGCCGGGGGAGGGGCCACCGGGCGCGATGACCTCGTCGCTGCGCGTGGTGCCGGTCTCCACGGTCACCGAGGTCGGCTGCCGGCGCCGGCTCACCCGCGCCGACGACGGCACGGTCCGGGTCGACAGCATCGACGTCTACCTGCTGCTCAGCTCGCTGGACGAGGCACCGCCGAGCGACGAGGCGGTGGGCACGCCCCGGCACGACGCGCTGCGCTTCGGCAAGACGCTCGACGACGGCGGCGCCGGGCAGATCACCCGGCTGGAGGAGTTCGCCCGGCTGGTCGCCTCGGTCGTCGGCCGTCCCATGCTCTGAGACGAGGGCGGGCCGGGGATGCGCCCCGGCCCGCCGCGCCGCTCTCAGTCGTCGGCCTCCGGGCCGGCCACCTCGACGCCGTCGCGGCCCCGCACCACGTGGATGCACTCGCCCGGGCACTCCTTCGCCGAGTCGATCACCTCGAGGCGCAGGTGCTCCGGCACGTCCACCCGGGCGCCCGGGGCCAGCCGCAGCTCACCGTCGGCGCCCTTGACGTACGCCAGGCCGTCGACGTCGAACTCGAAGACCTCCGGCGCGTACTGCACGCAGAGCCCGTCACCCGTGCAGAGATCCTGGTCCACCCAGACCTGCAACTGGTCGGTCGCGACGTCGGTCACGAAGCACCCCCCATGTTCTCCCGTCCCGGACTCCGACGGTACCCGAACGCCCGTACCCACCCGTCGACCAGCCCTTGGCGATCAAGCTTCGGTGACGAGCGCGTTGCGGAGGACCGAATCGGGCTCATAGCGGCTAGTGTTAGCTCAGAACGTTCAAGCCCCCCGGGGAGGTGGGACGTGGCACGCAGCGACGACGCGGACTCGCGCGCCGCACGGTGGGAGAAGGAAGCCCACGATCTCTCCACGCAGGTCGCGTTCCTGCAAGAGGAACTCGCTCTGGTGCGACGCAAGTTGACCGAAAGCCCCCGACACGTCCGGCAGCTCGAAGAGCGGCTGGCCGCCACCCAGGCGCAGTTGGCCCGGCTGAACGAGAACAACGAGCGGCTCGTGAGCACCCTCAAGGAGGCTCGCGCGCAGATCGTGACGCTCAAGGAGGAGATCGACCGACTCGCGCAGCCGCCGAGCGGCTACGGCGTCTTCCTGGCGAGGCACGACGACGGCACGGTGGACGTGTTCACCGGCGGGCGCAAGCTCCGGGTCGCCGTCTCGCCCTCGCTGGAGGTCGACGAGCTGCGTCGGGGCCAGGAGGTCCTGCTCAACGACGCGCTCAACATCGTCGACGCGTTCGGCTACGAGCGGGTCGGCGAGGTGGTGATGCTCAAGGAGATCCTGGTGGGTCCCGACGGCGCTCCGGGTGACCGGGCGCTCGTGGTGTCTCACTCGGACGAGGAGCGGATCGTGCACCTCGCCGAGACCCTGATCGGCAGCACGATCCGGGCCGGCGACTCGCTCATGATCGAGCCCCGCTCGGCGTACGCGTACGAGCGGATCCCGAAGAGCGAGGTCGAGGAACTGGTCCTGGAGGAGGTGCCCGACGTCGACTACGAGGACATCGGTGGCCTCCAGTCGCAGATCGAGCAGATCCGCGACGCGGTGGAACTGCCGTTCCTGCACGCCGACCTGTTCCGCGAGCACCAGCTCCGGCCGCCGAAGGGCATCCTGCTCTACGGTCCGCCCGGCTGCGGCAAGACGCTCATCGCCAAGGCGGTGGCCAACTCCCTGGCCAAGAAGATCGCCGAGCGTCGCGGTGAGGAGAAGCACACCAGCTTCTTCCTCAACATCAAGGGCCCCGAGCTGCTCAACAAGTACGTCGGCGAGACCGAGCGGCACATCCGGCTGATCTTCCAGCGAGCCCGGGAGAAGGCCGGCGAGGGCACCCCGGTGATCGTGTTCTTCGACGAGATGGACTCGATCTTCCGTACCCGTGGCTCCGGCGTCTCCTCCGACGTGGAGAACACCATCGTCCCGCAGTTGCTCAGCGAGATCGACGGCGTGGAGGGCCTGGAGAACGTCATCGTCATCGGCGCCTCCAACCGGGAAGACATGATCGACCCGGCGATCCTGCGCCCGGGCCGGCTCGACGTGAAGATCAAGATCGAGCGGCCGGACGCCGAGGCGGCCAAGGACATCTTCTCCAAGTACGTCCTCGCCGACCTGCCGCTGCACGCCGACGACCTGGCCGAACACGGCAGCGACACGCGGGCCACCGTGGCCGCCATGATCGACGCCGTGGTCCTCCGGATGTACTCGGAGACCGAGGAGAACCGCTTCCTCGAGGTCACCTACGCCAACGGCGACAAGGAAGTCCTCTACTTCAAGGACTTCAACTCCGGCGCGATGATCCAGAACATCGTCGACCGGGGCAAGAAGATGGCCATCAAGGAGTTCCTCACCTCCGGGCGCAAGGGGCTACGCCTGCAGCACCTGCTCGACGCGTGCGTCGACGAGTTCCGCGAGAACGAGGACCTGCCCAACACCACCAACCCCGACGACTGGGCGCGCATCTCCGGCAAGAAGGGCGAACGGATCGTCTACATCCGCACGCTCGTCTCCGGCGGCAAGGGCACCGAGGCCGGCCGGTCCATCGAGACCGCCAGCAACACCGGCCAGTACCTCTGAGACCGACCCCACCGGGGCGGCGCCACGCAGGCGCCGTCCCGGTCGGTCGTTTCCGGGGCGACGCGGACCGACCCCGCCCGCTAGGGTCTGCACCCGTGCGTAGATCACTTGTCCCGGCCCTGGCCGTGTCTCTGACGGTCCTGCTCGCCGCCTGCGGCACCTCCACCGACCCCGCATCCGACCCGGCCGCCCCGCCGTCGGCCTCGGCGTCCGCCTCCACGCCCACCGCCGCCGAGGCGCCCGCCGCGATCCGGCAGGGCTTCCAGCGCAGCCTGGAGAAGTCCGTCAAGATGGACGTCACCATCAAGGCGGGCAACCAGACCATCACCATGCGCTCCGCGCTCGACCCCGCCACCGGCGGCATGACGCTGGACATGGCCACCCCCGAGCCGGTCAGCATGGTCGTCACCGCCGACGCCGTTTACGTCCAGCAGGACAAGTCCGAGAGCAAGCGCTGGCTCAAGCTAGACCGCAAGCGGCTGCGCCCCGACGGCCAGCTCGCCCAGGGCCTCGACATCCGGGCGCAGGCCGGCATCCTCGGCGGGGTGGTCTCCGCCGAGCCGGCCGGCGACGGCCGCTACACCGGTGTCGCCGACCCCGACAAGGCCGTCGCGGCCGCCTCCAGCGAGAGCGAGCGGGGGACGCTGCGGAACGCGTTCAAGGTGCTCAGGACCAAGTCGGTGCCGTTCGAGGCCACGCTCGACGACGCGGGCCGGCTCACCCTGCTCACGTACACGTTCGACACGGCCGCCGGGAAGGTCGACAACGAGATGAAGATGCACAGCTTCGGCGAGCCGGTCACCATCACCGCCCCGAAGGCGTCGGAGACCGAGCCGGCGGCGGCCGAGATGTACCGCTTCTTCTGACCCGCGACACCCGGCCGGCCGGGGCGGAACCCCGCTCCGGCCGGGCCGCCCCGGGCCCGGCACACCACCTACCGTCCACGCGCCGACTACGCTCGACGTGACGGGGAACTCGACGGCGAGCGGAGCGGGCAGGTCGATGAGCGTCAGACGGATCATGGGCACCGAGGTCGAGTACGGCATCTCCGTGCCCGGCCAGGCCGGAGCCAACCCGATGGTCACCTCGTCGCAGGTGGTCAACGCCTACGGAGCACGACCCGAACTCAACCGGGGCGGGCGGGCACGCTGGGACTACGAGGAGGAGTCGCCGCTGCGCGACGCCCGCGGATTCACCTACTCCGGGGCGGCCTACGACCCGGCCGAGGCGCTCGCCGACGAGGACCTCGGGCTCGCCAACGTGATACTCACCAACGGCGCCCGGCTCTACGTCGACCACGCCCACCCCGAATACTCCACCCCCGAGGTGACCACGCCGCTGGACGTGGTGCGCTGGGACAAGGCGGGGGAGCGGGTGATGGCCGAGGCCGCCCGCCGGGCCGCCACCATCCCGGGCACCCATCCCATCCACCTCTACAAGAACAACACCGACAACAAGGGCGCCAGCTACGGCTCCCACGAGAACTACCTGATGCGCCGGCAGACGCCGTTCGCCGACATCGTGGCGTACCTGACGCCGTTCTTCGTCACGCGGCAGATCGTCTGCGGCGCCGGCCGCGTCGGCATCGGCCAGGACGGCGGCCAGAGCGGCTTCCAGATCTCCCAGCGCGCCGACTTCTTCGAGGTCGAGGTCGGGCTGGAGACCACGCTCAAGCGGCCCATCATCAACACCCGCGACGAGCCGCACGCGGACGCCGACAAGTACCGCCGGCTGCACGTCATCATCGGTGACGCCAACCTCTCCGAAATCTCCACCTTCCTCAAGGTGGGCACCACCTCGCTGATCCTCGCCATGATCGAGGAGAAGGCGCTCGGCGCGGACCTGGGCATCGCCGACCCGGTCGCCGAGCTGCGCGCGGTGAGCCACGACCCGTCGCTGAAGCACCTCATGCGGATGCGCGACGGTCGCCGTCTGACCGCGCTAGACGTGCAGTGGGCCTACCTCGACCGGGTCCGTTCCTTCGTGGACGACCGCTACGGCCAGGACGTGGACGCGCAGACCGCCGACGTGCTGGACCGCTGGGAGAGCGTGCTGGACCGGCTCGGCCGCGACGCCTTCGAGTGCGCCGACGAGCTGGACTGGGTGGCCAAGCTGCGGCTGCTGGAGGGCTACCGGGAGCGGGAGAAGCTCGGCTGGGGTTCGCACAAGCTGCAACTGGTCGACCTGCAGTATTCCGACGTGCGGCCGGAGAAGGGCCTCTACCACCGGCTGGTCCAGCGCGGCTCGATGAAGACGCTGCTGACCGACGAGCAGACCCGCGCCGCGATGACCGAGCCGCCGGAGGACACCCGGGCCTACTTCCGCGGCCGCTGCCTGGACCGCTATGCCTCCGAGGTGGTCGCCGCGAGCTGGGACTCGGTCATCTTCGACGTGGGCCGCGAGTCGCTGGTCCGGGTGCCGATGATGGAGCCCGAGCGGGGCACCAAGGTGCACGTCGGCAAGCTCTTCGACAGGTGCGAGAGCGCCAAGGACCTGCTGGAGATGCTCACCGGCGGCTGACCAGGATGCCGGAAGGCCCGTCGAGTGCCGGAACCCGGCGCGCGACGGGCCTTTCGTCGTCCGTGCGAGGTAAGTTGATCGCAGGCGATCGTGGAGGAGGCACCACCATGGCGGCACAAGAGGGTGGGCAGACCCAGTCCGGCAAGTCCCACGAGGAGGTCGAGGAGGTCACCGCTCAGGCCAATCCCGAGGTGGCCGAGCGGCACGCCGAGATCACCGAGGACGTCGACGACCTGCTCGACGAGATCGACTCCGTCCTGGAGGAGAACGCGGAAGAATTTGTGAGGGGCTACGTTCAGAAAGGGGGCCAATAGTGCATAGCCGGGCAAAACGGACATGGCCAAGAAGCTCGACGACCGGGATGGCCGCCGTCGTTGTCGTGACTGTGACGAGTGGAAGCCGCTCGACGAGTTCTGTGTCAGCAGCAGACGGCCCGATGGGCGCGGCAGCTACTGCAAACCGTGCTTCAACCTCCGCTCGAAGGCGAGCTATGCCAAGCGCCTGAAGGAGAAGCACGGACGAGAGGTGCGCGAGCTTCCGACGGTCCCGGACGGCCACCGTCGTTGCCCGACGTGCGGCGAGACGAAGAGGTTGGACGACTTTCCGCGCAACCGATCGGGCCGAGGAGGCTACGGCCGGTACTGCAAGCCGTGCCGTAACGAGAAAACCAAGGAGACGAGGCTGCGTCTCTACGGCGGCAGCCGGGAGTACCACCTGCGTCGCCGCTACGGGGTCGGTGAGAAGGAGTTCCAGGAGCTGCTGGCCGAGCAGGGCGGTCGGTGCGCGATCTGTCGGCGTCCCGATCCGGAACATCTGGACCACGATCATCGCACCGGATGGGTGCGCGGGATACTCTGCTTCAACTGCAACGGCGGTCTCGGCCAGTCCAAGGACGACCTCGACACCCTGGCCGGGGCGATCACATACCTGAGAGGAACCACGTGGCAGCGGGTTTTGATCCATCCGGGCGTCTTCCAGATGTGTTCACCAACGCGGGGACGTCCTCCTTCACCACGTTCCTGAGCAAGGCGGCCCCCGAGATGCTGCCCGGCCGTCGGCCGCTGCCGCCCGGCATGGCCGCCGACCTGGCGCCGCACGCCACCACGATCGTGGCCATCTCCGCCGCGGGCGGCGTGGTCATGGCCGGCGACCGGCGGGCCACCATGGGCAACCTGATCGCCCAGCGCGACATCGAGAAGGTGCACCCGGCCGACGCCTACTCGCTGGTCGGCATCGCGGGCACGGCGGGCATCGGCATCGAGCTGATGCGACTGTTCCAGGTGGAGCTGGAGCACTACGAGAAGATCGAGGGCGCGATGCTCTCGCTCGACGGCAAGGCCAACCGGCTGGCGTCGATGATCCGGGGTAACCTGGGCGCGGCCATGCAGGGCCTGGCGGTGGTGCCGCTGTTCGCCGGCTTCGACCTGGCCGCGAGCGACCCGGCCCGGGCCGGCCGGATCTTCAGCTTCGACGTCACCGGTGGTCCCTACGAGGAGACCGGCTACGACGCGATCGGCTCCGGTTCGCTGTTCGCCAAGTCGGCGCTGAAGAAGCGTTTCCGGGCCGGCCTGTCGATCGACGACGCGACGCGACTGGCCGTCGAGGCGCTCTACGACGCGGCGGACGACGACACCGCCACCGGCGGTCCCGACCTGACCCGGCGGATCTACCCGGTCGTGATGACCGCGACGGCCGACGGCACCCACCGGCTGACCGACGCCGAGACGGCGACGATCGCGGAGGGCGTGGTGTCCGGCCGGATGGAGAACCCGGGCGGCTGACCCCGCTCCCACCCCACCGAGTCAGCAGTCCCGCACCACAGGCACGAAGGAGAACCGCCGCCGTGGCCATGCAGTTCTACGCCTCGCCCGAGCAGATCATGCGCGACCGCTCCGAGCTGGCCCGCAAGGGCATCGCCCGGGGCCGCAGCGCGGTGGTCCTGAGCTATGCCGGCGGCGTGCTCTTCGTCGCCGAGAACCTGTCCAGCACGCTGCACAAGGTCAGCGAGATCTACGACCGGATCGGCTTCGCCGCCGTCGGCCGCTACAACGAGTTCGAGAACCTGCGCCGCGCGGGCGTGCGGATGGCCGACCTGAACGGCCTGAGCTACGACCGGCGTGACGTCAACGGCCTGGCCCTGGCGAACGCGTACGCGCAGACGCTGGGCGCCATCTTCACCGAGCAGTCGAAGCCGTTCGAGGTGGAGATCTGCGTGGCCGAGGTGGGCGCCTCGGCGGAGGACGACTCGCTCTACCGGGTGACCTACGACGGCTCGGTCAACGACGAGCCGGGCCGGATGGCGATGGGCGGGCAGTCGGAGGCGATCGCCGGGGTGCTGAAGAACGAGCACCGGCCGGAGATGTCGCTGTCCGAGGCGGTGCGCGCCGCGATGAAGGCGCTGAGCAGCGTCGGCGGTGAAGGTGGCGCGGCCCGCACGATCGCCGCGAACCAGTTGGAGGTGGCGGTCCTGGACCGGGGCCGGGTGGGCCGGACGTTCCGCCGGATCACCGGGGCGGCGCTGTCCGCGCTGCTCGACGGCAATTCGGAGGGCGACGTCGCGCCGGCGCCGGGGCGGGCGAAGACCCCGACCGTGCCGACCGAGGAGGCGAAGAAGCCGACCACCTCGGCCGGCTCCGCCGACCTGGAGGGCAACCCGGAGGACACGCCGGGCGAGTGAGGCGGTGTCGTCGGACCCCGTCACGTCGCGAGGTGGCGGGGTTCGATGCTGTCCGGGGCTGGGTCGCCGCAGGACGGTGACGCCGCGCGCTGCCCATCGGGGGCTCCGGGCGGCTAGTGTCTCATCATGGAGCGGCGAATCTTCGGCCTCGAAACCGAGTACGGCGTCACCTGCACCTATCGCGGGCAACGCCGTCTGTCCCCCGACGAGGTCGCGCGGTACCTGTTCCGGCGGGTGGTGTCGTGGGGCCGGTCGAGCAACGTGTTCCTCCGCAACGGCGCCCGCCTCTATCTGGACGTCGGTTCGCACCCGGAGTACGCCACTCCGGAGTGCGACTCGGTGACCGACCTGGTGGCCCACGACAGGGCCGGTGAGCGGATCCTGGAGGGGCTGCTCGTCGACGCGGAGAAGCGGCTGCACGACGAGGGCATCGCGGGCGAGATCTATCTGTTCAAGAACAACACCGACTCGGCCGGCAACTCGTACGGCTGTCACGAGAACTACCTGGTGTCCCGGCACGGCGAGTTCGGCCGCCTGGCGGACGTGCTGATCCCGTTCCTGGTGACCCGACAGTTGATCTGCGGCGCGGGCAAGGTGTTGCAGACGCCGCGCGGCGCGGTCTACTGCCTGTCGCAGCGCGCGGAGCACATCTGGGAGGGCGTCTCCTCGGCGACCACCCGCAGCCGGCCGATCATCAACACCCGCGACGAGCCGCACGCGGACGCGGAACGCTACCGCCGGCTGCACGTGATCGTCGGTGACTCCAACATGAACGAGGTCACCACGCTGCTGAAGGTCGGCACCGCCGACATCGTGCTGCGGATGATCGAGGCCGGTGTGGTGATGCGGGACCTCACGTTGGAGAACCCGATCCGGGCGATCCGCGAGGTGTCGCACGACATCACCGGCCGGCGCAAGGTCCGCCTGTCCTCCGGCAAGGAGGTGTCGGCGCTGGAGATCCAGCAGGAATACCTGGCCAAGGCGACGGAGTTCGTGGAGCGCCGGGGCGGTGACCAGACCGCCAAGCGGGTGGTGGACCTGTGGGCGCGGGTGTTGCGCGCGGTGGAGACCGGTGACCTGGACCCGGTGGCGCGGGAGATCGACTGGGTGAGCAAGCTGAAGTTGATCGAGCGCTACCAGCGCAAGCACGACCTGCCGTTGTCGCATCCGCGGGTGGCGCAGATGGATCTGGCCTACCACGACCTGCGGCGTGGCCGGGGCCTCTACGGGCTGCTGGAGCGTCGGGGCGAGGTCGACCGGGTGGCCAACGACCCGGAGATCTTCGAGGCGAAGGAGACGCCGCCGCAGACCACCCGGGCGCGGCTGCGGGGCGAGTTCATCCGGCACGCCCAGGAGAAGCGGCGTGACTTCACCGTCGACTGGGTGCACCTGAAGTTGAACGACCAGGCGCAGCGCACGGTGCTCTGCAAGGACCCGTTCCGGGCGTACGACGAGCGGGTGGAACGGCTGATCGCGAGCATGTGAGGCCGGTGGGCGGCCGGTGCCCGACGCCGGCCGCCCGGGCACCGGTACGCTGGCGTCGCCATGGACACTTCCGAACCGCAGGGCCGCGAGCGCGGCCAGACCTCCGGCCGCGCGCGGGACGGCGGCGCCGAGAAGCTCAACTGGATCGACAGGCGGCGGGAGAAGATCCGCGCCGAGATCGAGCGCAACCGTCGCGGTGACCACCGGATCCCCACCTGGGCGATGGCGGTCGCGCTGGTCGTGATCGTGGTCGCCTGGATCGGCTTGATCCTCTGGTTCGGCTGATCCGGCGCCCGGCTCAGCCGAGCAGGCCGGCGGCGTGCCGGCCGGCGGCGGCGGCGGTCAGGAAGTAGGCGTGGTCGGCGTCGAGGCCACGGCCCATCGTCGACAGTCCGACCGGGCTGGCGCGCAGCGCCGCGTCGAGGCCGTCGGTGGGCGCGGTGACGATCCGGTGCCGGTCGGCGAGGGGCGCCAGCGCCGTCGCCACGGCGGCGGCGAGTTCCGGGTCGAGGCCGTCCGGCACGACCAGCTCCGCGGGGGCCAACGCCACCCGGCCGTACGCGGTGAGGCTGTGGTGCGAGACGCCGCGGTGCCGGGGCCGGGGGTCGGCGTCGGAGACGCGTAGCGAGCCGACCGGGCGCCCGCCGAGCGTGGCGACGGCGTTGACGGCCTCGCCGACGGCGACGCCGGAGAAACCCCAGCGGGTGCCGGTGCCGAGGTTGCCCGGCCCCTGGGCGACGATCGCCAGGTCGGCGTGGAGCACGTGCCGGGCGGCGAGCAGGCCGCTGTGCAGGGTGGTGGCCTCCAGGTCACCGCCGAACGCCTGCCCCACGGTGACGGTGCCGGCGAGGTGGCCGGCGAGTCCGGCCAGGGTGCGGGAGAACCAGGCGGGCAGCGCCCCGCCGTCGGTGAGCAGGTAGGCCACCCGGGCGCCGGGGGCGTCGGCGTGCACGCCGGCCAGGATCGCGGGCAGGGCGGAGTGCAGGTCGGCGGTGACCACCGGCATCCCGTCGATGGTCTCGGCGTCGGCGAGCCGGGCGTGGTGCGGGGAGGCTTCCTCGTCGACGCCGAGCAGGATCGGCTGCAGCGGGGTGTAGCGGGCCTTGACCAGGTGCCCGGCGTCGCGGGTGTCGCCGGCCTGCGGCGGGTCGGCGGGGAGCCGGTCGGGCAGCGCGACGACGAGCGCGTACCCGCCGGTGCCGAGGCCCATCAGCAGGGCGCCGGCGTTGAGCAGGACGCGGTCGCCCGGCTCGGGGTCGCCGACGAGCGCCGGGTAGGCCAGGGCCCGCATCCGGGCGCCGTCGGGCAGCTCGACGTCGAGTTCGACCGCGCCGGCCCACCGTCGCCGTACCGTCGTGACCGTGCCGGACCGCCATCGCACCATGCCGGCACGCTATCGGCCGGCGCCCCGGCGGTCGCCGGCCGGGTCAGGCCTCCTGGTCGACCGGCCGGCCGGGCTCGTCCTGGGTGGTCCGGGCGCGGCGGCCGGCGCCGCGGGAGCGGGTCGGGTCGAGGAAGACGTACGCGATCTCCGGGAACTCCGCGGTGAGCCGCCGTTCGGCCTCGTCGGCGGCGGCCTCGATCTCGGCGCCGGTGGCGTCGTCGCGGAAGTCGACCTTGGCGGCGACGAGGATGTCGTCCGGGCCGAGGACCATGGTCATCAGCGTGTCGATCCGGTCGACGGTGGGGAGCTGCGCCAGCTCCCGCTCGATCCGGCGGTGCACCCGCTCGGAGACGGCGCGGCCGACCAGCAGGGAGATGTTGCTGCGGGCGAGGACGGCGGCGACCACCAGCAGCAGCACGCCGATGAGGATCGAGGCGACGCCGTCGTAGACCTCGTCGCCGGTGAGGTGCGACAGGGTGAGCCCGGCGGCGGCGAGCAGCAGGCCGATCAGCGCGGCGCTGTCCTCCAGGAAGACCGCCTTGACCGTGGTGTCGGCGGTGATCCGCAGGTAGCGGCGGGGCGTGGTGCGCCAGCGCTTCGACTCGCCGCGCACCTGTCGTACGGCCCGGGCCAGCGACACCGACTCGATGGCGAACGAGACGGCCAGCACGACGTACGCGGTCAGGTAGTTGCCTGTGTGCTCGTGCACGAGAATGGTGGTGACGCCGTGGGTGATGGCGAAGCCGGCACCGGCGACGAACGTGAACAGCGCGGCGAGGAACGCCCAGACGTAGCTCTCCTTGCCGTACCCGAACGGGTGGCGGGTGTCGGCGGGCCGCGCGCCCCGGCGCAGCGCCAGGTAGAGCAGCACCTCGGTGGTGGTGTCGGCGACCGAGTGGGCGGCCTCGGAGAGCATCGCCGCGGAGCCGGAGATCAGGCCGGCGACCAGCTTGGCGATCGCGATGGCGAGGTTCGCCGCGCCGGCCACCACGACGGTGCCGACGCTCTCGGTCTTGACTTCCGCTTCCGCCATTCGCCCACCCTATGACCGGTCCCGGGGGCCCGCGCGTCGAGCCGGGGCCGCGCCGCGCCCGCGCGGGTGCCCGCGTCGGACGTGCGGGCTGCTAGCGTTCGGTACGTGTCCCGGACCCGTACCGAACGCCTGGTCAACCTGGTGATCTGCCTGCTGTCCACGCGGCGTTTCCTGACCGCGGCCCAGATCGCCGCGACCGTGCCCGGCTACGAGCACGATCCGGACGACGCCAAGGACCACGAGGCGTTCCAGCGCAAGTTCGAGCGGGACAAGGCCGAGCTGCGGGAGCTGGGCGTGCCGTTGGAGACCGGGACGGCGAGCGTCTTCGACGCCGAGCCGGGCTACCGGATCGCGCACCGGGAGTACGCGCTGCCCGACATCCCGCTGGAGCCGGACGAGGCCGCCGCGGTGGGCATCGCGGCGCGGCTGTGGCAGCACGCCGGCCTGGCCGCCGCCGCGTCGTCCGGGCTGGCGAAGCTGCGCGCCGCCGGCATCGACGTGGATCCGCAGGCCACGCTGGGTCTGGAGCCGATGGTCACGGTCGACCCGGCGTTCGCGCCGCTGACCGCCGCGGCGCGCGACCGGCGGGAGGTCACCTTCGACTACCGGGTGCCGGACCGGGACGCGCCGACGCGCCGCCGGGTGCAGCCGTGGGGCGTGGTCTGCTGGCGCGGCCGGTGGTATGTGGTCGGTCACGACCTGGACCGGGCGGCGACCCGCTGCTTCCGGCTCTCCCGGGTGGTGGGCACGGTGCGGGCGACCGGCGAGCCGGGCGCCTACCAGCCGCCCGCCGGGGTGGACCTGATCAGCCACGTGGCCCGCTGGTCGGGGCCGGTGGAGCGCACCGGTCGGGCGAGCGTGCTGGTGGCGCCGGGGCGCGCCGCGGGGCTGCGCCGCTGGGCGGTGGAGAGCCACGCCGGGCCGGACGGCGACCGGCTGGTGCTGCCGTACGCCGACGCGGACTTCCTGGCCGGCCAGATCGTCGGGTACGGCCCGGAGGTGCGGGTGCTGGAGCCGCCGGAGGTGCGGGAGGCGGTCATCCAGCGGTTGAAGGAGGTCGCCGCCCGGCACGACGAGCTGGCGGTCACCGGGGGTGCCCGGTGACCCGGCCGGCGACCCGCGGCGGTCGCGCCTCGGCCGACCGGTTGGCCCGGCTGCTCAACCTGGTGCCCTACCTGCTGGCCCGACCGGGCATCGAGATCGCCGAGGCGGCGCACGACCTGGGGGTGACCGAGCGGCAGTTGCGGGAGGACCTGGAGCTGCTCTGGGTGTGCGGGCTGCCCGGCTACGGCCCGGGTGACCTGATCGACATGGCGTTCGACGGCGACCGGGTGACCATCACCTACGACGCCGGCATCGACCGGCCGCTGCGACTCACCCCGGACGAGGCGCTGGCCCTGGTGGTGGCGTTGCGGATGCTCGCCGAGACGCCGGGGGTGGCCAACCGGGAGGCGGTGGAGCGGGCCCTCGCCAAGATCGAGAGCGCGGCCGGTGACCTGGCCGGCGCGCCGGTCGAGGTGCGGCTGCCGGGCGACACCGCCCGGGTCCGGGAGTTGCGCGCCGCGGTCGAGCGGGGCCGGGCGCTGCGGATCACCTACTACACGCCGGCCCGGGACGAGACCACCGAACGCACCATCGACCCGCTGCGGATGCTGATGGTGGGCGGCCGGGCGTACGTGGAGGCGTGGTGCCGCCGGGCGGAGGCGGTCCGGCTGTTCCGCGCCGACCGGATCGACGCGGTCACCGAGCTGCCGGAGCGGGCCGTGGTGCCGCCGCAGGCCCGCCCGCACGACCTGAGCGACGGGGTGTTCCGGCCCTCGGCCGACCTGCCGCTGATCACGCTGCGGATCGGCCGGGGCGAGCGGTGGATCACCGAATACTATCCGTGCGAGCGGGTCGAGGCCGACGGCGAGCAGTGGCTGGTGTCGCTGCGGGTCACCGACCTGGGCTGGGCCCGCCGGTTCGTGCTGGGGCTGGGCCCGGAGGCGACGGTGGTGGCCCCGGCCGAGCTGGCCGAGCAGGTCCGCGCCCAGGCGGTCGCCGCGCTCGACGCGTACGCGGTCCCCACCGGCACCGCCGATCCGGCGGCGACCGGCGTCACCGGCTAGGCTGACCGCCGTGGTGATCTGGATCGTGCTCGGGGTCGTGCTGTTCGCGCTGGTCGTGCTGGCCCTCGCGGTCCGTCCGGTGGTGGCGCGGCTGCCCCGGCTGCGCCGGTCGGCGGTGGCGTTGCAGCGCCGGGCGACCGAGGCGGAGTCGTTGCGCGCGGCCGCCGAGGAGTTGCAGGCGCGGGCCGAGACGTTGCAGGAGCGGGCGGCCGTCGCGCAGCAGCGCGTCACGTTGATCAAGGCCAAGCGCGGGGAGTGATCGACGTGGGTCGTTTCCCACCCGAATGCTGCGTGACGGGTGGTTGACGGGACACTTCGGGTTGGTCGAGACTTCACCGACCGGGCCGGCACCAGCAGACCCGGCGGGGGTGGCAAGCCGCTGCGACGCACGTACGATGGGCGGCGACCCACCACACACCGACACAGAGCGACTGGAGCTTCCCATGGGTGCCCTCAAGCCGTGGCACATCGCCGTACTCGTGGTCGTGCTGATCCTGCTCTTCGGCGCGAAGCGGCTCCCCGACGCGGCCCGCTCGCTGGGCCGCTCGCTGCGGATCATCAAGGCCGAGACCAAGAGCCTGCACGACGACGACCGTGACCTGGCCGAGAAGGCCGACGCGCAGGCCGGCTACCAGCCGCTCCCGCCCCAGCAGCCGGTCCAGGGCCACCCGCAGTACGCGCCGGGCCAGCAGCAGTTCGCGCAGCCCCAGCAGCAGCAGTACGCCCCGCAGCCGCAGCAGCCGGTCGCCCCGCCGGTCGACCCGGTGCACCGCGTCCGCGAGAACTGAGCCGGAAGGGCCCCCACCACCGTGGCCTTCGGGTTGAAGAAGCGCGGGCCGAGCACGTTCGCGCGCGCGTCCGACGGCTCGATGACGCTCATCGAGCACATCCGCGAGCTGCGGAACCGCCTGTTCCGGGCGTCGCTGGCGATCCTGGTCGGCTTCGGCTTCGGCGTCTGGCTCTCCGCGCCGGTGATGCGCCTGTTGCAGAAGCCCTACTGCGACCTGCCCAAGGCACGGTTGATCAACGGCGACTGCAACTTCGTCCAGCTCGGCCCCGCCGACCTGTTCCTGTTGCAGATGAAGGTCTCCCTCTGGGTCGGCCTGATCATCGCCGCGCCGATCTGGCTCTACCAGCTCTGGGCGTTCATCGCGCCGGGCCTGCACCGGCACGAGCGGCGCTACGCCTACTTCTTCACCGCCCTGGCGGCGCCGCTGTTCGCCGGCGGGGCGGTGCTGGCCTACTTCGTCACCTCCAAGGGCCTGGAGTTCCTGCTCGACGTCTCCGGCGGCGGCGACGTGACCACCACGCTCGACATCACCCGCTACTTCGGATTCATCACGAATCTGATCCTGCTGTTCGGGGTGGCGTTCGAGTTCCCGCTGATCGTGCTGATGCTCAACTTCGTCGGCCTGGCCAGCGCCAAGCGGCTGCTGAGCTGGTGGCGGGTGGCGATCTTCGTGTTCTTCGCGTTCTCCGCGGTGGTCACGCCGACGCCGGACCCGTTCGGCATGACGGCGCTGGCGATCTGCCTCTCCGCGCTCTACTTCGGCGCGGTCGGGGTGGCGTTCCTCAACGACCGGCGGCGCGGGCGGGGCCGGGAGGTCTACGCGGGCATCGCCGACGACGAGGTGTCGCCGCTGGACCTGTCGAACGAGCCGGTGCCGACGGGCGCCCGGATCGAGGCGTCCGCTCCGGTCGAGGCCCCGGCCCCGATCACCGCTCCCGCCCCGATCGAACGCCGCTACGACGACATGACCTGACCCGCCGCCCCCGCTCCACCCGGACGCCGCCCCCGCACCCGCGAGGGCGGCGTTCCGCTTCTGCCTCGACCTCGAGGTCAGGCGGTGCGGCGGGCGGCGGTGGGGGAGACGGGCGGGAGCGCGTCCGGGTGCAGGATGGCGGCGACCGCCTCCGCGCCGTCGACCAGGCGCGGGCCGGCGCGCACGATGAGCGCGTCCGCGTCCAGCGCCCAGACCTCGGCGCCGGGGAAGTGCCCGGCCACCGTGCCCGCCTGCTCGGCGGCGCCGTCCAGGTGGAAGCCGCACGGCGCGACGAGCACCACCTCCGGGTCGGTGGCGCGCAGGTCCGCCCAGGTCGTCGGCGTGGACCGGGCCCCGGGGTGGGTGGCCACCGGCGTGCCGCCGGCGACGTCCACGAGATCCGGGATCCAGTGCCCGGCGCCGAACGGCGGGTCCACCCACTCCACGACGGCCACCCGCCGCCGCGGTCGGTCGGCCACCGCCGCGCCGATCGCCGCCAGCCGGGCCCGCAGGCCGTCCACAAGCGCCTCCGCGCGCTCCGGCACCCGGGCCGCCGCGCCCACCGCGCGGATCGTGCCCAGCACGTCGGCCAGGGTGTACGGGTCAAGCGACAGCACCTCCGCCCGGGTGCCGAGGTGGTCCAGGGCGTCGGCCACCCGGCCCGACGGCAGGGCGCACACGCGGCACAGGTCCTGGGTGAGGATCAGGTCCGGGTCCAGCCCGGCCAGCGCGCCGGCGTGCAGCGTGTAGAGGTCGGCCCCGGCCGCGACCCGCTCCCGCACGTACCCGTCGATCTCGCCGGGGCTCATGCCTCGGGTGTCCCGGCCGCCCACCACCACCGTCACGCCGGCCCGGTGCGCCGCCGGCACCTCGCACTCGAACGTCACCCCGACCAGGTCGTCGCCGAGCCCCAGGGCGTAGACGATCTCGGTGGCGGAGGGGAGCAGGGAGACCAGTCGCATGCCGCCATCATCGTCGCACCGGAGCCGGACATTCGAGCCGCCCTGGGGCCTTGCCGGGACGCCGCGCCCGCTTAGACTCTGCTGACTTCGCGAAGTCCCCACCCCCGTACCGGTCAGCGCGCTGACCTCCGTTCCGGAGCGCCCGATGAAAAGCCGTACCGCCGCCGTCCTGACCGTCCTCTGCGCCGCCACCGCGCTCACCGCCTGCGGTGACGACGAGCCCGCGCCGAAGGGCGAGCAGGTTCCGGTGACCGCCACCGACACCAGCTGCGAGGTCACCACCACGCTGTTCACCCCCGGCACGGTCACCTTCGCGGTGACCAACCGGGGGCAGCAGGCCACCGGCGTCTACGTCTACGGCCGGGAGGGCGACGGCTTCACCAAGGTCGTCGCCGAGGTGGCCGACGTGCCGGCGGGGCGCACCGGCGACCTGCGCGCCACGCTGGCCACCGGCTCCTACGAGGTGGCCTGCAAGCCCGGCCGGCAGGGCGACGGGGTGCGGACCCGGATCACCGTCTCCGACGACGGCAACGTCGCCAGCGCCGCGGCCGAGACCGCGTACGACCGGGCGGTCGCCGTCGAGCTGACCGGTGACACGCTCACCGGCGCCGACGGGTTGATCGCCGAGCCCGGTGAGAAGCTCTCGCTCAAGGTGACGAACAAGACCGCCGGGGCCCGCACGCTGTACGTGCTCAACCCCGACGGCAAGCGGATGGCCGAGTTGAAGGCCGAGCCGAACGGCACCGCCGAGACGGTGGTGACGCTTGGCGCCGCCGGCACCTGGACGCTCAAGGTGAAGGGCGACGGGGTCGCCCCGGTGAGCAAGCGCCTGGTGGTGCGCTGAGCGGGTGAGCCGCACCACCCGGGGCGGGGCGGTCGGGCGCCGGCGGCCCGGCGCGGGGCTAGTGTTCGCGCGAGCCTCCCACCAGCCGCCACCCCAGGAGCACCGATGCGCGCCACAGTCATCCACGGCCCGAACGACGTCCGCGTCGAGGAGGTGCCCGACGCCGTCGTCCGCGAGGCCGGCGACGCCGTGGTGCGGACGGTGCTGGCCTGCATCTGCGGCAGCGACCTGTGGGCCTACCGGGGGGTGGCGCAGCGTCAGCCCGGGCAGCGCATCGGGCACGAGTTCCTCGGCGTGGTCGGGGAGGTCGGCGCCGCGGTGACCTCGGTGCGCGTCGGTGACCTGGTGGTCGCGCCGTTCGTCTGGTCCGACGGCACGTGCGAGTTCTGCCGCGAGGGCCTGCACACCTCCTGCCCGAACGGCGGTTTCTGGGGCACTCCGGGCTCCGACGGCGGGCAGGGCGAGGCGGTACGCGTGCCGTACGCCGACGGCACGCTGGTGCGGCTGCCGGCCGAGGCCGCCGGCGACGACCGGCTGCTGACCGCGCTGCTGGCGCTGTCGGACGTGATGGCCACCGGGCACCACGCGGCGCTGGCGGCCCGGGTGCGGCCCGGCTCGACGGTGGCCGTGGTGGGCGACGGCGCGGTCGGGTTGTGCGGCGTGCTGGCCGCCCGCCGGCTGGGCGCGGAGCGGATCGTGGCGCTGGGCCGGCACACCGCCCGCACCGACATCGCCCGCCGCTTCGGGGCCACCGACGTGGTGGCGCAGCGCGGCGAGGAGGCGGTCGAGGCGGTCCGCGAGCTGACCGGCGGCCATGGCGCGCACGCGGTGCTGGAGGCGGTCGGCACCGAGGAGTCGATGCGTACCGCGATCTCGATCGCCCGCGACGGCGGCGCGGTCGGCTACGTCGGGGTGCCGCACGGCGGCAGCGCCGGCGTCGACATCGGGCAGATGTTCAACCGCAACGTGGCCGTCGCCGGCGGGGTCGCGCCGGCCCGGGCGTACCTGCCCGAGCTGCTGGCCGACGTGCTGGCCGGCACCATCGACCCGTCCCCGGTGTTCGACAGGTCGGTGTCGCTGGACGGGGTGCCGGACGGCTACCGGGCGATGGACGACCGCAGCGCGCTGAAGGTGCGCGTGACGTTCTGAGATCCGGTGCATCCATCGGGGACGGTCCGGGCGAAGCATGGGTCGTGACGACAGTCACGGACCCGTTCGCTCGACGAAAGGCTCCCCGATGAACATCGCTCGTCTCGCCGCCCGGCTGGCCGTGGGCGCCACCGCCGCGGCGGTCGCCACCACCGCCGTCGCCGTTCCCGCCCAGGCCGGCGCGAAGCAGCCCGGCACCCGGTCGCTGGCCGCCGTGCTCACCGCGGACAAGAGTGGCTTCGACCGCAACGCGCGGGACTTCGACGTGCTCACCAAGGCGGTCCTGACGGTGCTCCAGGCCAAGCCGGACTCGCCGGTGAAGGTGCTCACCGACGGCACGGTCGCGCTGACCGCGTTCGTGCCGAACGACTACGCGTTCCGCGAGCTGGTCCGCGACATCACCCACGCGCGGCAGCTGCCGGGCGAGAAGGCGGCGTTCGACGCGGTCGCCGGTCTCGGGGTGGACACCGTCGAGGACGTGCTGCTCTACCACGTGGTGCCCGGCGCGACGATCGACCGCAAGGCGGCGCTGAAGGCCGACGGCGCGGAGCTGTCCACCGCGCTCGGCGCCACCGTCGAGGTCGACGTGAAGCGCTGCTGGTACGGCCGGCAGGTGCGCCTGGTCGACGCGGACACCAACGACCGCGACGCGCGGGTGGTCCGCTACGACATCAACAAGGGCAACAAGCAGATCGCCCACGCGGTGGACCGGGTGCTGCGCCCGATCGACCTGCCCTGACCCGCTGCCCCCCGACGGCGCCCGGCACCCGTGCCGGGCGCCGTCGACGTGTGCGCGTCGCCCCTGGTGGGCGGCGCGCCCCGTGCCGTACGGTGCTCGCCGTGACCGCGCACGATCATGTCCCGCCCGGCCCCGTCGCCGTGCTCGCGAACCCGACCGCCGGCCGGGGACGCCACCGTGGCCTGCTGCCGGAGATCCTGGCCCGCCTCGGTCGCGCCGGCCGTCCGGTCGAGCTGCTGCGCGCGCGTACCCCGCAGGAGGCGGAGGCGGCGTGCCACGCCGCGGTGGCCGGCGGCGCCGGGGCGCTTGTCGCGGTCGGCGGCGACGGCACCGTGCACCGCGCCATGCAGGCGGTGGCCGGCACGGCCGTGCCGTTCGGTCCGGTGCCGGCGGGCACCGGCAACGACTTCGCGGTGGAGACCGGGTTCCCGGCCGACCCCCGCGCGGCCGTCGACGTGATCGGCGCGGCGCTGGCCGCCGGCCGCAGCCGCCCGGTCGACCTGGCCCGGATGTCCGGTCCGGACGGCGTCGACAGGTGGTACGGCGCGGTGCTCGCCGCCGGGTTCGACGCGATCGTCAACGAGCGGGCCAACCGGATGCGCTGGCCGCGCGGCCCCCGCCGGTACGACCTGGCGATCCTGGTGGAGCTGGCCCGGCTGCGGCCGCGCCGCTACCGGCTCACCCTCGACGGGGTGCCGCAGGAGGTGGACGCGGTGCTCGTCGCGGTCGGCAACGCGGCCAGC
Source organism: Micromonospora sp. NPDC051300 (assembly GCF_044455315.1). Taxonomy (NCBI): domain Bacteria; kingdom Bacillati; phylum Actinomycetota; class Actinomycetes; order Micromonosporales; family Micromonosporaceae; genus Micromonospora; species Micromonospora sp. NPDC051300. The sequence goes on along the minus strand of NZ_JBITEP010000015.1, from coordinate 40,980 downwards.
TACGGCGGCGGCATGCGGATCTGCCCGGACGCCGACCCGGCCGACGGGCTGCTGGACGTGGTGGTGGGTGGCCGCTTCGACAGGCGCACGCTGATGCGGGTGAAGCCGCGCATCTACCGGGGCACCCACGTGACCCACCCGCTGGTGCGCGCCTACCGGGCCCGGACCGTGGAGCTGGCCGCCGAGGGCATCACCACGTACGCCGACGGCGAGCGCGCCGCCGACCTGCCGGTGACCGTCACCGCGGTGCCGGCGGCGCTGCGGTTGCTGCGCTGACCACCGGCGGGGTCGCGGCCGACGGCGGCGCGGCGGCGCGGACCGCGCCGACGCTCGCGGCCACCACCAGCACGATGGCGAGCACCTCGACCGGGTGCAGCGCCTGGCCGAGCACCGACCAGCCGGCCAGCGCGGCGATCGCCGGCCCGAGGCTCATCAGCACCGCGAAGGTCGCGGTGGGCAGCCGCCGCAGGGCCGCCAGCTCCAGGCTGTAGGGCAGCACGGAGGCGAGCAGCGCCAGCGCGGCGCCGAGCCCCAGCACCGCCGGGTCGGCGAGCCGGCCGCCGGCGTCGAGCAGCCCGACCGGCAGGGTGACCAGCGCGGCCACCGCCAGGGCCAGGGCCAGCCCGTCGGCCCGGGGGAACCGCGCGCCGACCCGGGCCGAGCAGACGATGTACGCCGCCCACATGGCGCCCGCCAGCAGGGCGAGGGCGGCGCCGAGCGGATCGAGCCGGTCGAACCCGCCCTGCCCGAGCAGGGCCACCCCGGCCAGCGCCAGCCCGGCCCAGCACCAGGCCGCCGCCCGGCGCGCGCCGACCACCGACAGCGCCAGCGGGCCGAGCACCTCCAGCGTGACGGCCGGGCCGAGCGGGATCCGCTCGATCGCCTGATAGAAGATCGAGTTCATGCCGGCCAGGGCCAGCCCGAACGCCACCACGGCGGTCCAGTCGGCCCGCCCGTGCCCGCGCACCCGGGGTCGGCACACCACGAGCATCAGCAGCGCGCCGAGGGTCAGCCGCAGGGTGACCGCCCCGGCCACCCCGGTGCGCGGGAACAGCAGCGCGGCCAGCGCGGAACCGAACTGCACCGACAGCGCCCCGCCGAGCACCAGCGCGACCCCGCCGAGCCGGCCCGGCGCGGGCGGCGGAAAGGGGCGGTCTGCGCTCACGCCCCTGACCTTAACCGGGGGTCGGGTCAGCCGACGCCGGCCAGGTCGAGCACCGCGCCCAGCCCGTTCGGCCGGCCCGGGTCGGCGGCCGGCAGCACCAGCACGCCGCAGCCGGCCGCCACCGCGCCGGCGTCGGCCGGGGTGTCGCCCACCATCAGGGTGTGCTCCGGGTCGACGCCGAGCATCCCGCAGGCGCGCAGGAAGATGCCCGGGTCCGGCTTGCAGCGCCCCACCTCGTACGACAGCGCGTACGCGTCGACCAGCCCGTCGAGTCCCCAGGCGGCGAGGAGCGGGCGCAGGTCGAAGCCGATGTTGCTGACCACCGCCACCTTGACCCCGCGGGTGCGCAGCGCGCCGAGCACCGGGGCGGCGTCCGGGTAGGGCAGCCAGCCCTCGGGGACGAGCACCCGCTCGTAGAGCGCGTCGGCGAACCCGTCGATGCCGGCGTCGACGGTCTCGGCCAGCGCGGTGTAGGCGCCCCGGTGGGCGTGCGGGTAGAGGTCGCGGTCGGCCCACAGCTCGGCCAGCCGGGGCGGGACCCGCGCCGGCACCGGTCCGCCCGCCCGGCCGGCGGTGAGCAGGCGGTCGGCGAGCGAGGTGGCCCGGATCCGGTCCAGCTCGACCCCGCAGGCGGACGCGGCGGCGAGCACCCAGGCCAGTGGCGCCTCCACCTGCGCGAGGGTGCCGTGGAAGTCGAAGAGCACCGCCTCCACGGGCCGGCGGGAGGGGCTCGGGCGGACGGCGTCGTCGGCGCCGCTCGAGGCGTGGGGCAGTTCGGTACGGTCCGGCACGTCGTGCACCCTACCGACCGCTCCGACCGCCCTGCCGGATGGCCTTGACCGGTGGTCGTCGGCGGTACCGATTAATCTTGGATGCATGTCGAGCCCCGCCGAGCGGTACGCCGCGGCGCGCCGCCGGGCCGCGCAGGCCTCCGCCTTCCCGGCCCTGGACGAATTCTCCCGCGATCTCGGGTTCGACCTCGACGACTTCCAGCGCGAGGCGTGCGAGGCCCTGGAACGGGGCAGCGGGGTGCTGGTCTGCGCGCCGACCGGCGCCGGCAAGACCGTGGTGGGCGAGTTCGCGGTGCACCTGGCGCTGCGCGAGGCGCCCGGCGGCGACGGGCCGGCCGTGCGGCGCAAGTGCTTCTACACCACTCCGATCAAGGCGCTGTCCAACCAGAAGTACCACGACCTGGTCGACCGCTACGGCGCCGAGCAGGTCGGCCTGCTCACCGGCGACAACGCCATCAACGGCGACGCGCCGGTGGTGGTGATGACCACCGAGGTGCTGCGCAACATGCTCTACGCCGGCTCGGCCACCCTGGAGGGCCTGGCCTACGTGGTGATGGACGAGGTCCACTACCTGGCCGACCGGTTCCGCGGCGGGGTCTGGGAAGAGGTGATCATCCACCTGCCGGAGTCGGTCACCCTGGTCTCGCTGTCGGCCACCGTCTCCAACGCCGAGGAGTTCGCCGACTGGCTGGTCACCGTGCGCGGTGAGACCACCGTGGTGGTCTCCGAGCACCGGCCGGTGCCGCTCTGGCAGCACATGCTGGTCGGCAAGCGGATGTTCGACCTGTTCCACGACGCCGACGCGGCCCGCAAGCACGACGTGCATCCCGAGCTGCTGCGCTACACCCGGGACACGGTGCGCCGGCTGGAACTGGGCGAGGGGCGCAGCTCCGGCCCCGGCGGCGGGCGGCGCGGCCCCCGCTGGCGCGGCCCGATGCGCCCGGACATCGTCGACCGGCTCGACCGGGAGGGGCTGCTCCCGGCGATCCTGTTCATCTTCAGCCGGGCCGGCTGCCAGGCCGCCGTCCAGCAGTGCCTGGCCGCCGGGCTGCGCCTGACCTCGGCGGAGGAGCGCGCCGAGATCCGGTCGGTGGTCGAGTCGAGGATCACCGCGATCCCCGGCGAGGACCTGACCGTGCTGGGCTACTGGGAGTGGCTCGACGGCCTGGAGCGCGGGCTCGCCGCCCACCACGCCGGCATGCTGCCGGCGTTTAAGGAGGTCGTCGAGGAGCTGTTCGTCCGCGGCCTGGTCAAGGCGGTGTTCGCCACCGAGACGCTGGCCCTGGGCATCAACATGCCGGCCCGCTGCGTGGTCCTGGAGCGGCTGGTCAAGTTCAACGGCGAGGCCCACGTCGACCTGACCCCGGGCGAATACACCCAGCTCACCGGTCGGGCCGGCCGGCGGGGCATCGACGTCGAGGGCCACGCGGTGGTGGTCTGGTCGCCGGAGACCGACCCCCGGCATGTCGCCGGCCTCGCCTCCACCCGCACCTATCCGCTGCGCTCCAGCTTCCGGCCGTCCTACAACATGGCGGTCAACCTCGTCGGCAGCGTCGGCGCGGAGCCGGCCCGGGCGCTGCTGGAGTCCTCCTTCGCGCAGTTCCAGGCCGACCGGTCGGTGGTCGGCCTGGCCCGGCAGGTGCAGCGCAACACCGAGACGATCGAGGCGTACGGCGCGGAGGCCGCCTGCCACCAGGGCGACTTCGACGAGTACTTCGCGCTGCGGGTGGCGATCGCCGACCGGGAGCGGGCCATCGCCCGGCAGGGGCAGACCCAGCGCAAGGCGGCGGCCGTGGAGTCGCTGGAGCGGCTGCGGGTCGGCGACGTGATCCGGGTGCCGTCGGGGCGGCGGGCCGGCCTGGCCGTGGTGCTCGACCCGGCCACCGGCGGGTTCGGCGAGCCCCGCCCGCTGGTGCTCACCCAGGACCGGTGGGCCGGACGGGTCAGCCCGGGCGACTTCACCACCCCGGCCGAGGTGCTCACCCGCATCCGGGTGCCGAAGCACTTCAACCACCGCTCGCCGGCGGCCCGGCGTGACCTGGCCGCCGCGGTCAGCGGCACCGGCCTGGACCGGCACGGCGGCCGGCGGGGCGGGCGTTCCCGCCAGGCGGTGGGGGAGGACCACCGGCTCAGCCAGCTCCGGGTCGAGTTGCGCGCGCACCCCTGCCACGCCTGCCCGGACCGGGAGGAGCACGCCCGGTGGGCGGAGCGGAGCCGCCGGCTGGAACGCGACACCGAGGAACTGCGCCAACGGGTCAGCGGGCGGACCGGCTCGCTGGCGCGTACCTTCGACCGGATCGTCGCGTTGTTGACCGCGCGCGGCTACCTCGCGCCGGACGGCGAGGTCACCGACGCGGGCCGGATGCTGGCCCGGATCTGGACCGAGGCCGACCTGCTGGTCGCCGAGTGCCTGCGCCGCCGGGTGTGGGACGGGCTCTCCCCGGCCGAACTGGCCGCAGCCGTGTCGGTGGTGGTCTTCGAGGCGCGGCGCGACCTCGACGAGCGCGCGTCGCTGCCGCGCGGCGCGGTCGGTGACGCGGTCGACGAGACGCTCAAGCTGTGGGGCGACATCGAGGCGGACGAGGCGGCGCGTGGCCTGACGGTGACCCGCGAGCCGGATCTCGGCTTCGCCTGGCCGATCTACCGCTGGGCGCGCGGCGAGGCGCTGGCCAAGGTGCTCGCCAGCGGCCACCAGATCGACGGCGAGATGCCGGCCGGCGACTTCGTCCGGTGGGCGCGGCAGGTGGTCGACCTGCTGGGCCAGATCGCCGACTCCGGCGGCGCCTCGACCGAGCTGCGGTCCACCGCCCGGCAGGCGATCTCGGCCGTGAACCGGGGCGTACTGGCCTACCACGCCTCGGCCTGACGATCACTTTCGGTCACCTCGGACCGGAAACCGACGCATCGCTGCGTCATCACGACACCACCCCCCGAAACCTCGGGGGGTGGTGTCGTGCCTGCTCAGACCCTGCCGGATCATTGCCCGTGCGCGTCGGTTACGCGTTGGTAGCGAATCGGGGGAAGGTCACCGTGGGCGAGATCAACCACTTCGAGTACGGGTGGATCACACCCGCGCTCAGTTACGCGCTGTCCGTGCTGGGCTCGGCGCTCGGCCTGGTCTGCGCCGGCCGGATCCGGACCGCCACCGGCGCCGGCCAGCGGGCCTGGTGGGGTCTGCTCGCGGCGTGGGCGCTGGGCGGCACCGCCATCTGGGCGATGCACTTCATGGCCATGCTCGGCTTCGCCGTCAGCGGCACCCGCATCCGCTACGACGTGCCCCTCACCGCGGCCAGCACGGTCATCGCGGTCGGTGCCGTCGGCGTCGGCCTGGCCATCGTGGGCACCGGCCGGCTCGGCGCGGTCCGGCTGCTCGCCGGCGGCTTCTTCACCGGCGCCGGCGTGGCCGCCATGCACTACACCGGCATGGCGGCGATGCGGCTGGACGGTTCGCTCGGCTACGACCCGCTGCGGGTGGCGCTCTCCGTCGTCATCGCGCTGGTCGCCGCCACGGTGGCGCTCTGGCTGGCGATGACCGTCCGGCGCGGGCTGGCGATCATCGCCTCCGCGCTGGTCATGGGCGTCGCCGTGAACGGCATGCACTTCACCGGCATGAGCGCGCTGTCGGTGCACCTGCACGAGACCCGCGGCGGGGCCAGCGGCACCGAGGTCAGCGGACTGCTGGTGCCGATCGTGCTGGCCGTGGTGTTCGGCGTGGTCGGCCTGGTCTACGCGCTGCTCGCCGCGCCCTCCGACGACGACCGGGCCGGGGCCGCCTACGTGGCCGCCCGACTCGACGGCGCGGCCCCGCCGGCCGAGGCCGAGCCGGCGCCGGACCCGGTGGGCCTGCGCGCCCGTTCCGTGCCGGAGCAGCCCGCGCCGGACCCGGTCGGCCTGCGCGCCCGCTCGACGCTGGCCCAGCCCGGCGCCCAGTTCCCGTCCCGCCGCAAGACCGACCCCCGCCGCTGATCCGCCCCGGTCCGGATGAATCCTGGGCCTGCCGGCTACCCGGATCGGTGGCCTCCGACGGCTGGTGGGCAGGTCAGCGGCTGAGCGTGATCCAGTAGCGGCGCACCCGGACGTGCCCGGTGTCGAGGATTCCCTGGGACACACCGCCCTGGCTCTCGATGGTGCGCGCCGAGGCGACGTTGTCCTCCAGGCAGGGAATGAGCACCCGGTGCAGGCCCAGCACGGTGCGGGCCTCGCGGAGCATCTCGCCCAGGGCCCAGCTCGCCAGGCCGCGGCGGCGCGCGGAGGGACGTACGCCGTAGCCGATCTGGCCCAGGTCGTCGTCCTGCCAGTGCCGCATCGCGATGCCCCCGAGCACCTGCCCGTCCTCGACGATCCACCGGCAGGAGGCGTGCCGCTCGTCGGGGCATGGCGCCCCGGCCCCGTGGTCGAGTCGGACACACCGCCGCACCCAGTCGGCGAAGCCGTCGGGCGAGTCTAGGTCGTCCTCGGGGCCGATGCCGAAGCCGTCCTCGTGCAGACCGGGTCCCCAGTCTTCGCGGCAGTCCTGGAAGGCGGCATACAGGCTGGTGGTGGGCGATATCAGAGTTGGCATGCGAGCCACCGTAGCCACGGTCCGAGCCTCCGGCGATCCCCTCGAAATCTACTGTGGATCATGCCGACAGGACGTCTCTGCCCTCGGCGAGGCCGCCTGCTTGGGGGGAGTACGTGTGTGCTCGTCCGGGCGCCCCCCGGGGGCCTCAGGGTGGGTGAGTGCCTACTTGCGAGGCCGCGCACCCCAGCGCGCCAGGGCTGAGCACGAGCAAGGAGAGTGATCTGCGTCACAAAGTGGCCGCCGGCCGGGGGAGAGCGGACGAGGTCAGGGGTGCGGGGTGGCCAGGGCGTCCACCAGGCGACGGCAGGAGCCGGCCAGGTTCCAGCGCTGCGCCAGCTCCAGCAACCGGTCCGGGTCGGCGGGGGACGTCGGCAGCGTCGCGTCCAGCTCGGGCAGCGGGACGTCGGTGGCGACCCGGACCACCTTCGGCGCCACGGCCAGGTAGTCGCGGGCGCCGTCGAGCTTGCCGCGCAGCCCGGGCGCGAAGCCGGAGCCGGGGTCGTCCAGCGCGGCCAGGATGCCGTCGAGCCCGCCGTAGCGGTCGATCAGCCGCGCCGCGGTCTTCTCGCCCACGCCGGGCACGCCGGGCAGGCCGTCGCTCGGGTCGCCGCGCAGCGCGGCGAAGTCGGCGTAGCGGTCGGCGGGGACGCCGTAGCGGGCCCGGACCGCCGCGTCGTCGCAGTCGTCCAGCTTGGCGACGCCCCGGCCGACGTAGAGCAGGCGGGTCGGGTGGGCGTCGTCGACGAGCTGGAACAGGTCGCGGTCGCCGGAGACCACCTCGACCGGGCCGGGCTGGGTCACCGAGAGCGTGCCGAGCACGTCGTCGGCCTCGTAGCCGGTGGCGCCGACCACCGGGATGCCGAGCGCGTCGAGGACCTCCAGGATCATCGGGACCTGCGGGGAGAGCGTGTCCGGCACGACCTCGCCGCCCTCCGGCGCGACCCGGTGCGCCTTGTACGACGGCAGCAGCTCCACCCGCCACGCCGGCCGCCAGTCGTGGTCCATCGCGCAGATCATCCGGTCCGGCCGCCGGGTGCGCACCAACTGGGCGAGCATGTCGAGGAAGCCGCGCACCGCGTTGACCGGCTGACCGTCGTCGGTCCTCGCGGCCGACTCCGGGATGCCGAAGTAGGCGCGGAAGTAGAGGCTGGGGGAGTCGATCAGCAGGATCGGGGGTCGGTGTGCCACGCCGACCAGCCTGGCACACCCCTGGGACGAGATGGGGGACGGCGGGTGGGCACACTGGCGGGGTGACGTTCGTACCCGGCCTGGTGCTGGCCCGCCGGTTCCACGACGAGGTGGTGGCCCCGCTGCTGGCCCGCCGGCTGCCCGGCCTGCCGTACTCCGCCGGGCTGCTCGACGGCGGCTCCGAGCTGCTCGGGCTGGACACGCCCCGCTCCACCGACCACGACTGGGGGCCGCGTACCCAGGTCTTCGTGGCGGACGCGGCGCGGGCCCCGGCGGTGCGGGCCGTGCTCGACGCGGAGCTGCCGGCGGATTTCCTCGGCTGGCCGGCCCGGTTCGCCGGCGGTCCGGCGGTCCGGCTCGGCGTGGTCGCGGCGGACGGCGACCGGCACGGGGTACGCGTCGACGAGCTGGGGTCGTGGCTGCGGGACCGGCTGGGCGTCGACCCGCGTGCCGGCCTGTCGACGGCGGACTGGCTGGCGACGCCGACGCAGCGGCTGGCGGAGCTGACCGGTGGCGCGGTGTTCCACGACGGGCTGAACGGCGCGCTCGCCGACGTGCGGGCCCGGCTGGCGTGGTACCCGGACGACGTGTGGCGGCACGTGCTGGCGGCGTGCTGGCAGCGGGTGTCGCAGGCCGAGCACCTGGCCGGTCGCTGCGCCGAGGTCGGCGACGAGGTGGGCAGCCGGGTGGTCACCGCCGAGCTGGCCGGCGACCTGATGCGCCTCGGCCTGCTGCTGCACCGCCGCTGGCCGCCGTACCCGAAGTGGTTGGGTTCGGTCTTCGCCGGCCTGCCGGCGGCCGGGCCGGTGGTGGACGCGCTGGCCGTGGCGCTCGGCGGCGGTGACTGGGCGGCCCGGCAGGCCGGCCTGGTGCGGGCGCTGGAGACGGTGGCCGGCTGGACGAACGACTCGGGGCTGGCCGCGTCCGTGGACCCGACGGCGCGGCCGTTCCACCACCGACCGTTCCTGGTGCTCGACGCCGGACGGTTCGTCGCGGCGCTGCGCGCGGCGATCACCGATCCGGTGCTGCGCGACCGGCCGCCGGTCGGCGCGGTGGACCAGTACGTGGACAACGTCGACGTGCTGACCCACCCCGACCGGGTCCGCCGGGTGGCGGCGGCGGTGCTGCCGGACTGACCGCTCAGGGTGCGGCGACCGGTTCCGGGGCGGGCGGCGCGTCGACGCGGAGGTCGGTCAGGTCGCGCAGACGTCGGATCGGGGAGAGCAGCAGGGTCAGCGGGGCCAGCGCGGTGGCCGCGGCGAAGCAGAACAGGGTGGCCCGTCCGCCGGCGGGACCGGCGAGTGCGCCGGCGAGCAGCCCACCGACCGGGATGGCGCCCCACGAGACGAAGCGGACCGTGGCCATCACGCGGGAGAGCAGGTCGGGCGGGCTGGCGGTCTGCCGGTAGGTGCGGGTGGTCACGCTGAGCACCACCACACCGCCGGCGAAGAGCACGTTGCCGGCGGCGAAGGCCAGGTAGGCGGGAACGCCCTCGCCGACCGGTACCAGGGCGGCGCCACCGACCGCCACCCCGCACGCGACCACCAGCGAGCGCGCCGTGCCCCATCGGCCGGTGATCCACGGGGTCAGCGCCGCGCCGACGAGCGACCCGACGCCCTCGACCGCGAGCAGGACGCCGACCAGCGCGGGCGGCGCGTGCAGCTCGCGGACCAGGTAGAGCGGATAGACGGCGAGTTGGGCGCCGCAGACGAAGTTCACCGCGGTGGCGGTCCACATGGTCGGTCCCAGCAGCGGGTGTCGGGTGACGTACCGCCAGCCCTCGGCGATCATCGACCGCACCGGGGGCCACCGGTCGGGCGCGTCGGCGCGTCGGGCCGGCAGTGAGCGGAGCAGCGTCGCCGAGACGAGGTAGCTGACCGCGTCGACCAGGAGGGCGGGCACGGCGCCGAGGGCCTGTACCGCCACGCCGCCCAGGGACGGGCCGCCGAGCTGGGTGGCGGCGTGGGTGGCGGAGGTGAGGCTGTTGCGCGCGTGCAGGTCGGCGCGGGGGACCACGGTGGGCAGGAACGTGGCGTTGGCGACGTCGAAGAGCACGTCGGCGAAGCTGACCACGAGCGCCACGACGACGAGGTGCGCCACGGTGAGCCGGTCCCACCACCAGGCGAGCGGCACCGACGCCACCGCCACGGCCCGAGCCAGGTCCGCGCCGACCTGCGCGCCGCGCAGCGGGAGCCGCTGTACGACCACGCCGGCCGGCAGGCCGATCACCAACCAGGCGACGTAGCCGGCGGCGGCGACCAGTCCCATCTCGAACGCCGTGGCGTCCAGCACGGTCAGCGCGGTGAGCGGCAGCGCCACCGCGCCGACCGCCGATCCCAGGTAGCTGGTGGTGCCCGCGGCCCACCAGCGCCAGAACACCCCGGCCCGCTGTTCGACGGACATGCCGTCAACCCCCGATCCGAGCCAGTGAGTTCCAATCTGGAACGGACTATAGTCGTCGTGGGGGTGGTACGTGAAGCGGGCCGAACTCGGGGACGCGGATTGCGGCATCGCGCAGGCGCTGGGCGTGCTCGGTGACTGGTGGGCGATGCTGATCGTCCGTGAGATCGCCGGCGGCACGACCCGCTTCGACGCCGTGCAGCGCGAGCTGGGGGTGAGCCGCCGCGCGCTCACCGAGCGGCTCGGCGGCCTGGTGGCCCAGGGTGTGCTCCGGCGCGAGCCCTACTCGCGGCACCCGCCACGCCACGACTACCTGCTGACCGCCAAGGGCGAGGGTCTGCTGCCGGTGCTCGTCGCGCTCCAGGACTGGGGCACCCGGCACGTGATGGGCGACGGCGCGCTGACCGGGACCGCGGGCGCCGGCTCGGCCGAGGCGCGCCGCGCGCACCGGCTGGTCGGCCGGCGGCTGCCCCGCCTGGCGCTGACCCGGCACGACGGCGTGACCGAGCCGCCGGCCGTGCCCGGCCGCTGGACCGTGCTCTACCTGTTTCCGGGCGCCTTCGCGCCCGGCGCGCCCGGCCTGCCGCCCGACTGGGCGGACATCCCGGGCGCGGTCGGGTGCACGCTGGAGTCCCGCACGTACGCCGACCGGTACGCGTCGTTCCAGGCCGCCGGGGCGGAGGTGCGCGGCGTCAGCACCCAGCGACCCGACCAGTTGGCCGCGTTCGCCGCGCACGCCCGGCTGCCGTACCCGCTGCTCGCCGACGAGGACGCCCGGCTCGCCGCCGGTCTGCTGCTGCCGACCTTCCGCGCCGGCGGGGCGGTCCGGTTCAAGCGGCTCACCCTGCTGGTCGACCCGTCGGGCGTGGTGCGGGCGGTGCAGTTCCCGATCACCGACCCGGCCGGCTCGGTCGACGAGATGGTGGCCGAGGTGCGTCACCGCGCCGGCGCGGACGCTTAGTTCCGGACTTTTCACAAGGCGCGAAAAAAGGATCCCCAGGGGCTCTCGGGAATTGACATGCGCCACTGCGTGCGGGGATGGTCCAGACGCTCCACACCCCACCCGCACTCCACCCGTCCCGGAGATGCCCATGTCACCTCTCCCGTCCCGACGACCCCGGCCGCTGCTCGCCGCGCTCACCGCCCTGCTCGCCACCGTCGCGCTGGTCGCCCCGCCCGGACCCGCCCGGGCCGCCGACCCGCTGCTGTCCCAGGGCCGGCCCACCACCGCCTCCTCCACCGAGAACGCCGGCACCCCGGCGTCGAACGCCACCGACGGCAACGCCGGCACCCGCTGGTCGAGCGCGTTCGCCGATCCCCAGTGGATCCAGGTCGACCTCGGCGCCACCGCCACCGTCTCCCGGGTCAGCCTCGCCTGGGAGGGCGCGTACGCCCGGGCGTACCAGGTGCAGACCTCGACCGACGGCGCCACCTGGACCACCGTGTTCAGCACCACCAGCGGCGACGGCGGCACCGACGACCTGACGGTCAGCGGCACCGGCCGCTACGTGCGGGTGTACGGCACCGCGCGGGCCACCGCGTACGGCTACTCGCTCTGGGAGTTCCAGGTATACGGCACGACCGGCGGCGGCAGCGGCTGCGACACCGCGACCAACGCGGCGCAGGGCCGGCCGGCCACCGCCTCGTCCACCGAGAACGCCGGCACCCCAGCCTCCGCCGCTGTCGACGGCGACCCGGGCACCCGCTGGGCAAGCGCCGCCGCCGACCCGCAGTGGCTTCGGATCGACCTGGGCAGCGTGCGCACCGTGTGCCGGGTGGTGCTGAGCTGGGAGGCCGCGTACGCGCGGGCGTACCAGATCCAGACCTCGACCGACGGCGCCACCTGGACCACCGTGTACGGCACCACCACCGGCGACGGCGGCACCGACACGGTGACGGTCACCGGTTCCGGCCGCTACCTGCGGGTGTACGGCACCGCGCGGGCCACCGGCTACGGCTACTCACTGTGGGAGGTCGCGGTCAACACCGCAGGCGGCGGCACGATCCCGGGCGGCGGGTCGCTCGGGCCCAACGTGCTCACCTTCGACCCGTCCATGTCCGCCGCCACCATCCAGGGCCAGCTCGACACCGTCTTCCGCACCCAGGAGTCCAACCAGTTCGGCACCCAGCGGTACGCGCTGATGTTCAAGCCGGGCGACTACTCCGGCATCAACGCGCAGATCGGCTTCTACACCTCCATCATGGGGCTCGGCCGGAACCCCGGCGACGTGCGGATCCACGGCGACGTCACGGTGGACGCCGGCTGGTTCAACGGCAACGCCACCCAGAACTTCTGGCGCTCGGCGTCGAACATGCGTGTCTACCCGTCCGCCGGGTTCACCCGCTGGGCGGTGTCGCAGGCCGCGCCGTTCCGCCGGATGGACATCCAGGGCGACCTCAACCTGGCCCCGAACGGCTACGGCTGGGCCAGCGGCGGCTACATCGCGGACAGCCGGGTGACAGGCGTCGTCCAGCCGTACTCGCAGCAGCAGTGGTACACCCGGGACAGCAACGTGGGCGGATACCTCAACGCGGTGTGGAACATGACCAACTCCGGGGTGGTCGGCGCGCCCGCCACCAGCTTCCCCAACCCGCCGTACACCACGCTGGCGCAGACCCCGGTCAGCCGGGACGTGCCCTACCTCTACCTCGACGCCGCCGGCGCCTACCAGGTGTTCGTGCCGTCCACCCGGACCAACGCCAGCGGGGCGTCCTGGCTGGCCGGCGCGACGGCGGGCACCTCGATCCCGCTGAGCCAGTTCTACGTCGCCAAGCCCGGCGACTCGGCCGCCACCATCAACGCCGCCCTGGCCCAGGGCCTGAACCTGCTGTTCACCCCCGGCGTGTACGCCGTCGACCAGACCATCGCGGTCAACCGGGCCGGCACGGTGGTGCTCGGCATCGGCTACCCGACGCTGGTGCCGCAGAACGGCGTGGTGCCGATGACCGTCGCCGACGTCGACGGCGTCCGCCTGGCCGGGCTGCTGTTCGACGCCGGCGCGGTGAACTCGCCGGTGCTGCTCCAGGTCGGCCCGGCCGGCTCGGCCGCGCGCCACACCGCCGACCCCACCTCGATCCAGGACGTGTTCTTCCGCATCGGCGGCGCGCACGCCGGCAAGGCCACCACCAGCCTGGTGGTCAATCAGGACGACGCGCTGATCGACCACATCTGGGCCTGGCGCGGCGACCACGGCACCGGCATCGGCTGGACCGTGAACACCGCCGACACCGGCCTGATCGTCAACGGCGACAACGTCACCGCGCTCGGCCTCTTCGTCGAGCACTACCAGAAACACGAGGTGATCTGGAACGGCGAGAACGGAAGGACCATCTTCTTCCAGAACGAACTGCCGTACGACCCGCCGAACGCGGCCGCCTGGACCAACGGCTCACGGGTCGGGTACGCGGCGTTCAAGGTCGCCGACAGCGTCACCTCGTTCGAGGGCTGGGGGATGGGCAGCTACTGCTACTTCAACGTGGACCCGACCATCGCCGCCTACCACGCCTTCGAGGCGCCGACCCGCTCCGGTGTGCGGTTCCACGACCTGCTGACCGTGTCACTGGGCGGCAACGGGTCGATCACCCACGTCATCAACGACACCGGCGCCACCGCGCAGGGCACCGCCACCGTCCCGGTCAACGTGGTCAGCTATCCCTGACCCGGCCCGCCGCCGCCCGGGGGAGAACACCCGGGCGGCGGCGTAGCCGACCAGCGGCCGGTAGATCCGCACCGAGTCGGTAAGCGCCGAGAAGTGTGACCCCGAGTTGCCGGCGTGGTAGCGGGTGGCGATGTCGACCTGCTCGATCGGCAACCCGGCCCGGGCCGACTCCAGCAGCACGTTCATCTCGTACTCGAACCGGTCGCCGGGGATCGTGGCGAGCCAGCCCAGCAGCCCGGCCGGGTAGGCGCGCAGGCCGGTCTGGGTGTCCCGCACGTCGCGGCCGGTGGCCAGCCGGAACGCCGCCCGGGTCGCCGCGTTGCCGAACCGGCTGCGCGCCGGCACCTCACCGTCGAAGCGGCGCACGCCCAGCGCCTGGGCGCCGCTGTCCCGCATCCGCTCGGCCACCCGGACCACGTCGGACACCTCGTGCTGGCCGTCGGCGTCCACACAGACCACGCCGTCGCCGGGGCGATGCGTCGTGGCGTACCGGAAGCCGGTGCGCAGCACCACGCCCTTGCCCCGGTTGACCCGGCGGCGCAGCACTGTCGCGCCCCGGGCGCGGGCCGCGTCCAGCACCGCGGCGGCGGACGGGCCGCTGCCGTCGTCGACGACGAGCACTGACGCGCCGGGCAGCGCGGCGGCGAGGTCGGTGACGAGCGGTGGCAGCTTGTCACCCGGCCGGAACACCGGCACCAGCACGATCACGGAACCTCCCGGGATTCGCTCGCCCGCCGGCACGGCCCGCCGGGTCGATCGACGGCCGTTCTACCCCGGGTGCCGGGCGGCGAACCCCCGACCGAGCAGGCGCTCCACCCGGTGCGCGGCGCGGGTCAGCCCGCGCTCGCGCCGCAACAGCGCCTCCGGGGTACGCAGCCCCAGGTAGCCGAGCCGGCAGGCGACCCGGGCCGCCCGCTCCCGCCGGGCCGGCACCGGCTCCGGACCGGTCACCGGCACGTCCAGCAGCGCCGCGCCGCGCAGCCCGAGGACGCGCCCGGCGAGCAGCCGGATCCGGGGCAGGTGCCACGGGTGGGACACCAGGCCGAGCGGGTGCGCCGGGGTGAACCGGGCGCCGCCGAGCAGTCCGTCCTGGACGGTCAGCGCGAGGTTCTGCAACGTGGTGCGGGAGCGGTTCTCGGCGTCCAGCCGGGCGTACGCGTCGAGGCCGGCGTCGCGGGCGAGGGCACGCATCAGCTCGCCCTCCCGGTACTCGGCGGGCGGGTCCGGGGCGCCGGCCGGGCCGTGCGGCCAGCCGCCGGTGAACACCACGCGTGGGTCGGTCGCGGCCCGGAACTCGGTCGCGTGCGCGCGGACGTAGGTGACGGCGGCGCGGGTGCGGGCGGCGCTCTCGGCGGTGAGCCGGTAGCCGCCGTCGTCGCCCACCACCCCCCGCCCGAACACTAGCAGCACGGTGGCGATCATGATCCAAGTGTAAGGAGGGGCCCCTTGTTAACACCCGTCTGTTAACAAGGGGCCCCTCCTTACACCCAGGGCGGGGGGCCGACGCCGGTGATCCGTACGCCGCCCCACGGGTCGACCTCGGTGAGCCGGGCGCGGGCAACCCGGTCGCCGATGCGCACCTCGACGTCGCGGCGGCCGGCGCGCAGCAACCGCGCCACCCGGGGATCCGGCTCGATCCGTCCGGCCCAGTGGTAGCGGCCGTCGACCGGCTCCCACCGGCCGACGGCGTGCAGCCGCACCGGCGTGCCGGCCACCTCGGCCGGGCCCTGCCAGCTCACCGCTCGATCCGTTCGTGCGCGCGGGTCAGCTCCGGCGGCAGGTCGGCGCCGCGCCGGACCCCCTCGATGCCGCTCCACAGCAGCGTGGTCAGGTAGTCGGTGAGCGCCTCCCGGCGGTTCGGCTGGCCGTGCGTGGCCCACCAGTCGCCGACCGCCTGCACGAAACCCACCAGCCCGCACGCCCACGGCTCGGCCGGGCCGGCGTCGAGGCCGAGCGACCGCAGCCGGTCGCCGATCACCCGGGCCAGCCCGGTGGCGACCTGCCGGCTGGTGCCGGTGACCACCTGCTGGATGCCGGGGTGACCGGCCTCGTGCACGAGGAAGCGGTAGAGCGAGGGCTCGGACTCGATCACGCTCAGGTAGGCGTCGATGGTCGCCTCGACGAGCGCCCGCTCCTCGCGGACCTGCGCCACGGCGGGCGCGATGGCGTCCACCACGCGGGCCGCGACCACCTCGCTGACCGCCAGCCAGAGTTGCGCCTTGTCGGCGAAGTAGCGGTAGAGCACCGGTTTGCTCACCCCGGCCGTGGCCGCGACCTGGTCCATGTCGACGGCCGGGCCGTGTCGAAGCAGCGCCTGCACGGCGGCGCCGATCAGCTCCTGTCGGCGGTGCTCGCGATGGCCGGCCCAGCGGTCGCGACGGCCGGTGCGCCGCGGCTCGGGCGGGTCCTCGGGGCCATTGACATCGGTGGAGGTGCGTCGCATGCTACCACTCGTAACAGTTACCGGAAGTTACGTCAACTGGAGGGGTCATGGAGCGGACGCCTGCCGGATTCCCCCGCGAGGCGGCCGCCGACCGCCTCCTCACCGCCTCGGTGCGGACCAGCTACGAGCCGCTCGTCGACCTCGACTGGTCGGCGCCGCCGGTGCCGGGCGCCTACTGGATGCCGCCCCGGCGCAGCAGCCTCTACGGCACGTCGCTCTGGGCGGCGATGACCGAGGACCAGCGCATCGAGCTGACCAAGCACGAGGTGGCCGGCGCGGCGAGCGCCGGGCTGTGGTTCGAGACGATTCTGATGCAGATGTTGATCCGGCACTACTACGACGCGGACCCGACCAGCCGGCACGCCCAGTACGCGCTCACCGAGGTCGCCGACGAGTGCCGGCACTCCATCATGTTCGGTCGCCTGATCGAGGCGTTGGGGTGCCCGGTCTACCGCGCCGACCCGGTCGACCACCTGCTCGGGCGCTGGCTGAAGGCGACCGCCACCGGCCCGCAGATGTACGCGTCCATCCTGATCGCCGAGGAGATCCTCGACTCGTTCCAGCGTGAGGCGATGGCCGACGAGACGGTGCAGCCGCTGATCCGCATGGTGTCCCGCATCCACGTGGTGGAGGAGGCCCGGCACGTCCGCTTCGCCCGCGACGAGCTGGCCCGCCAGGTCGAGGCCGCCGGGCCGGTCGCGCTGTCCTACGCGCGCCTGGTGATCGGGCGGGCCGCGCACTCGATCAGCCGGCGGCTGGTCAACCCGCGGGCGTACGCGGCGGTCGGCATCGCCCCGGCGGTCGGCCTGGCCGCGGCCCGCAGTAATCCGCACTGGCAGGCCACCCTGCGCTGGTCCGCCCAGCGGATCGCCGAGCACCTGGACGGCCTCGGGCTGATCGCCGGCCCGGGCCGGGCGCTGTGGCGGCACTCCGGCCTGATCGCGTCCTGAGCGGGGGCGGGGCCGGGGGGGGGGCGGGCGGGGGGGGGGGGCGGCGCCCCGGCCCCCCGGCGGGGCCGGGGGGGGGGGCCCGGGGGGGGGGGGGGGGGGGGGCGCCCCCCCCCCCCCCCCGCCGCGGGGGGGGGGGGGGGGGGGCGCCCCCCCGGGGGGGGGGGGGCCCCCCCCCCCCGCCCGGTCAGGAGGTGGGGAAGGTGTCCGGCGTGCGGATCCGGTCCCGCATGTACGCGCCGGACTCGGTGAGCACCGACGGGCCGGTGAAGGTGCCGGCCGCGCAGGTGCCCGGCCGCAGCGCCGCGCTGCCCTCGGCCGCGTCGGAGAACGTCCAGTTGGCGTAGCTGATCTTCAGCCGGTCGAGCAGGTCGAGCCAGGCGTTGCTGCTGGCCACGTCGACCGCGCCGTCACCGGTGTAGGTGACCGTGCCGAACTCGGTGACGAACAGCGGCAGCCGGGAGGCGGCCCGCTGCACCTCGTTGCGGTAGTTGTCCTTGTGCGACGCGGCGTAGAAGTGGAACGTGTACATGATGTTGTCCGCCCGGACCGGGTTGTTGACGATCTCGTCGGAGTTGCCGCCCTCGGAGACGCCCAGCGAGGACCAGCCCCGGGTGCCGACGATGACCACGGCGTCCGGGTCGGCGGCCCGGATCACCGGGATGACCTGCTCGGCGTAGCTGCGGATGGTCGACCAGCTCACCCCGTTGGGCTCGTTGGTGATCTCGTAGATCACGTTCTTCTTGGCCGCGTTGCGCGCCGCCACGGCGGCGAAGAACGTCTTCGCCCGGTCCAGGTTGTACATCGGGTCGCCGGGGGTGAGCGTGTGGAAGTCGATCAGCGCGTACATGCCGCGGGCCTCGGCCTTGTCGACGAGCGTGTTCACCTGGTTGGTGAACGCGGTCGGGTTGGTCTCGTAGCCCTTCTCCTGCACGTACATCGAGATGCGCAGCAGGTCGGCCCGCCAGTCGTCGGCAAGCGCGCCGAGCGAGGTGTCGGTGTAGCAGTTGGCGAACCACTGCAACCCGTGGGTGCTCATGCCGCGCAACTGGATCGGGCGGCCGTACTGGTTGCAGAGGTTGACCCCGCAGACCCGTAGCTGCCCGTTGATCGCGACCGGCGTGGTGCCGGTCGGCGGCGGCGTCGTCGGCGGCGGGGTGGTGGGCGGGGGCGTGCTCGGCGGCGGGGTGCCGGTGCCGCCGGTGCAGACCGTGCCGTTGAGCGTGAACGAGGTCGGGCTCGGGTTCGACCCGGTCCACGACCCGTTGAAGCCGACGGTGGTGCTGGCGCCGGTGCCGAGCGACCCGTTGTAGTCGAGGCTGCGGCCGGTCACCGCGGAGCCGCTCTGCTGCCAGGTGGCCGACCAGCCCTGGACCACGCGCTGGCCGCCGTCCGGGAAGGTGAAGCCCAGCGTCCAGTTGCTCACCGGGTCGCCGAGGTTCTTGACTGTCAGGTTGGCGGTGAAGCCGCCCTGCCAGGAGTTGGTGGTGTAGGTGACGGCGCAGCCGGTCGCCGCCATCGCGTTCGTCACCGGCAGGACGGCGGTCGCCGCCAGGGCGAGCGAGCCGACCGCGCCGCCGACGAGCAGGTGCCGCCGGGACGGACGGGGGATCAAGAACATGTGGGAAGGTCCCATCTGGAGGGGGTGATCGGACGGTGCCCGTCGTGAACCTGCCCGGAAAGCCCGACGCGGCGCCCTGGGGAGCGCTCCCACGCAGAGGGTAGAGGTGGACGCCGATACGTGCAACCGCCGCCGGCCAGGTCAGCGCCGGGTGCGGCGACCGCCGTAGAGCCGCAGCGCGTTGCACACGTCGAACACACCCGGCACGTCCCAGGCCAGCTCGGCGGCGACCCGCCGGGTCTCCGGGTCGGCCACCAGCCCGGCCAGGATCACCACCCGGTTCTGCACGGTCACCGTGATCTGCTGCCGCCGGGTGGTCCAGTCGGCGCTCAGCCGCTGGGCGACGAGTGACGAGAGCCGCACGTCCGCGTCGTCGGGCTCCGGCCCGCCGGTGTACGGGAACTCGGGGTACGGCCAGGGCATCATCACGGCGGAGGCTCCTTCTTGGTCGGTCAGGACCGACCGCCGGGCGCGGCGCCCGACGTCGGGGCGCGGTCGTCGACGACGCCGAAGGCGCCGTCGAGCCGCATGGTGTGCAGCACGGTGAGCACGAACCGGGACGGCGCCACCAGGCAGAGCCGCCTGCCGTCGCGTCGTGCGTCCTGGTGCGCGCGGACCAGCAGGCCGAGGCCGGCGGAGTCGATCACCTCCAGGCCGGCGAGGTCGACGAGCACCCGGTCGTCCCGGACCGACCGGTCGGCCAGCGCCTGCCGTACCGCCTCGGCGGAGGCGTCCTCGGGCGCGGCCCGCGGGCCGCCGACCTGCTCCAGGTCGTCCATGCCCAGGCCGTCGTCGGCGACCGCCGCGCGGACGCTGCACCGGGGGCAGTGGTGCGGCCCGGAGGCGAACGGCGAGCCGACCCAGTCGTGCTCGAACACGAGCGTCCACACCACCTCGGCGTCCGGCAGCGTGGTGCCGGGGCCGGTGACGCTGTCGCCGCAGCCGTCGCAGATGAGCATCATCAGGTGTTCCGCCGGTACGACAGTCACACCTCCTCCTTCCGCCGGGCACCCCGGTCGCGGGGCGCCCGCGGGTCCGCCGTCGACCGCCCCGCGGCGAGCACGGCCAGGATCACCGCCACGGCGGCGAAGCCGGACTGCACCAGCAGCGGCAGCAGCGGTGAGCGCCCCGGCCGGTGGTCGACCAGTCCGGTCACGATCGCGCCGAGCAGGGCGGCGGCCACCCCGAGCGCGAGGGTCAGCCAGACCGGGGCGGCCGAGCGCCCCGGGATCACCAGGCGACCGACGCCGCCGATCGCGAGCCCGACGACGAGGGCCCCGAGGAGTGTGCCGATGGTCACCACGCCTCCTCAGCGCCGGTCGGTCGTGACCCGGGCCCGGCCGCGCGCGGCCGGTCGGGGCGAGTCGACGATGGGGACGGAGGCGTCCACCCCGGCGGTGGTGAGGATGCGCCGGATCCGGGGGTGGGGATTGCTGAGGACGAGAGCCGCGTCCCGTCGGCTCAGCCGGCGGTGCACGTCCAGCAGCAGGGCGATCGCGGCGGCGTCCACGTGGCGGCACTCGGCGAGGTCGATCGTCACCTCGCGGGGTCGCAGCGCGAGGACCTGGTCGAGCACGTGCGCGACCTCGGACAGCCCGGCGAGGTCCAGCTCGTCGGTGATCTCCACCCGCACGTGCGGCACGGTGGAGTCCGGCGGGGAGGACGGCAGGGTGCGGGGCATCGGATCGCTTCCGTGACGGGGGCCGGGGCGCTTCCCACTCTCTGCGCCGACCTTGGAGGTCACCGGACGGTTGGATGACGGTTCGATGACAAAAACCGTGAGCGGCCGACGCGATTGGGCGACCCGTGCTGCGCCGGTCATGATGCCCATATGACGGCCGTACTGGTGATCGAGGACGACGACCGCATCCGGCTCGCGCTGCAGCTCGCCCTGGAGGAGGAGGGGTACGACGCCGCCGGGGCGGCGACCGCGGAGGAGGGGCTGCGTCGGCAGCGGGAGAGCCCGGCCGACTACGTGCTTGTCGACCTGATGCTGCCCGGAATGAACGGTTTCGACTGCATCCGCCAGCTCCGCCGCGACGACGACGTCCCGGTGGTCGTGATCAGCGCCCGCGACGACACCCACGACATCGTCGCCGCGCTGGAGGCCGGCGCCGACGACTACGTGGTCAAGCCGGTGGCGATCAAGGAGCTGTCCGCCCGGTTGCGGGCCCTGCGCCGACGGGTACGCACCGTGGCCGGCCCCGCGCCCGCCCAGTTCTTCGGCGACCTGGAGATCAGCGCCGAGGCCGGCGAGGTCCGGCGCTCGGGCGAACCGGTGCCGGTGACCCGCACCGAGTTCCGCCTGCTGTGCGAGCTGGCCGAGCACGCCGGCCGGGTGCTGTCCCGCCAGCAGTTGCTGAGCCGGGTGTGGGGGTACGAGACCGGCGACGAGCGGCTGGTCGACGTGCACGTGGGCCGGCTGCGGCAGAAGATCGAGTCGGACCCGGCCAACCCCCGCCACCTGGTCACCCTGCGTGGCCTCGGTTACAAGCTGCAACGATGAGCCGACCGGGACTGCGGGCCAGGGTCACCGCCGCGTTCGCCGTCGGTGCGCTCCTGCTGGCCGCGCTGATGGCCCTCTTCTCGTACGACCTGACCCGCCGCTCGCTGCTCGACGAGCGTGAGCGCGCCGCCGTCCGGGCCGCCTACTACGACGCCGCCGTGGTCCGTTCCGGCCTGGACACCGGCACCCCGGACGTGGTGGCCGTGCTGCGCTCGCTGGACACCGGCAGCGCCCGGCGCCCGCTGCTGCACCTGCGCACCGGCTGGTACGCCCGCACCGCCGACGTGGGCGCCAGCTCGGTGCCGGTGGAGCTGCAACGGGTGGTCGCCGAGGGGCAGCCCGCCGTGCAGCGGATCCGCCTCGACGGGCAGCCGACGCTGCTGGTCGGGGTGCCGCTCCCGGGCGAACTGGGCTACTACGAGCTGACCTCGCTGCGCGAGGCGGAGGACACGTTCCAGGTGGTCGGGCTGGCGCTCACCGCGGTCGCGATCATGGTGGCCGGCGCCGGCGCGGCACTGGGCTGGTACGCCACCCGCAACAGCTTGCGACCGCTCACCGCGGTGGCCGACGCCGCCGAGCGGATCGCGGCCGGCGACTTCGCGACCCGGCTCGACCCGACCACCGACCCGGACCTGACCCGGCTGTCCACCTCGTTCAACGAGATGGTGGACAAGCTGGTGCAGCGGATCGACCGGGACCGCCGCTTCGCCGCCGACGTCAGCCACGAGCTGCGCTCCCCGCTGCAGACGCTTGCGGCGGCCGCCAGCGTGCTGAACCGCCGCAAGGAGCACCAGGACGAGCGCACCGCCACCGCGGCGGGCCTGGTCGCCGACGAGGTGGCCCGCTTCCAGCGCCTGGTCGACGACCTGATCCAGCTCGCCCGCACCGAGCAGCCCGCGCACCGCGAGACGGTCGACGTGGCCGAGCTGGCGCGGGCCGCCTGCCGGGAGCGGTCGCTGCCGGAGAGCCTGGTGCGGGTCGGCGACGGGGTCCCGCACGAGTGGTGGGTCGACAGGCGTCGGTTGGCCCAGATCCTGCTGAACCTGCTGGAGAACGCGGAGCGCTACGGCGGCGGCCCGGTCGCCGTCCGCCTCGACGCGGTGGACGGGGTGGGCGTGCTGGCGATCGACGACGAGGGTCCGGGCGTGCCGGCGGCGGACCGGGAGGCCATCTTCGACCGGTTCGTCAGGGGCCGGGCGGCGCACGCCCGCGCCGGCACCGACGGCACCGGGCTGGGGCTCGCCCTGGTGGCCCAGCACGCGGCGGCGCACGGCGGCACGGCCACCGTGGGGGACCGGAACCCGGGCGCGCGCTTTCGGGTGGAACTGCCGGGGGCGGTGCGGTGACGGCGCGACGGCTGGTCCCGGCGCTGCTCGCCGCCGTCCTGCTGGCCGGCTGCGGTGTCCCGGTCGACGACGAGCCACGGTTGGTGCGGGAGCCGCCCGGCCGGTTCCCGACGCCCGCGGGCACCTCGACCGCGGACCCGGACGGGCGGGTGGGCGAGCCGTTCTGTTTCGTCCGGGACGAGGGACTGGCGGTGGTCAACCGCCGGGTGGACGGCCTGCCGGGGGTGGACGCCCACCTGCAACACCTGCTGGCCGGGCCGGACAGCGCGGAGCGCCGCAGCGGACTGGCCACCGCGTTGCCGGGCACCGTGGTGGTGGCCGGGGCGACGCTTGCCGGCGGCGTCGCCACCGTCGACGTGCGGCAGGCCGGGCAGGAGGCCGGTCGCAGCGACGAGGTGCTCGCCTTCGGCCAGATCGTGTGCAGCCTCACCCAGCGACCGGACGTGGACAGCGTGGCGTTCCGGCGCGACGGGCAGCCGTTGGAGGTGCCGCGTGCCGACGGGAGCGTCTCGGCGCTGCCGCTCACCGCCGCCGACTATCGGCCACTGATGCCCCGCTGACCGCGATCTCCGGCCCGGATCGAAACTTTGTCCGGTTTGAGGTTAAACATCCATCGGCCGTTCGGTTGATTTGGCGGTGAACTTTGGTCTAGTGTGGCTGGCACGACCGGTGTGGGAGTCCACCCCGTTCTCCGAGGACAGGAAGGGCAGCATGACCACGATGACCATGGCACCGTCCGTCACCGAGGTGCACCGCGCGCCGCAGACCGGTGAGGAGAACCGTGCCAGCGAGCTGATCGCGGCGCTCGCCGAACTGCCGGCGGACCACCCCCGGCGGGCCGCCCTGCGCAACCAGGTCATCGAGGCGTGGCTGCCGCTGGCCAACCACCTGGCCGCCCGCTACAGCGGTCGCGGCGAGCCGGCCGGCGACCTCGCGCAGACCGCGGCGCTGGGTCTGATCAAGGCGGTGGACCGGTTCGACGCCTCGCGCGGCGTCGACTTCGCCGGGTTCGCCATCCCGACCATCCTCGGCGAGATCAAGCGCCACTTCCGCGACCGCACCTGGAACATCCGGGTGCCGCGTCGCCTCCAGGAGCTGCGGCTGCGCATCTCCGAGGCGAACAGCTCGCTGACCCAGACGCTCAACCGGGCGCCCACCGTCGCCGACATCGCCGCCCACCTCGACGTCACCGAGGAAGAGGTGCTGGAGGGCCTGGAGGGTGCCCGCGCCTACAACGCGGTCTCGCTCTCCACCCCGATCGGCGACGGCGACAGCGCCACCGAGCTGGGCGACACCCTCGGCATCGAGGACAACGAGTACGAGCTGGCCGACCTGCGCGCCTCGCTGGGCCCGGCGCTGGCCACCCTCGACGAGCGGGAGCAGAAGATCCTCACGCTCCGCTTCTACGGCAACCTGACCCAGAGCGAGATCGCCACCCGGGTCGGCGTCTCCCAGATGCACGTGTCGCGGCTGCTCGCCCGCGCGCTCACCAAGCTCCGCGGCCAGCTCACCGAGGCCTGAGAAGTAAGGAAGGGCCCCTTCTTAACGCCTGCGGTATAGGCGGGGCCCCTTCTTAAACACCCTTGCTCGCACCGTGACCGCCACCGGCACCGCCGGTGGCGGTCACGTCGTTCCACCCGCTCGGACCGCTCCGGACCGACATCGCCCGCCCCGGCGTGGCGGAGCTGTCCGAGCCGGCAGGTGCCGAAGCAGGACGCGTGATCGGGGACACGGAACACGATCAGGTGGCGCACGCAGCCGGATCTGCCCGTGGTCCTGTCGTCCGAGGTGGCGTCACCAGGGCGGATCCGATCCCGCCACCTCGGGGAGGTGGCGGGATCGGTGCCGACACCTCCCCGAGGTGGGGTCGCTCAAGCGTGGCCGGACTCCCGGTCGCGCCTCAGGTCACCAGGGGGCGGGCGGGGGCGGCGGCACCACTGGCGGCCGGTCGTCGCAGGTGATGGTGTTGGGCAGCAGCCACGGGGCCAGCCAACCGCCGTCGTTGCCGCCGAGATCGGTCAGCCGGAACTCCGACCCGTCCGGGGTGAAGTGGAACGAGCCGCAGTTGTTCACTCCGACCGCGCCCACGTTGCGCGCGTCGACGTCGGCGAAGCTCGCCCCGCCGGCGGCCCGCGCGCTGACCACCGACGTGCCGGTCCCGTCCACCCGGACGCCGCGGAAGGCGACGCCGTCGATGCGGACGCTGTCCTTCACCGGCCAGTCGCTGACCAGCATGATCGCGTTGTAGGTGCTGTCCAGGTAGGCGTCGCCGGTCACCTGGATGTCCGCGTCGATGCTGCGGTCCAGCGCGTAGAACCAGATCGCGCCGAGGCCGATGTTCCAGTTCAGGTCGTAGGTGCCGGCCCGGACCGTGGTGTTGCCGGTGACCCGGATCCGGCCGTCGAACGGCTCCGCGCCGAAGCGGGCGCCCAGGTGGATGGCACTGCCCTCGCGCACCGGATCGGCGATCAGGTTGTGCGCGACGGTCAGGTCGTCGCCGCCGTAGAGCGCGATGCCGTTGGCCAGCACCGGTGACTGCACCGTGTTGTACGCGAACGTGTTGGACGCGTTCGCGGTGCCCTCCGACCACATGGCCAGCGCGTCGTCGCCGCTGTTGCGGACCACCGTGTCGGTGACCGAGGAGTGCGTGACGCCGGTGTGGAAGTTGAGCCCGTCGGCGATCTGGTCGGCGATCACCGTGTTGGTGACGCGCAGCCCGGTCATCGGGCCGTCGAACCACATGCCGACCTTCGTGTGGTGCAGGTAGAGACCGTCGATCGTGCTGTGGCTGAGCGCGCCGCCGACGCCGTTGACCTGGTCGGTGTCGATCCGCTCACGGACGTCGCCCTCGATCGCGAAGCCGGAGAGGTGCACGTCGCGGCTGCCGCCGTCGGCCGCGTCGCGGCCGTAGAAGCCGACCCCGGTGTGCCGGGAGCCGTCGGGGGCGGGGGTGTCCAGGGCGACCTCGTGCCCCTTCACCACGGTGTACCAGCTTCCGGCGCCGGCGATGGTCACGTCGTCCACGATGATGTGCCGGTTGACCTGGTAGGTACCCGGCGGCAGGTAGAGCGGGCGGTGTGCCCGCCGGGCGTGGGCGACGGCCCGGTCGAACGCGTCGGCGGACTCCCGCCGGCCGGTCGGGTCGGCGCCGAAGGCCAGCACGTTCACCGCGCGGGGAACCGTCCGGGGTGGCGCGACCAGATGCGTGTCCAGCAGGTCGATCACGGTCCAGGCGGCGGCCGTGCCGGCGGGCGCGGTCAGCCGGACGACCTCGCCGGCCCGGTGGGTCCGGCCGAGCAGCATCCGCTGTTCGTCGTAGAAGTGGTGCGGCCGGAACGGCTTGCCGATCACCGGCGCGGGCGTGGTGGCCGCCGGCACGCAGGAGCACTCGGTGATCCACCAGTCCGGGTGCAGCAGGTCGGCGTCGGGGTCGTTGGTGAACGGGTACTGGTTGTAGAGCCACGCGTACTGCGAGGTGAGCGTCATGGTGCGTGCGGGCGCCCGGCCGACGGCCACCCGCAGCGGCGCGGTGATGCCGCCGCCGCCCGGCGCGTCCGGGATGCTGTAGCGCACGGTCAGCGCGTTCGTGGCGCGGGGCAGCGTGAACTCGACGTACTGCCCGGGGAGCAGGCGCACGGCGCGCCGGCCGGACGCCTCGCCGGCCAGGGTGTAGGCGGAGCGGTCGGGGCCGATGACCGTGCCGGTGGTCCGGGCGTGCTCGGCCTCCTGCTCCAGGTAGTCGACCCGGGCGCCGCGACCGGCGACCAGCGCCGGGTCGAGCGCGGCCCGCGTCGTCGTCAGCACGGCGGGGCCGGCCGGTGCGGGCGACGCCGTGGCGGCGCCGGGCGGGACGACAAGGGCGGCGGCCGTGGCCACGACGGCGAGGAGTTTCGGTACGGACGGACGGCCCGCCGGGCCGGGAACGCTCCGCTGCATCGGAGCACCCACTTTCTCGGGGGAGTGGACGGTGGCGGCCATGTTATTCCTGAACTCTGTCGTCATTCAAGCATCAATATGCCCAGATCTTTCGAGCAGCGGGCGGGCCGGTATGACCGAATCCGGACCGATCCGCTGTTCATTTCTTGCAAGAATCTGACGTACGATTGCCGCCGTGACGAAGCGCTTGACCGAGGTGGCCCGCAAGGCGGGCGTCAGCGAGGCGACCGTGAGCCGGGTGCTCAACGGCCGGGGCGGGGTGTCCGAGGCGACCCGCACGGCGGTGCTGACGGCACTCGACGTGCTCGGCTACGAGCGCCCGACGAAGCTGCGCGGGGAGCGCGCCCGGCTGGTCGGCCTGGTCCTGCCGGAGCTGCAGAACCCGATCTTCCCGGCGCTGGCCGAGGTGGTCACCGGCTCCCTCGCCCAACGGGGTTTCACCCCGGCGCTCTGTGCCCGCACCATCGGCGGCGTGCCCGAGTCCGGCTACGTGGAGATGCTGCTCGACCATCAGGTCAGCGGCGTCATCTTCGCCGGCGGCTCGTACGCGCTGGCCGACGCGTCGCACGAGCACTACCGGCGCCTGATCGACAGGGGCCTGCCCGTCGTGCTGGTCAACGCCGGCGTCGAGGAACTGGGCTTCCCGCGGGTGTCCACCGACGACGCGGTCGCCGTCGAGCAGGCCTACGGGCACCTGCGCTCGCTCGGGCATGAGACGATCGGCATGGTGCTCGGTCCGGAGGACCACGTGCCGTCGCGGCGCAAGCTGGACGCCATGGTCCGGGCCGCCGGCTGGGGCGAGGACCGCAGCCACGTGGAGCGCTCCAGCTTCTCCATGGAGGGCGCCCGGGTCGCCGCGACGAAGCTGCTCGAACGCGGCGTGACAGGCATCGTCTGTGCCAGCGACGTGCTGGCGCTGGGCACCATCCGGGCCGCCCGGCGGCTCGGTCGCGCGGTCCCGGCCGACGTGTCGGTGGTGGGCTTCGACGACTCCGCGTTCATGACCTGCACCGACCCGCCGCTGACCACGGTGCGCCAGCCGATCGAGACGATGGGCCAGGCCGCGGTCGACCTGCTGGTCACCCAGATCGAGGGGGCCGGCGTGCTGCGCGACGAGCTGCTCTTCGAACCGGAGCTGGTGGTACGCGGCTCCACAGCCCCCGCTCCCCGCGCCACCTGACCCTCCCGCTCCACCGGGCCGCCGACCGCTTCCGCGTCGGCGGCCCTTCTGTGTGCCCGGAGGGCGGCGGCGTCGCGATCAGCCGTTGCAAAGTCGTGTTCTTTCGTCACGAGGTCGAAACCTTGCTGTGAAGAGTCGGCGTCGCTACATTGACTCCACCCACCAGCGGTCTCCGCACATCAGTGAAAGTCATCGATACACCCGTTCCCGAAGGGATGGACAGATGTCCGTACCGCAGTATCGGAAGGTCGCGGCCGCGGCGCTCGCGGCCGGCCTCGGGCTCAGCCTCGCGGCGTGTTCCACCAAGAGCGACGATTCCGCCGACGCCGGCGGCAAGGTCACCATCACCGTCGACTGCCAGCCGGTCGGCGCGCAGAAGGAACTGCTGAAGAACTGGAACGACGACGTCGCCGAGTTCCAGCGGCAGAACCCGAACATCGTGGTGAAGAGCGTCAGCGTCGGCGAGCAGTGCAACAACCCGCCGGACTTCACCGCCCGCCTCGCCGGCGGCACCGTCACCGACGTCTTCTACGGCTACATGACCGACCTCCAGCAGGTGCTGGACTCCGGCCAGGCGATGGACATCACCGAGTACGCCACCAAGGACACCATCCCGACCTGGGACAGCGTCGACCCGGCGCTCAAGGAGGTCTTCACCGACGGCGGCAAGCTCTACGGCGTACCGGTGAAGAACTACTCGATGGGCCTGATCTACAACAAGGCGCTGTTCCAGCGCGCCGGGCTCGACGCGGCCAACCCGCCGAAGACGTGGCCGGAGGTGCGGACCGCGGCCAAGAAGATCTCCGCGCTCGGCGGCGGCGTCGCCGGGTACTCGGAGTACAGCGCCGGCAACACCGGCGGCTGGCACTTCACCTCGCTGCTCTACTCGCAGGGCGGCCAGGTGCTGTCCGCCGACGGCAAGAAGGCCGACTTCAACAACCCGACCGGCAAGCAGGTCCTGCAGAACCTCAAGGACATGCGCTACGGCGACAACAGCATGGGCAGCCGCCAGCTTCTCCAGTGGGGTGACCTGCTCACCAACGCCGGGGCCGGCAAGGTCGGCATGTTCATCGGCGCGCCGGACGCCACCCAGGCGATCGTCAGCCAGTTCCAGGGCAAGTACCAGGACTGGGCGATGGGCCCGCTGCCCGGCCAGGACGGGCCGGCCAAGGCGACGCTCGGCGGCGGCGAGGGTTACTTCTTCAAGAAGGGCCTGAGCCCGGAGCAGGTCAAGGCCGGTCTGAAGTGGATCGCCTACCAGAAGCTCACGCCCGGCAAGGGCCAGTTCGACTACGTCCGGGCCAAGCCGCAGAACTACCCGGTGGGGCTGCCCCAGCCGCTGCTGTTCACCAACGGCAGCGACGCGCAGAAGCAGGAGCTGGAGCTGCGCAAGGCCAACGCCAACGTGGACACCACCAACTTCACGGCCTTCGAGGCGAACCCGGTGCCGATCAAGGGGGAGCCGCGCAACGCCCAGGCCATCTACGCGGTGCTCGACGCCGCGATGTCCGGGGTGCTGACCAACCCGAACGCGAACATCGACACCCTGCTCAAGACCGCCGAGGACAAGGTCAACCAGCTCCTCGCCGCCGGTAGCTGACCCGACCGGGTGGGGGCCGGCCCCGACCGGCCCCCACCCCCTACCGCAGGAGCCGTCTTGGCGCTCACCACCGCCCCGGGTGCCACCCGCCGGCCCGGCCGTCCCGCACCGCCGCCGCGGCAGCTCGCCGCGCGTCGGGCCGGGCTCGGCCGGAAGGTACGGGACAACCTGACCGGGCACACGTTCCTCATCGGCGCGGTCGCCTGCTTCGCCGTCTTCTCCTGGTACCCGATGGTCCGTGGCGTGGTGATGAGCTTCCAGCGCACCCGGCGCGGCGAGACCACCTGGGTCGGCTGGGACAACTACACCCGGATCATCGCCGACCCGAGCTTCTGGACCGCCTGGAAGAACACGTTCGTCTTCACCGCCCTCGCGCTCGTGCTCGGCTACGCGGTGCCGTTCTTCGTGGCGATCCTGCTCAACGAGCTGCGCCACGCCAAGGGCTACCTACGGGTGCTGGTCTACCTGCCGGTGATGCTGCCGCCGGCGTCGGCGCTGTTCCTGTTCAAGTTCTACGCGTACGACCCGAGCGAGGCGGGACTGTTCAACGCGGTGCTCACCGCGCTCGGACTGCCCACGTCGGAGTGGATGCAGTCGCCGACCATGACGATGCCAGCCATGGTGCTGGCGTCGACCTGGATGAACATGGGCGGCGCCGTGCTGATCTACCTGGCCGCGTTGCAGAACATCCCCGGCGAGCTGTACGAGGCCGCCGAGATCGACGGCGCCGGGGTGTGGCGGCGGATCGTGCACGTGACGATCCCGCAGACCCGGCTGATCCTGGCGCTGCTGGCGATGCTCCAGATCGTCGCCACCATGCAGGTGTTCACCGAGCCGCTGATCCTCGCCAACGGCGCCGGCACCCAGGACTCGGCGACCTCGGTGGCGTACCTGATCTATCAGCACGGGTTCTTCCAGAACGACCTCAACGGAGCCGCCGCGCTCGGCGTGATCATGCTGGTGGTGCTGGCCGGGTTCTCCGCCGTCTACGTGCGACTGACCGCGAAGCAGGACTAGGACATGGCCGTCGACTCCACCACCCGTACCCTCATCTCCCCGGCCCAACTGCGGCGCGGACGCGGCCGGGTTCTCTACTGGGCCGTGCTCGCCGTCGTCGTGGCGGCGTTCACGCTGGTCTTCCTCGGCCCGCTCTACTGGATGGTCACCGGCGCCCTGAAGTCGGGCCAGGAGATCGCCCAGACGCCGCCGTCACTGTTCCCCCGCGATCCCCAGCCGCAGAACTACATCGACGCGTGGACCAACCTCGCCCTGGCGAAGCTGCTGTTCAACACGTTCTACTACGCCATGGGGGCGGTGCTGTTCCAGTTGGTGTTCGACACCGCCGCCGCGTACGCGTTGTCGAAGCTGCGCCCGGTGCTGGGCAAGCTGATCCTCGGCCTGATGCTGGCGACCTTGATGATCCCGGCGATGGTCCTGATCGTCCCGCAGTACGTGACCGTGCTCGACCTGCCGATCGTGCACGTCAACCTGCTCGACTCGCCGTTCGCGATCTGGCTCCCGCTGGTCGCCAACGCGTTCAACATCTTCCTGCTCAAGCGGTTCTTCGACTCGATCCCGGAGGACCTGATGTCGGCCGCCGTGATGGACGGCGCGTCGCCGCTGCGCACGCTCTGGTCGATCGTGCTGCCGATGTCCCGCCCGATCCTCGGCGTGGTCGCGATCTTCGCGGTGACCGCGGTCTGGAAGGACTTCCTCTGGCCGAAGCTGGTCATGCCGTCACCCGAGACGCGCACGGTCAGCGTCGGCATCTACACCTTCGCCGGCGGCACCCCGATGAACGTGGTGATCGCCGCCTCGGTCATCGCCGCGATCCCCACCGTCGTGCTGTTCCTGATCTTCCAACGGAACATCATGTCCGGCCTGACCACCGGCGGCCTCAAGGGTTGACGGCTGCCGCCGCCCGCCGCATCACAACCGACCCGCAGAAAGCAGGTGCCCGTGTCCATCGTCGACAGCAGCCCGTGGTGGCGCTCAGCGGTGATCTACCAGGTCTACCCGCGCAGCTTCGCCGACGGCAACGGCGACGGGGTCGGCGACGTCGCCGGCATCCGGTCCCGCCTGGACCACCTCGCCGCGCTCGGCGTCGACGCGATCTGGTACAGCCCCTGGTATCCGTCGCCGATGGCCGACGCCGGCTACGACGTGTCCGACTACCGCGACATCGACCCGGTCTTCGGCACCCTCACCGAGGTCGAGGCGCTGATCACCGAGGCGCACGCGCTGGGCATCCGGACCATCGTCGACGTGGTGCCCAACCACTGCTCGGACGCGCACCCGTGGTTCCGGGCCGCGCTGGCCGGCGGCCCGGACGCGCCGGAGCGGGAGCTGTTCTGGTTCCGCGCCGGGCGCGGCCCCGGCGGCGACCTCCCGCCCACCGACTGGACCGGCGAGTTCGGCGGGCCCACCTGGACCCGCACCACCGACCCGGACGGCACCCCGGGCGACTGGTACCTGCACCTGTTCGCCCCGCAGCAGCCCGACTTCAACTGGGACCACCCCCGGGTGCGCGCCGAGTTCGAGGACGTGCTGCGGTTCTGGTTCGACCGGGGCGTGGACGGCATCCGGATCGACTCGGCCGGCCTGCTGGTCAAGGACGGCACGCTGCCCGAGGTCCACCCGGACCGGCCGCACCCGTTCCGCGACCAGGACGGCGTGCACGACGTCTACCGCGCCTGGCGGCGGATCGCCGACAGCTACCCGGGCGAGCGGGCGCTGGTCGGCGAGGTCTGGCTGCCGGACCGGCAGCGCTTCGCCCACTACCTGCGCCCGGACGAGCTGCACACCGCGTTCAACTTCGACTTCCTCGGCTGCGCCTGGGACGCCACGGCGCTGCGGGAGAGCATCGACGGCACGCTCGCCGCGCACGCCCCGGTCGGCGCGCCGGCCACCTGGGTGCTGTCCAACCACGACGTCACCCGCCACGTCACCCGCTACGGCCGGGCGGACACCACGTTCAGCTTCGCCGCCAAGCGCGAGGGCATCCCCACCGACCTGGAACTGGGCACCCGCCGCGCCCGCGCCGCCGCGCTGCTCAGTCTCGCGCTGCCCGGCGCGGCCTACGTCTACCAGGGCGAGGAGCTGGGGCTCTGGGAGGTCGAGGACATCCCGTACGAGTTGCGGCAGGACCCGATGTGGGAACGCTCCGGGCGGGTCGACCCGGGCCGCGACGGCTGCCGGGTGCCGCTGCCCTGGCAGGGCGACGACCCGCCGTTCGGGTTCAGCCCCGAGGGCGCGTCCGCCGCGCCGTGGCTGCCGCAGCCGGCGGACTGGAAGGACCGCACGGTGGGCGTCCAGACCGGCGACCCGCACTCGATGCTGGAGCTGTACCGGGCGGCGCTCGCCGCGCGCCGGGCCGAACCGGCGCTCGGCGACGGCGCGTTGCGCTGGCTGCCCGCGTCGGACGGGGTGCTCGCGTTCGTCCGCGAACCCGGGTTCACCTGCCTGGTCAACCTCGGCCGCGAGGCCGTGCCGCTGCCCGCGCACGACCGGCTGCTGCTGGCCAGCGGCCCACTCGACGACGACCGGCTGCCCCCGGACACCGCGGTCTGGCTGCGTACCGGATCGCGCTGAACCGCGGCGGCGCCGGCGGCTCCGTCCCGCCGCCGGCGTCACCGCGCCGCACCACGACCGGCGGCCCGTCCCGGCCGCCGCCGGAACACCTGGGGAGGAAAGGAGACAGGAGCACCGCCACGAACGGGGGACCTGGCCACCGACGAAAGGGAGCACACCCCGCATGGCCGAGCACAGCACCCCGCACCGCCACCGCAGCACCGGCCTGGCGGCCCTGGTCGCCGCCGCGCTCGCCGCCTCGACACTCACCGTCGTGGCGTTGACCTCCACCGCCACCCCGGCGCACGCCGCCGGACTGTCCCCGTTCGACATCTCCGGCCGCGGCGCCACCGTGCCCTTCCGCGAGCAGGAGGCGGAGCAGGCCGCGCACACCGGCACGAAGATCGGCCCCGACCGGCACTACGGCACGCTGCCGTCCGAGGCGTCCGGCCGGGAGGCGGTCACCCTCGACGCGGTCGGGGAGTACGTCGAGTTCACGCTCGCCGCCCCGGCGAACGCGGTCACGTTCCGCTACAGCCTGCCGGACAGCGCCGCCGGCACCGGCCGGGACGCCAGCATCGACCTGCGCGCGAACGGCACGCTGGTCAAGGCCGTCCCGGTCACCTCCCGGTACGGCTGGTACTACGGCGGCTACCCGTTCAACAACAACCCGGGCGACACCAACCCGCACCACTTCTACGACGAGACCCGGGCCATGTTCGGCACCACCTACCCGGCCGGGACGAAGATCCGCCTCCAGGTCTCCTCGACCGCGCAGTCGCCCACGTTCACCATCGACCTGGCCGACTTCGAGCTGGTCGCCGCGCCGATCAGCAAGCCGTCCGGCGTGCTGGACGTGGTCACCGACTTCGGCGCGGACCCGACCGGCGCGACCGACTCCACCGCGAAGTTCCAGGCCGCGGTGGACGCCGGCAAGGCGCAGGGCAAGGCGGTCTGGATCCCGTCCGGCACGTTCACGCTCTGGGACCACGTGGTGGTCGACGGCGTGACGCTGCGCGGCGCCGGGCCGTGGTACTCGGTGCTCGGCGGCCGGCACCCCACCGACCGCAAGCGGGCCGCCGGCATCTACGGCAAGTACGTGCCGGGCGGCGGTTACTCCGGTGAGATCCGCTCGCAC
The DNA here is from genome assembly GCF_044455315.1 of Micromonospora sp. NPDC051300. NCBI lineage: Bacteria > Bacillati > Actinomycetota > Actinomycetes > Micromonosporales > Micromonosporaceae > Micromonospora > Micromonospora sp. NPDC051300. The sequence continues at coordinate 6,929 of NZ_JBITEP010000015.1, read as the reverse complement.
GAGGCCGGCGGGCCCAGCCGCAACGTCACGCTGCGGGACTTCGCCATCATCGGCGACATCCGCGAGCGGATCGACGACGACCAGGTCAACGCGCTCGGCGGCGCGATGACGAACTCGGTGGTGGACAACCTCTGGTTGCAGCACACCAAGGTCGGCGCCTGGATGGACGGCCCGATGGACAACTTCACCATCCGCAACAGCCGCATCCTCGACCAGACCGCCGACGGGGTGAACTTCCACTGGGGGGTCACCAACTCGACGGTGACCAACACGTTCGTCCGCAACACCGGCGACGACGCGCTGGCCATGTGGGCGCAGAGCGTGCCGAACGTCGGCAACTCGTTCACGCACAACACCATCGGTGTGACGGTGCTGGCGAACCACCTGGTCACGTACGGCGGGCGGGACATCACCATCGCCGACAACGTGACCGCCGACTCGGTGACCAACGGCGGCGGCATCCACGTGGCGAACCGCTATCCGGGCGTCACCGGGTCGACGGCGGTCGCGGGCACCATCACGGTGGCCCGCAACACGCTGATCCGCAACGGCAACTCCGACTACAACTGGCAGTTCGGCGTGGGCGCGATCTGGTTCTCCGCGCTCAACGAGCCCATCCAGGGCGCGGCCATCAACGTGACCGACACCGACATCCTGGACAGCTCCTACGCGGCGCTGCACTGGATCGAGGGGCAGACCAGCGGCATCTCGTTCACCAACGTCCGGATCGACGGCGCGGGCACGTACGCGCTCCAGGTGCAGGCGCCCAGCCAGGTCAGCTTCACGAACGTGCGGGCCACCAACATCGCCCAGGCCAACCCGATGCACAACTGCGTGGGCAGCGGCTTCCAGATCACCCAGGGCACCGGCAACTCCGGCTGGTACACGGCCACCCCGTACTGCGGGCCGTGGCCGGAGCCGCAGTGGGGCAACGGCCCGTCCAGCCCGCCGTCCACAAGCGTGCCCCCGACCACCGCGCCGCCGACCACGGCCCCGCCGACCACCGCGCCGCCGACCACCCCGCCGCCGACCGGCGGGAACCTGGCCCTGGGCCGGCCGGCGACCGCCACCAGCGTCAACCAGACGTACGCGGCCGGCAACGCGGTCGACGGCAACGCGGGCAGCTACTGGGAGAGCGCCAACAACGCGTTCCCGCAGTCGCTGACCGTCGACCTGGGCGCGTCCCGCACGGTCGACCGGGTGGTGCTCAAGCTCCCGGCCGGCTGGGAACGCCGTACCGAGACGCTGTCCGTGCTCGGCTCCACCGACGGCTCCTCGTTCAGCACGCTCGCCTCGTCGGCGGCCCGGGTGTTCGACCCGGCGTCCGGCAACAGCGTGTCGATCGCGCTGCCGTCCGGCGCCCGCCGGTACGTCCGGGTCACCGTCACCGGCAACACCGGCTGGCCGGCGGCCCAGCTCTCCGAGCTGGAGGTGTACGGCGGCGGCACGACCACCCCGCCGCCCACCACCACCCCGCCGCCCACCACCACCCCGCCGCCGACCACCGCGCCGCCGACCGGCAACCTGGCCGCCGGCCGGCCGGTCGCGGAGACCAGCCACGCCGACGTCTACGGCGCCGGCAACACGGTCGACGGCAACGCCACCACCTACTGGGAGAGCGCCAACAACGCGTTCCCGCAGTCGGTGACCGTCGACCTGGGCAGCGCCCGCCCGGTCGCCCGGGTGGTGCTCAAGCTGCCGCCGTCGGCGGCCTGGCAGACCCGCACCCAGACGGTGGCCGTGCTCGGATCCACCGACGGCTCGTCGTTCACCACGCTCAAGTCGGCGGCAGGCTACACGTTCGACCCGGCCGCCGGCAACAGCGTGTCGATAGCGGTGCCCTCCGGTGACCGCCGCTTCGTGCGGCTGACGTTCACCGGCAACACCGGCTGGCCGGCCGGCCAGCTCTCCGAGTTCGAGGTCTACGCCTCGTGAACCGGCGCGGGGGGGGGGCCCCCCCCCCCCCCCCCCCCCCCCCCCCCCCCCCCCCCCCCCCCCCCCCCCCCCCCCCCCCCCCGCAGCGGGGGCGCCCCCCCACCACCACACCCCCCCCACAACTGG
>NZ_JBITEP010000015.1:0-4858 GCF_044455315.1 Micromonospora sp. NPDC051300 | reverse complement strand
GGGGCCCACCGGCCCCCGCCGCGCCACCGCACCCCCACCCCGTCAACGCCTCTCCACCTCCCCCGGGAAGAAGGTGTCCGTCCACCATGTCCAGACTCCGTACCAGAATGGTCGCGGTGCTCGCCGCGGTCGGCCTGGCCGTCACCGCGGCGCCGGCCCCACCGGCCCTGGCCGCCGGCGGCCCGAACCTCGCCGCCGGCCGGCCCGCCACCGCCAGCAGCGTCAACGGCTCGTTCGTGGCCGCCAACCTCACCGACGGCAACCAGGGCAGCTACTGGGAGAGCAGCGGCGCGCTGCCCCAGTGGGCCCAGGTCGACCTCGGCGCCAGCCGCGCCGTCGACCAGGTGGTGCTCAAGCTTCCCGCCGCCTGGGAGGCCCGCAACCAGACGCTGTCGGTGCAGGCCAGCGCCGACGGCAGCGGCTTCACCACCGTCGTCGCGTCGGCCGCCCGCTCGTTCAGCCCGGCCGCCGGCAACACGGTGACGCTCGGTTTCACGGCCACCGACGCCCGCTACCTGCGCGTCGTCATCACGGCGAACACCGGCTGGGCCGCCGCCCAGCTCGCCGAGCTGGAGGTCTACGGCACCGCCAACTCCTCGACCAACCTGGCGCTCGGCAGGACGATGACCGAGAGCGGCCACTCCGACGTGTACGGGGCCGGCAACGCCAACGACGGCAACGCGGGCACCTACTGGGAGAGCCCGAACAACGCGTTCCCGCAGTGGATCCAGGCCGACCTGGGCGCCGCCACAAGCGTCAACCGGCTGGTGCTGCGGCTGCCCACCGGCTGGGGCGCGCGCAACCAGACGCTCACCGTGCAGGGCAGCACCAACGGCTCCACGTTCAGCACGCTCGTCGCGTCCGCGTCGTACGCGTTCGACCCGGCCGGCGGCAACACGGTCACCGTCACCGTGCCCACCGCGTCCACCCGCTACCTGCGGCTGCTGTTCACCGCGAACAGCGCCTGGCCCGCCGGGCAGCTCTCGGAGCTGGAGATCTACGGCGCGGCCACCGGGGACACCCAGGCGCCGAGCGCGCCGGGCAACCTGGCGTTCACCGAGCCGGCCACCGACCAGGTCCGGCTGACCTGGACCGCCTCCACCGACAACGTCGGCGTCACCGGTTACGACATCTACGCCAACGGCGTGCTGCGCACCACCGTCGGCGGCACCACGCTGACCTACACCGACACGCAGCCGGCCGGCACCACCGTGTCGTACTACGTGCGGGCGCGCGACGCCGCCGGGAACGTCTCCGCGAACAGCACCACTGTCACCCGCGCCGGCAACACCGGGGACACCACCGCGCCGACCGCGCCCGGCAACCTCGCCTGGACCCAGCCGGCGAGCGGCCAGATCCGGTTGACCTGGACCGCGTCCACCGACAACGTCGGCGTCACCGGCTACGAGGTGTGGGCCAACGGCACGCTGCGCACCACCGTCGGCGGCTCCACGCTGACGTACACCGACAGCCAGCCGGACAGCGCCACCGTCTCCTACCAGGTGCGCGCCCGCGACGCGGCCGGGAACGTGTCCGCCAACAGCAACACGGTCACCCGCACCGGCACCACCACCGGCGGCACCAACCTGGCCGTCGGCAAGCCGGCCACCGCCTCGTCGGTGGTGCACGTGTTCAACGCCGCCAACGCGGTCGACAACGACGTCACCACCTACTGGGAGGGCGCGCCGGGCGCGTACCCGAGCACGCTGACCGTGGCGCTGGGCGCGAACGCCAGCATCAGCGCGGTGGTGGTGAAGCTCAACCCGGACCCGGCGTGGGGCGCGCGCACCCAGACCTTCCAGGTGCTCGGCCGGGAGCAGTCCGCCTCCGGGTTCACCAGCCTGGTCGGCTCCGCGACGTACTCCTTCAACCCCAACACCAGCAACACGGTGACCGTCCCGGTCTCGGCGACCGCCGCGGACGTCCGGTTGCAGTTCACCGCGAACTCCGGCTCGTCCAACGGCCAGGTCGCGGAACTCCAGGTCATCGGCGTGCCGGCGGCCAACCCGGATCTCACCGTCACCGCACTGACCGCCTCGCCCACCGCGCCGGTCGAGACCGACGCGATCACGCTGTCCGCCACCGTGCGCAACGCCGGCACCGCCGCGTCCGCGGCCACGAACGTCAACCTCTACCTGGGTACGACGAAGGTCGGCACCGCTTCCGTCGGCGCGCTCGCGGCCGGCGCGTCCACCACCGTCTCGGCGAGCATCGGCGTGCGTGACGCCGGCAGCTACCAGCTCACCGCGAAGGTCGACGAGTCGAACACGGTGATCGAGCAGAACGAGGCGAACAACTCCTACACCAACCCGACCGCGTTGACGGTCAGCCCGGTGGCCAGCAGCGACCTGGTGGCCTCCGCGGTGACCTGGTCGCCGGGCACGCCGGCAGCCGGCGCCACGGTCAGCTTCGCGGTGACGCTGCGCAACCAGGGCACGATCGCCTCGGCGAGCGGTTCGCACGGCATCACGCTCACCGTGCTGAACGACTCCGGTTCCGTGGTCCGCACGCTGACCGGCTCGTACTCCGGCACGATCGCCGCCGGGGCCACCGCCGGTCCGGTGTCGCTCGGCACCTGGACCGCCGCCAACGGCCGCTACACCGTGCGGGTGGTGCTCGCCGACGACGCCAACGAGCTGCCGGTGAAGCGGCAGAACAACTCCAGCGACCGGCCGCTGTTCGTCGGTCGGGGCGCCAACCTGGCGTACGACATGTACGAGGCCGAGGACGGCTCGGTCGGCGGCGGCGCGCAGGTCATCGGCCCGAACCGCACCATCGGCGACCTGGCCGGCGAGGCGTCCGGCCGGCGCGCGGTCACCCTGAACACCACCGGCGCGTACGTCGAGTGGACCACCAAGTCGGCCGCGAACGCCCTGGTGACCCGCTTCTCCATCCCGGACGCGCCGGGTGGCGGCGGGATCGACTCGACGCTCAACGTCTACGTCAACGGGGTGCTGCACAAGCCGATCAGCCTCACCTCGAAGCACATCTGGCTCTACGGGGCCGAGGCCGCGCCGAGCGACTCGCCGAGCGCGGGCGCGCCCCGGCACCTCTACGACGAGGCGAACGTGCTGCTGAACTCCACCGTTCCGGCGGGCAGCCGGATCCGGCTCCAGAAGGACCCGGCGAACAGCACCACGTACGCGATCGACTTCGTCAACACCGAGCTGGTGTCGCCGCGCGCCAACCCGGACCCGACCCGGTACAAGGTGCCCACCGGCTTCAGTCACCAGGACGTGCAGAACGCGCTGGACGCGGTGCGGATGGACACCACAGGCACGTTCGTCGGCGTCTACCTGCCCGCCGGCACCTACGAGACCGCGCAGAAGCTCCAGGTGTACGGCAAGGCGGTGAAGGTCGTCGGCGCGGGCATGTGGTACACCCGCTTCCAGACGCCGACGAACCAGCAGAACACCGACGCCGGGTTCCGGGTGGAGTCCTCGGCCAGCGGGTCGACCTTCGCCCACCTGGCGTTCTTCGGCAACTACACCAACCGGATCGACGGTCCGGGCAAGGTGTGGGGCGAGCTGAAGGACGTCGACAACCTGACGCTGGACAGCGTCTGGGTGGAGCACACCGTCTGCGCGTACTGGGGGGTGAGCGTGGACGGGCTGACCATCCGGGACAGCCGGTTCCGCGACACCTTCGCCGACGGCGTGAACATGACCAACGGCAGCACCAACGCGCTGGTCACCAACACCGAGGGCCGGTCCAACGGCGACGACGCGTTCGCGTTGTTCTCCGCCACCGACCAGGGCGGCTCCGGCGGCAACCACGGCAACGTGTTCGAGAACCTGACCGCCACGCTGACCTGGCGGGCCGCCGGCCTCGCCGTGTACGGCGGCTACGACAACATCTTCCGCAACCTCTACATCGCCGACCAGTTGACGTACTCGGGCATCACCATCAGCTCGTTGGACTTCGGCTACCCGTTCGTCGGGTTCGGCGCCAGCCCGCCCACCCGGTTCGAGAACATCTCGCTGATCCGCTCCGGCGGGCACTTCTGGGGCGCGCAGACGTTCCCCGCGATGTGGTTGTTCTCGGCGTCCAAGGAGTTCCGCGGCATCCGGGTCAGCGACGTGGACATCGTGGACCCGACCTACTCCGGGATCATGTTCCAGACCAAGTACACCGGCAGCCAGCCGGAGAACCCGATCACCGACACGGTGCTCACCAACGTCTCCATCTCGGGGGCGCGGCGCAGCGGTGACGCGTTCGACGCGAAGTCCGGCATCGGCATCTGGGTCAACGAGATGCCCGAGGCGGGGCAGGGGCCGGCGGTCGGCTCGGCCACGTTCACCAATCTGCGCCTGAGCGACAACGCCCAGGACATCCGCAACACCACGAGCACGTTCACCATCACCCGCAACTGATGAAAGGAGGGGCCCCTTCTTAACCTTTCCGGTAGAGAAGGGGCCCCTTCTCACACCACATCGACCGTCCGACGTGGAGCGCGACAACGTGGCCACGGCGGACGGTTGTCACGTGGTGACATAATGTGAGGAGGGGTGAGTCAGGCTTCGGTCTATGCCTGCGTTCCGAACCCCCGGCCCGCGTACGCCACGCCACCCGAGGTCACTGGGGGTGAGTATGAACGTTCCGGAGCATGGGCGGCGCCAGGAGTCTTCGCCGGGGGGCGACAGCGGCGATCCGCCGCTCAGTCGGGAAGATCTCCTGCTTCCCTACCTGTACGTCAGAACGATACTGGCCGCGCCGGAAGACAGCCGCCCGACGCTCGCCGCGCAGTACGGAGAGACCGAAGTGGGAGTGTGTCGATTTCCGTGTTTGGGCCTGTGGTGTGATCGAGATTGTTAGATGGCGATCCGGTCGCCGTAGGCGAGGATAAGGGCGTTGAGGG
>NZ_JBITEP010000014.1:0-156587 GCF_044455315.1 Micromonospora sp. NPDC051300 | reverse complement strand
CACCCGCTACGCCAAACGGGCATCCCTCTACCGAGCCAGCCTGGTCCTCGTCGCCGCTGTCATCTGGCTTCCATGATCGACAGGACAGGCCCTAGGCGTCGCGCCCGCCGGGGCAACCGTCGTGTCGGTTCGGCGCGTAGATGAGGTGCAGGCCCGACGGAGGAGGACGGTTGGCCGACCGCACCGAGTACGACCAGTTCGTGGTCGACCGATCGCCCCGGTTGCTGCGCGTCGCCTATCTGCTCACCGGCGACTGGGCGGCGGCCGAGGACCTGTTGCAGACCGCCCTGGTCAAGGTCTGGTTCGCGTGGCCGCGGGTACGCGGCGACGCCGAGGCGTACGTCCGCCGGACCATCGTCAACACCTACCTGTCATGGCGTCGCCGTCGCTGGACCGGTGAGATCCCGCAGGCGGTGCCGGAGCGCGTCGAGGCGGCCGACCGGGTCACGCAGTACGTCGAGCGGGACGCACTGTGGCGGATGCTCGCCGAGCTTCCCCGGCGGCAGCGAGCGGTGCTCGTGCTGCGCTACTTCGAGGATCTCACCGAGGCGCAGATCGCCGAGACGCTCGGCATCAGCGTCGGCACCGTCAAGAGCCAGGCCAGCAAGGGCCTGGCGAAGCTGCGGACGCACCCCGCACTGACCGCCAGCCGGGACGAGAAGGAGTTCATCCATTGACCGCCGAAGAGGAGCACCTCCGCCGTCTCCTGACGGCGACGAGCGCCGAGGGTCCGACCGGTGAGGACCGCCTGGTGGTGCTGCACCGTCGCATCGCCAGGCAGCGGCGGGTACGCGCCGTCGGCGTCGCCGCCGCCGTGGTGCTGGCGAGCACCGCGACCTCGGTGGGCCTGGTCGTCCGTCAGCCCGCCGACTCGACGCCGTCGCCGCTCGGCAGCACGTCCTCGACGGCGCCGGCCCCGACCGTCGCCCCGGCTCCGACACCGACCGCCGCCGGTGACCTGCTCCCCGAGTACCTGCGCGGGCATCGTCGCGTGCTGGTGCGGGAGATGGTCCTGCCGAGTCGACCGACAGTCACCCTGACGTTCACCCCTGATTCGGCGGACTTCCGGCTGGGCCTCAACTGTGACGACCGCCTGCGCGCGGGCGCGGTTCCCGGTCGACCCGACCATCTGATCCAGGTCACGGTCGCCGGGAAGGTCATCGGCACCGGAGACTGCGGCTCGTCGGGTGCGCCCGGTCCGGCGCTCGTCGACGCCGGGATGAACGGGCACTACTCGCGGTGGAGCGACCTGGGGGTCCGGGCGGGGAAGCCGGTGACGGTCGTGGTCAGGATCGGCAAGCCGCTGGCGACCCCCGACGCGGATGCCCGGCCGGGCGCCGCGACCCACCTCGCCGGCGCGATGGCGGTCGGGGTCTACACGCCGGTGCCGTTCGAGAGTTTCCCGCTCCCGTCCCGGCCCGCCGAGCTGGTCGATCTGGACACCGTCGCGAAGTCGGCGACGGGGAACCCGGGTGAGCCCTTCCCGAACGAACTCGGGGAGGTCGACGCCCGCACCGCCTCGTCGCCGAACGGGTCGTACCGGCTCGACCTGGCCATGCCACTGCAGTTGGACATCGTCGTCTGCGCCGTGGCGCCCGGTCGGATCCGCGTGCTGGTGGACGGGAAGGAGGTGGAGCGGCGGGCGTTCTACGACTGGTCCGGCGAGTGCGGGACGGGAGGCGCGCTGGCCTCCGAATACGATCTTCCGCCCAGGTTCAAGGTGCCGGTCCACACCGGCGAACGGGTCACGGTCACGGTGGTCACGGACAGCTTCACCGTGGCCGGTTGGCGGGTCGGCTTCGCGCCGGGCCCCGGTTGACCGATGAGTCCGGGCCGGTCGCCCGGTCCATCTCGGTGACAGCCTGTTCCGCACAGACCTGGAGTTGCCGCCATGGCCGATCCGACCGTGACAGTCAGCCTGCCGATCGCCGACCGGGTGACGTCACACCGCTTCTACGTCGACGCCCTCGGCTGGACGGCGTTCGGCGAGCCGGCGGCGGACGGGATTCCCGAGCCGCTCCAGTTCGCCGTGAACGACGGCCTGCGGCTGATGCTGGTGCCGAGCGGGGGGTTCGGGTGGGTGATCGGCGACCACGAGGTGGCCGAGCGGGGGCGCAGCGAGTGCGTGCTCAGCTGGGACGCCGGGGATCCCGCCGAGGTGCGGCGGATCGTCGAGCGGGCCCGAACCGCGGGCGCCCGGGTGGTGACGCCGCCGGCCGAGCAGCCGTGGGGCTACACCGCCACGTTCGCCGACCCGGACGGCCACCTCTGGATGGTCACGGCGTCCTGACCCCGATCCGGGGTTCCCGGACGAAGAGGGCCCGGCGGGCACGACCGCATCGGTCGGCCCGCCGGGCCCACTCCGGCAGGGAGGCAGGTCTAGCGGGGCGGTGCGTACTCGGGTTCGGTCTCCGGCGGCGGTTCCTCGTCGGTGTCCGCGCGGTGCCGGGCCACCGGCTCCGGCAGGACGGCGTCCACGGACGGGTCGGGGATGCCGCCGGGGGCGATCGTGCCGCGCCAGCCGCCCGACTCCACCTGCCGACCCTCGATGAAGTCCTTGAACCGCTTCAGATCCGACTCGGCCTGGTGGTTCACCAGGTTCAGCCGGTCGCCGGCCTGCTCGACCAGTCCCTCCGGCTCGTACTCCAGCAGGAGCTGGACCTGGGTGTGGCCGGCGTCGATCGGCGCGAAGCGGACCATGCCGGCATTGGGGGTGCCGCCGGTGGCCGCCCACGCCACCTGCCGGTCCGGCACCTGCTCGACGATTGTGGCGTCCCACTCGCGCTGCACGCCGGCTATCTCGGCCACCCAGTGCATCCGCCTGTCGTCGAGCTGGCGCACCTCCCGCACGCCGCCCATGAACCGCGGAAAGTCCTCGAACTGGGTCCACTGGTTGTAGGCGGTGCTGACCGGCACGTCGACGTCGATGGACTTCTCGACCTTCCTGGTCATGACCACTCCTTGTCTTCCCGTCGTCTGCACCGGAACCGGTACCCCGCCGGAACCGGCCTAACCGGGCGTCGCTCAGACGTAGAGCTTCTTGGCGTAGTCGGGGCCGTAGTGCCGCTCCAGGTCGGCCAGGCTCTCCGCCGGGGCCTCCACCTCCTTGACCAGCCGGGGCCGCGGCGGCAGCACGTCCGGCCGCCAGGTCTCCGGCTGCCACAGCTCGGAGCGGAGGAACGCCTTCGCGCAGTGGTAGAAGATCTGCTCGACGGCCACCTCGACGGCGAGCACCGGGCGGTGACCCTTGACCTCCATGTCGGCGAACCAGGGCGCGTCGCGGAGCAGCCGGGCCCGGCCGTTGATCCGCAGCGTGTCGGTGCGACCGGGGATCAGGAAGACCAGGCCGACGTGCGGGTTGGCCAGGATGTTGCGGTAGCCGTCGGCGCGCCGGTTGCCGGGCCGTTCCGGGATGGCGATGGTGGTGTCGTCCAGCACCAGCGCGAAGCCGGGCGGGTCGCCCTTGGGGGAGACGTCGCAGCGGCCGTCCGCGTCGGCGGTGGCGACCAGGCAGAACGGCGAGGCGGCGAGCCACTCCCGGTCGCGCTGGTGCAGCGTGCGGCGTTCCTTGGCCACCGCCCGGCCGGTCGGTGCGCCCAGCAGGTCGCGTAGCTCCTCCGGGCTGGTGATCTCGTGTGTCGTCACGTCTGCCTCCCCCGTCCGTTGACCTTGACGACGGTTCCGGCCCGCGACGGCTCCGGATCCGTCATGGTCAGTGTAGGAGAGCGCCGGTCGCCGGGTTTGCCCCCGATGACGGCGGGTAGGGACCGGATCGCGGCGCGTGTCCGGACACGACGGTTGGAGGCGGAGATGGAGAGCCGACTCAAGGTGCTCGGCCATCCCGTGCACCCGATGCTGGTGATGTTCCCGGTGGCGCTGCTGGTCACCGCGGTGATCTTCGATCTGGTCGACACCGTCGGCGGGCCGGACTTCCTCGGCGAGGTCGCCTACTGGAACATCACCGTCGGCCTGATCGGCGGTCTGCTGGCCGCCGCGGCCGGCGCGTTCGACCTGCTCGCCCTGCCGGCCGGCACCCGCGCCAAGCGGGTCGGGCTCCTCCACGCCGCCGCGAACATCGCGGTGATCCTGCTCTTCGCCGCCGTCTGGGTGGTGCGGCTCAACGCCGAGTCGCGGGCCGCCGGCGGCGCGCTGATCGCCATCGAGGTGGTCGCCGTGGCGATCCTCGGGATCAGCGCCTGGCTCGGCGGCGAACTGGTGGACCGGCTCGGCGTCGGCGTCGACCCGGAACACGACCTCGACGCGCCCAGCTCGCTGCGACCCGGGCCCCAGCGGATCGGAGACGCGCGATGACGGACCCGAAGGGCTGGCGGGGCCGCCAGCAGGGCTGGGACCCGATGGGCGAGCTGCAGTCGCTGCGTGCCGAGCTGAGCCGCCTGGTCGGCGGTCGCTCCGGCACCCCCGACGTGGAGGTGTCCGAGGTGGCCGACGGCTGGGAGGTGCTGGTCCGGCTGCCCGGCGTGGCGCCGGAGGAGGTGGCCGTCGAGCTGGACGACCGGGAACTGTGCGTGCGAGCCCGGTCGGAGGCCGAGGTCAACGCCGACCACGGCATCCCCGGCGGGTTCACCACCCGGGGCTTCGAGTACCGCGTCGACCTGCCGTCGCGCGTCGACCCCGAGCGGATCGACGCGGTGATGGACCACGGCCTGCTCCGGGTGCGGCTGCCCCGGGCGGTCCGGCCCGCGCCGCGCACCATCACCGTCGGCCGCACCGGCCCGCGCGCCGCCACCGGTCGTACGCCGAGTCAGGCCGACCCGGCCGCGGACCGGGAGCTGCACCACCCGGACACCACGGCCGACGAGATCGACCGTCCGTAGTCCCGGTGACCATCCCGTCTCACGACTCCAGCTCGGCGCGTCCGTCGTCGTCGGCGCTCGGCCCGATCGGCGAGCGCGTCGCCGACGTCGAGCGGATCGCCGTGCTGCGGGCCAACGCGCTCGGCGACTTCATCTTCGTGCTGCCCGCGCTGGAGGCGCTGCGGGCCGCGTACCCGGTGGCGGAGATCGTGCTGCTCGGCGCGCCGTGGCACGCGGCGCTCTGGCGCGACCGGCCCGGCCCGGTGGACCGGGTGCTCGTGGTGCCGCCGGGCCCCGGCATCCGCGAACCCGGCCCGGACGAGTCGCCGGGCGACCCGGCCGACTTCCTGGCCGCCGCCCGCGCCGAACGGTTCGACCTGGCGGTGCAGGTGCACGGCGGCGGCGCCAACTCCAACCCGTTCGTCGCCGGTCTCGGCGCCCGGGTCACCGCCGGTCTGCGGGCCGACGACGCGCCGCCGCTGGACCGCTGGCTGCGCTACGTCTACTACCAGCACGAGGTGATCCGCTATCTGGAGGTGGTCGCCCTGGTCGGCGCGCCGGCCACCACGATCACCCCGGCGCTGGCGGTGACCGACGCCGACCGGGCCGAGGCCGCCGCCGTGCTCGGCGCGCCCACCCGGCCCCGGGTGGCGCTGCACCCGGGCGCCACCGACACCCGGCGACGCTGGCCGGCGGAGAGCTTCGCCGAGGTGGCCCGCGCGCTCGTCGCCGACGGGTACGAGGTGCTGGTGACCGGCACGCCTGTCGAGCGGGAGACGGTCGACGCGGTGGTCGCCGCCGCCGGCGTGCCGGTCCGTCCGCAGGTCGGCACGCTGGGTCTCGGTGCGCTCGCCGCCGCGTACGCGGACTGCGCGCTGGTGGTCTCCAACGACACCGGGCCGTTGCACCTGGCCGCCGCGGTCGGCGCGCCCACGGTGGGGATCTTCTGGGTCGGCAACCTGATCAACGGGGCGTCGCCGCTGCGTGGCCGGCACCGGCCGATCGCGGCCTGGACCACCCGGTGCCCGGTCTGCGGCGTCGACTGCACGCCCGGGATCTATCCGCACCGGCCCGGCGACGGCAACTGCCCGCACCGGGTGTCGTTCGTGGCCGACGTGCCCGCCGTCGAGGTGGTGGAGGCGGCCCGCGAGCTGCTCACACCTCCGCGTTCGACTCGCTGAGCACGACCTCCCACGCCTCCACGTCCCGTTCGGTGACGGTGGTCGGCGACTCCAGGTGGTAGGCCCCGCTGGGCAGCACGCCGGCGCCGCCGTGGCGCTCCAGCACGGCGAGCTGGGCGGCCACGTCCTCGCCCTGGTGCCGCTCGGGCAGCCGCTCCCAGAAGTCGAAGCCGCCGGCGTCGACCAGCTTGGCCCGGTCGTAGAGCACGCAGCCGCCGATCCAGGACACCTTGTACGCCCGCCACGCGCCGGCCGGCAGGTCCAGCTTCTCGGTGACGTGCAACAGGTTCGCCGCCGGGTGGATCGACGCCCGGTGCCACTCCGGCGTGCCGGGGCGGATCCGCTCCGGCTCCGGCCGGCCCGGCCACTCCTCGTAGTGCCGGTGCGTGTCCGGGCGCACGTCGTCGGTGTAGGAGAGGCCGTGCACCGCGTTGCCGACGAACCCGCAGCCCAGCTCGTCGAGCGCGCCGACCAGCCGGGACAGGCTGCCCGGCTCCAGCCACACGTCGTCGTCGAGGCAGAGCACCGCGTCGGCGGCCGACCGGCCCAGCAGGTAGGACCGGTGCTCGGCCAGCCCGCGCCGGGGCAGCCGACGGGTCAGCAGCACCGGGTGTCCCCGGTGGCGCAGCGCCCGGACCATGGTGGCGGCCGCCGGGTGCGCGTACGCGGGCTCGCCGTCGGACTGGTCGCTGACCACCACCCCGAACCCGGGTACGCCCTCCTGGGCGGCCAGCCCGGACAGCGTGACCGCCAGCTCCGCCGGCCGGTTGCGGGTGGGGATGAGCACGTCCACCCGCCGGGGGCGGCGGAACTCGTCGGGGGTGCCGGGGTCGAGCGGTCGGGTCACGCGGGCCTGCTCTCAGTGACCGACTGGGCGCGGATCCGGTCGATGATCGCCGAGGTGGACCGGTCCGGCACGTAGCCGAGCGTGCGCACCTGACCGCCGAGGCGGCGGACCAGCGGCGCCTCCGGCACCATCTCCGGCGGGTAGTCGCCGCCCTTGACGTAGACGTCCGGGCGGACCGCCTCGATCAGCCGGGCCGGCGAGTCCTCCTCGAAGATCACCACGTGGTCCACGCAGGCCAGCGCCGCCAGCAGCGCGGTGCGGTCCTCGACCGGGTTGACCGGCCGGTCCGCGCCCTTGAGCCGCCGGACGCTGCCGTCCGAGTTGACCGCCACGATCAGCAGGTCGCCGAGCGCGCGGGCCTGGGTCAGATAGCGGACGTGCCCCGGGTGCAGCACGTCGAAGCAGCCGTTGGTGAACACCACCGACCGGCCCGCCGCGCGGTGCTCGGCGACCAGCGCGGTCAGCTCGTCCGCGCCGACCAGGGCCGGGTGCCCGGCCTCCTCGCCACCGGCGCCCAGCGCGACCAGCAGGTCCTCGCGCCGGCAGACGCAGGTGCCGGTGTCGGCGACGGTGATGGTGGCGGCGAGCTGGGCGAGCTGCGCGGCGGTGGGCAGGTTCGCCTCGGCGGCGAGCGCCAGCGTCATGGCCGCCAGGTACGCGTCCCCGGCGCCGACGGCATGGCTGGCCGGGACCGGGGTGCTGTGGCTGCGCCGGGGCGAGCCGTCGACGCCGCCGACCACCGCGCCCTCGGTGTCCAGCGTCACCGCGACCACGTCCGCGCCGGTGTGCGCCCGCAGCTCGGACAGGCGCGACTCGGCCAGCACGGCCCGGTCCACGCCCTCGCCGGCCGCCGCGCTCACGGTCACCCCGGTGCCGGTGACGCTGAGCCCGTTCCCGGTCAGCGCCACCCGCTCCTCGCCGGGGGTCGGCTCGCCGGTCGGCCCGGACGTCGCCGCGGGCCCGGCCGCCCCGCCGGTGGGCGCCCCGGACGCCGGATGCGGGGTGCCCGCGACCCGCCCGCCGGCCGGGTCGCCGGTCACGCCCGCCGGGCGCTCGCCGGACCCGCCGGGCGCGGCGCCGACCACCAGCTCGGACGGGCCGTCGGGGTCTGCCTGACGGTCCAGGTGCAGGTCGCCGCCGCCGCGGACGGTGCCGCGCTCGGCGTGCGCGAAGCCGGCGGCGGCGCGGGCCAGCAACCGGGTCGCCTCGGCGAAACTCGGGGTCACCACGGTCGGGTTGAGTCCACGCCAGTCGGCCAGGTCATGCGCGTCCAACGCGACGGTGCCGTACCGGTCGCGGTTGGCGACCAGCCAGGCGCGCACCGCCGAGGGCAGCGCGCCCAGGCCGTAGTCGCAGACCACAAGCGTGACCGGCCCCCCGGCGGCGACGGCCCGCAGCTCCTCGGTGGCGCAGTGCAGCGCGGTCAGCAGGCGGGCCACCCCGTCGGAGTCGAGCGGGTCGTCCGGGCCGCCGGAGTCCTCCCGGAGCAGGATCTGGTTGCCGGCGAGCATCCGCCGTTTGACCGGGGTGGGCCGGCCGGGCTGGCTGACCGTCCGGTCCCAGACCGAGGCCCGGTCCAGGCAGTCGTGCAGCTCGTCGCCGGCGACGTCCGCGCCGACCGGGGCGACAAGCGCGGCCCGGCCGCCGAGGGCGGCGACGTTGACCGCGGTGTTCGCGGCGCCGCCGGCGGCGGAGATCCGGCGGCGCAGGGTGAGGACCGGCGCGGGCGCCTCCCGGCAGAGCCGCTCCGACTCGGCGAACCGCCACTCGTCGAGCATGGCGTCGCCGACGACAAGCACGGGACGTTCCTGCCAGCTCGCCACCACGGTGGCCAGCCGGCGCTCTTCCGCCGCTGCTCCTGCCATGCCCCTCCGGGTCCCCCGGCGCCGACCCGCCAAACCTGGCCGCGGGGCGGCCAGGTGGGACGGGGACCACCCGGCACGTCCGGTTTCGGGGCATCCGCCGGGGGAACCGTCCAGACACACCCCGGAGAGGAGAAGCAGCATGGCAGCGACACTTCAGGGCAAGCGGATCGCCTTCCTGGCCGCCGACGGCGTCGAGGAGGTCGAGTACACCAAGCCCCGCGAGGCGGTGGAGAACGCCGGTGCCCAGGTGGAGCTGGTCTCCATCGAGTCCGGCTCGATCCAGGCGTTCAACCACCTGGACCACGGCAAGCAGTACCAGGTCGACGTCACCACCAAGGAGGCGGACGCCGGGGCGTACGACGGGTTGGTGCTGCCCGGCGGCGTGGCGAACCCGGACTTCCTGCGGGCCGACCCGGACGCGGTCCGGTTCGTGAAGTCGTTCTTCGACGCCGGCAAGCCGGTCGGGGTGATCTGCCACGGCCCGTGGACGCTCGTCGAGGCGGACGTGGTGCGCGGCCGCACGATCACCTCCTGGCCGAGCCTGCGCACCGACCTCACCAACGCCGGCGCCAACTGGGTGGACCAGGAGGTCGTCACGGACAACGGGCTGGTCAGCAGCCGCAAGCCGGACGACCTGCCGGCGTTCTGCGCCAAGATCGTCGAGGAGTTCGCCGAGGGGCGGCACACCGCCGGCTAGAAAACTCATCCGCCCACCGGGGGCATGATCCGCCCCCGGTGGGATAGGAAGCGGGATGACCGCCCAGGCCGCCCGTCCCGCCCTGCCCGCCCGCCAGATCCGCCTGCTGATGTTCGGTCTGATGACCGGCATGCTGCTGGCCGCGCTCGACCAGACCATCGTCGGCACCGCGCTGCCCACCATCGTCGGTGAGCTGGGCGGGATCGACCACTACTCGTGGGTGGTCACCGCCTACCTGCTGGCGTCGACAGCCTCCACGCCGCTCTACGGCAAGATGGCCGACCTGTACGGCCGGCGGCCGGTCTTCCTCTTCTCGATCGGCGCGTTCCTGCTGGGCTCGCTGCTGGCCGGGTTGTCGCAGGACATGACCCAGTTGATCGTCACCCGGGGCGTGCAGGGCCTCGGCGCGGGCGGCCTGATGACGCTGGCGTTCACCATCATCTCGGACGTGGTGCCGCCCCGGGAGCGGGGCCGCTACCAGGGCCTGTTCGGCGCGGTGTTCGGCCTCTCGTCGGTGGCCGGGCCGCTCGTCGGCGGCTACTTCGCGGAGACGAACTGGCGCTGGATCTTCTACATCAACGTGCCGCTGGCGATCCTCGCCATCGTGGTCTGCTGGCACGTCATGCGGCTGGTGCCGTTCCAGCGCCGCGAGCACACGGTGGACTGGCTCGGCGCCGCGCTGCTGGTGGCCGGCGTGAGCTGCCTGCTGCTGGGGCTGAGCTGGGGCGGCACCTCGTACGCCTGGGGCTCCGCGGTGATCGTCGGGCTGTTCGTGGCCGGCGCGGTGCTGGGCGTGGCGTTCCTGCTCCAGGAGGCCCGGACCCGGGAGCCGATCCTGCCGCTGCGGCTGTTCCGCAGCCGCACGTTCGCGCTGGCCAACTCCGCCGGCTTCGTGCTCGGTCTGGTGATGTTCGGGTCGATCATCTTCATCCCGCTCTACCTGCAGATCGTCAAGGGCGCGTCGCCGACCCGCAGCGGTCTGCTGATGCTGCCGATGATGGCCGGCATCATCGTCACGTCGATCCTGACCGGCCGGGCGATGAGCCGGATCGGCCGGTACAAGTGGTTCCCGGTGGCCGGCTCGGCGGTGCTGGTGGCCGGCATGCTGCTGTTCCGCCAGCTCCAGGTGACGACGTCGCTCTGGCTCGCGTTCGGCTACATGGTGGTGATCGGCGTCGGGCTGGGCCTGTGCATGCAGTCGCTGATCCTGGCGGTGCAGAACGCGGTGGACGTCCGCGACCTCGGCGCGGGCACCTCGTCGGCGACGTTCTTCCGGTCGCTGGGCGGCTCGTTCGGGGTGGCGATCCTGGGCGCGGTGCTGTCCACCCGGCTCAGCTCCGCGCTGGCGGACCGGCTGCCCGGCGCGCTCGCCCAGCTCCCGCCGCAGCAGCGGGCGGCGGTGGCGGCCGGCGGCACCGAGAACATCTCGATCAACGATCCGGCGACCATCCTCGCCCTGCCCGGGCCGGTGCGCGCCGCGATCCAGTCCTCGTTCGTCGAGGCGCTGCACCTGGTCTTCCTGACCACCGGGCTGGTCGCGGTGCTGGCGGTGCTGGTCACCCTGCTCATGCCGAACCACCAGTTGCGTGGCGCCGGCCCGCAGGGCGCCACCGGCGGGGCCGACCCGCTGGGCGGGAAGGCCGCCGCGCCGGGCGGCAAGCCGCTGCCGAAGGAGTCGAAGGACGAGGCCGCCGCCGAGATGGAGGCGAAGTCGCAGACGATGCTCTGAGCCGGCCCGCTCGGGATGCCGCCGGCGGAGCCGGCCTATTTCAGGATCAGGCGGTTGGTCTGCTCGAAGACGTCCAGGTCGGCGAGCGTCTCGTGCACGCTGGACGAGAGCGGGGCGGGGAACTCCTCCGGGTGGAAGAAGCCCGCGTCGGTGGTCTCGTCGGTGAACCGGGACAGCTCGCCGTCCCACTCGTCGACCCGGAACGCGGTGGTGAAGACCTGGTAGGTGTGCCCGTACATGTTGGTGTGGGTGCGATCCGGGCCGGTGTAGAGCGCGAACGCGCTGACCCGCAGCGCGCGCAGGCCGGTCTCCTCGCGCACCTCGCGGACGGCGCAGTCGGCGATCGACTCGCCCAGTTCCATGGCGCCGGCCGGCAGTGCCCACTGGCCGTTGTCGGAGCGCTGGATCAGCAGCACCCGGGCGGCGTTGTCGCGCACCACGGCGCGGGCGCCGACGAACATCAGGGTGCGGTCGCCGGCCAGCGCGCGCAGTTGGCCGACGTACGAGTCTGCCCACGAGATGCTCACCCGGACAATCTACGCAGCAATGCCGGGCCTCTCGGCCGTTCCGGGGGTTCCGCTGGTGTGAACGGCGACACTACGTTGTTACCCATGCGTAGCACGATGATGGACGCCCCACTCCAGGTCTCCCGGATCCTCGAACACGGCGCCACCGTGCACGGCGCGGCGGAGGTGGTCACCTGGACCGGCGCCGAACCCCGCCGGATGACGTACGCGGAGGTGGGCCGCACCGCCGCCCGGCTGGCGCACGCGCTGCGCGACGAGTGCGGCGTGACCGGCGACGAGCGGGTCGCCACCTTCATGTGGAACAACAACGAGCACCTGGTGGCCTACTTCGCCGTGCCGAGCATGGGCGCGGTGCTGCACACGCTCAACCTCCGGCTCTTCCCGGACCAGGTCGCCTACATCGCCAACCACGCCGAGGACCGGGTGGTGCTCGTCGACAGCACGCTCATCCCGCTGCTCGCGCGCGTGATCGGCGAGCTGGCCACGGTGCGCCACGTGGTGGTGGTGGGCGGCGGCGACCCGGCCCCGCTGGTGGCCGCCGCCGGCGACCGGATCACCGTGCACCACTGGGACGCGCTGCTGGCCGACCGGCCGGACGTCTTCGACTGGCCGGAGGTGGACGAGCGGGACGCGGCGGCGCTCTGCTACACGTCCGGCACCACCGGGAACCCCAAGGGCGTGGCCTACTCGCACCGCTCGATCTATCTGCACTCGCTCCAGGTCTGCATGCCGGAAGGCTTCGGCCTCGGCCCGAAGGACCGGGAGCTGGCCATCGTGCCGATGTTCCACGCCATGTCCTGGGGCCTGCCCTACGCGGCGTTCCTCTCCGGCGCCTCGCTGATCATGCCGGACCGCTTCCTCCAGGCCGAGCCGATCGCCGCGATGATCGCCGCCGAGCGGCCCACCCTGGCCGGCGCCGTGCCGACCATCTGGACCGACCTGCTGGCCTACCTGGACAGCCACGACGTGGACACGTCCTCCCTGACCGAGGTGATCGTCGGCGGCTCGGCCTGCCCGCCGGCGCTGATGCACGCGTTCCACGACCGGCACGGCATCGAGGTCATCCACGCCTGGGGGATGACCGAGATGTCTCCGCTGGGCTCGGTGTCGCGGGCCCCGGCCGGCGCCACCGGTGACGACGCCTGGCGCTACCGCTACACCCAGGGCCGCGTGCCGGCCGGGGTGGCCGCGCGCATCGTCGGCCCGCTGGGCGAGCCGCTGCCCGCCGACGGCACGTCCGTGGGTGAGCTGGAGGTCCGCGGACCGTGGGTCACCGCACGGTACGTCGGGGACGACGTCGGAGACCCCGAGAAGTTCCGGGACGGCTGGCTGCGGACCGGGGACGTCGGCACGCTCTCCCCGGACGGCTACATCACGCTCACCGACCGCGCCAAGGACGTGATCAAGTCGGGCGGGGAGTGGATCTCCTCGGTCGAGCTGGAGAACGCCCTGATGGCCCATCCGGCGGTGCTGGAGGCGTGCGTGGTGGGCGTGCCGGACGAGCGCTGGGACGAGCGGCCGCTGGCCACCGTGGTGGTCCGCGAGGGCGCCTCGGTCACCGCCGAGGAACTGCGCGACTTCCTGGCCGGCTCGGTGGCCCGCTGGCAGTTGCCGGAGCGCTGGGCGTTCATCGACGCGGTGCCGAAGACGAGCGTCGGCAAGTTCGACAAGAAGGTGGTGCGCTCCCGGTATGCCGACGGCGGCCTTGAGGTGCGGGAACTGACCGCGCCGTAACACTTTCCGGCGTACCGTCGCCTACACGGGTAGGAACACGATCCAACGGACATTCCTCCCCAGAGGGCGGCCCCGGCGTTCGCACCGCGCCGGGGCCGCCCGTCCGTTACGGGGTGACCCGCACCGTCATTGTCGCGAAACTTGTTCGCCTCTGTCCTGATGTCGGGGAAATCGCCTACTCGTCGGCGGTGGTGACCAGCACCTTGCCCACCGCGCCGTCCCGTACCGCCTGCTGCGCCGCCGCGGTCTCGGCCAGCGGACGCCGGTGCAGTGGCAGGCCGGCCTCCTCACCGACCCGGATCGCGCCCTGCGCCACCGCCGCCGCGATGTCGGTGACCGCCTGCGCCTTTGCCACCTTCGGCGCGGTGTAGACCAGCACGAACTGCCAGCGCGCGTTCGGGCCCATCAGCGGCCGGATCGGCAGGGTCACCTCGTCGCCGCCGTCGTCGGCGTAGACGCAGACCGCGCCGCCGGTGCGCAGGATCCGCACGTCGGCGGCGGCGTTGCGGGCGGCGGAGACCTCCACGACGGTGTGCACGCCGTCCGGCGCGACCTTGCGGACCTCCTCCACCACGTCCTGCTCGCGGTAGTTGATCACGAAGTCGGCGCCGGCCGCGGCGGCGAGCTGCGCCTTCTCCGGCGTGCTCACCGTGGTGATCACGCAGGCGTCGGCCCAGCGGGCGAGCTGGATCGCCGCGTTGCCCACCGCGCCCGCACCGCCCTGCACCAGCACCACGTGGTCGCTCAACGCACCGGCGTGCAGCTTGTCCGGCATGAACTCGCCGGCGGTCAGGCACCGGTGCGCGGTCATGAACGGGATGCCGAGCGCCGCGCCCAGGTCGAACGAGGCCGAGCCCAGCGACACCGCGTGCCGGACCGGGACCACGGTGTATTCCGCTGCGGTGCCCCACGGGCGCTGCCAGGCCGCCTCCCACAACCAGACCCGCTCACCGATCATGGTCTGGTCGACGCCCTCACCGACCGCCTCGACCACCCCGGCGCCGTCCTGGTGCGGGATCTGCCAACCGGCCGGCAGCGGCCACGCCTCGCGGGCCTTCCAGTCCGTCGGGTTCACCCCCGAGACGGCCATCCGCACCAGCACCTCGCCGGGACCGGGCTCCGGCGCCGGCCGCTCCACCAACTGGAGCACCGAGGCGTCCCCGCTGCGCTCGTACACGATCGCCTTCATCGCCGTCCCTCCGCCGTCGTCGCGCAATGCGCTACCCGAACCCCGCACGAACATGCCGCGCCGGCCTCAGCCCAACCCCGTCAGCAGCTCCGGGGTGAGCGCGTCGATCGAGGGGAGCAGCACGGCGGCGAGCGCCTCGGCGTCCGGATCCAACGGGTACGAACCGTGCGGCACCGCCACCACCCGGCACCCGGCGGCCGCCGCCGAGCGGACCCCGTTCGACGAGTCCTCCACCGCCACGCAGCGCGCCGGGTCGACACCCAGCCGGGCCGCCACCGCCAGCCACACGTCCGGCGCCGGCTTGCCCCGGGCCGTCTCCTCGGTCGACAACGTCGCCCCGAACGCGTCGGCCAGGCCTGTCGCGTCCAGCGCCGCCGCGATCAGCCGGGTCGGCGACGAGCTGGCCAACCCCAGCGGCCACCGCGCGGCCACCCCGCGCACCACCGCGTCGGCCCGGTCGATCAGGGGTACGCGCTCCGCGTACCGCCGGGCCATCTCGGCCACCACCTCGGTGGCGACCTGCTCGGCCGACCGGTCGACGCCCAGCTCGCCGCTCAGGTAGGCGGCCCACTCACCGGTGCTCATGCCCATCAGCCGGCGCTGCGTGTCGGGCTGCCAGGTGCCCCCGTGCGCGGCCACGTACGCCCGCCGGACCTCCTCCCAGACCGGCTCCGAGTCCACGATCACGCCATCCAGGTCGAAGAGCACCGCGTCCACCATGCCGCCATCCTGCCCCAACCGGTGGCCCGGTTCAGCCCGGCAGCGTCGCCCCGGCCGACTGCTGCGCCGGCAGGCCGATCGGAGCCTTCGGCGGGATGATCGTGCGGCAGCGGGTCGCGATCGGTTCGAGCAACTCCCGCAGCCGCGCCGTACGCTCCGCGCCCAGCGCCCGCCACGGGCCCGACGCGGCCCGGTCGGTGGCCTCCTCGACGGCCCGGAACGCCGCGGTGGAGTGCGCGGTCGGGCCGTGGTCGTCGGTCAGCCAACCCCGGTCCACCAGCCGCTCCTCGGCGGCGGACCACTCCTCGTCGGTCCACCCCCGGGCCGGCTGGTGGAACTCGCGGAACTGGTCGACCCGGCACCGCCAGGCCACCACCTCCACCGGGTCCAGCCCGGTGCCGACGAGCGCGGCGACGTGCCCGTCACCCCGGTGCTCGCGCAGCGTGGCGGCGGCCTGCCAGAGCCGGGCCAGCGGGTATTCGCCCCGGGGCAGGGCGGCGTTGACGGCGCCGAGCACCCGCCCGGCCGTGTCCACCCGGCCGGCCGCCTCCTCCAGCAGGCCGGCGACCTCCACGAGGTGCGACTCGGGCAGCTCGTAGGTGAACTCGGCGAGCGCCTGCACGGCACCGGTGAGCCGGGCGCGCAACGCCTCCTCCGGGGAGGCCAGCCGCCACACCGACGGCAACGCCCGAGCCACCATGCCCGGCGCGAAGCTGAAGAACGCCGCGGTCACCGTGGGCGCGTCGACCGGTCCGAGCGGCGCGGCCCGGCCGGCGAAGTAGCCGCGCCAGTAGCCGCGCAGCCCGACCGCCTCGAACGCGGCCCGCGCCCGCGGGTGGAAGTAGGTGACCGCGTGGACCGGCTCGAAGAGCGTCCACATCTGCCGGGCCACCCGGGGTTCGTCCAGCGCCGCCACGTGCACCTCCGCGTCGGTATGCAGTCACCGCGAGCGGTCGGGCCGCTCGCGGTGACCATGAACCTACTGCCGGTGGGTGACCGGGCGGAAGCCTGGAGTGATCTACTGCGCAGCCAGTACGTCGACGACGAAGCGCAGCGGCCCGGCCGGACGGCCGCCCTCGGCCTTGTCGCCGTACGCCAGCGCGGCCGGCAGGTCGAGCTGCACCCGGCTGCCCACCGGCACCCCGACCAGGCCCTGGTCCCAGCCCTTGATGACCTGGCCCACACCGATCGGGAAGGTGGCCGGCTGGCCGTTGTCCCACGACGCGTCGAACTGCTTGCCGTCCTTGTAGAAGACGCCCACGTAGTTCGTGGTGATGGTCTGCCCGGCCTTGACCGCCGGGCCGGTGCCCTTGACCAGGGTGGTGACGGTGAGCTTCTTCAGCTCGCCGGTGCCGGCCTTGACGGTCGGCTTGGTCTTCAGCGCCGGGTCGACGTTCGCGGGCAGCTCCGGGGCGGGCGGCGCGGTCGGCTCGACCGGAGCGCTGGGGCTGGCCGAGGTGGCGCTGGAGGTCGACTTGTCGTCGTCCCCGCTGTTCAGCCAGACGAGGCCGCCGACCAGGGCCACCACGGCGAGGACACCGACCGCCGCGCCCAGCATCGACTGCCGGCGCCGGCGCGCCTCGGCGGCCTTCTTCTCCGCCAACTGGGCGGCCAGTCGCCGCCCTGCCTTGGTGGCCGGGGCGGCCTGGTCCTCCGACCGGTTCTCCACACGCTCGCTCACGTCGACTCCCTGCAGGTGGGTGGATGCGCGCAAACGGTACCCGCCCACACCCCCACCGTGATGAAAGGCGGGGGCCCTTCTTAACGCATTCGGTATAGGCGGGGCCCCCGGTTAACAGCTCAAGCCGTACCGGGGGCGGCCGTCAACGCATCGAGGTACGTTCTCGACCATGGCGATCCTCACCGAAGAAGACCTGGCCCTGCTCGGCGAGCCGCAGCTCGCGCACGTGGCCACCATCGAGTCCGACGGCACCCCGCACGTCACCCCGGTCTGGGTGGACACGGACGGTGAGCACATCCTGTTCAACACCGCCAAGGGCCGGCAGAAATACCTGAACATGGCCCGTAACCCGGTGGTCGCGGTGTCGGTGGCGGACAAGGCCGACGACTTCCGCACGCTCTGGGTCAAGGGGACCGCCGAGTTCGTCACCGAGGGCGCCGACGAGCACATCGACCGGATGGCGAAGAAGTATCTCGGCCAGGACACCTACCCGTGGCGGCGCCCCGGCGAGGAACGCGTCATCGTCCGGATCACGCCCACGGAGAAGCTCGGCCGCGGCTGACAAGCGGGGCCCCCGCCTTGCACCTCAGGCGGATTTCTTGCGGGCGGGGGCCTTCTTCGCTGCCTTCTTCGCCGGCTCGGCCTTCTTCGCGGCGGTCTTCTTCGCCGGCTCGGCCTTCTTCGCCGGCGCCTTCTTGGCCGGGGTCTTCTTCGCGGCGGTCTTCTTCGCCGAGCGCGCCGACGAGATCGGCGTCGGCTCCGCCCCGCCGCCGGACGGCGCCTCACCCCGGGCCGCCCGGGCCCGCTCGACCGACGCCTTCAGCGCGGCCATCAGGTCCACCGCGGCGGCCGGCGCGGCCTCTTCCTCCTCCGGCTGCACCACCTCGCGGCCCTCGACCTTCGCGTCGATGACCTCCTGCAACGCGGCCCGGTAGTCGTCGGTGAACGCGTCCGGCTCGAACTCGCCGGCCATCGAGTCGATGAGCGAGCTGGCCATGGCCAGCTCCGGCGGGCGGACCTTCAGGTCCTCGTCCAGGAAGCCGAAGTCGGGCCGGCGGATCTCGTCCGGCCAGAGCATGGTGTTGAGCAGCAGCACGCCCTCGCGGACCCGCAGGGTGGCCAGCTGTTCCCGCTGGCGCAGCGCCACCTTGACGATCGCCACCCGCTCCGAGTCGCTGAGCGCGTCGCGCAGCAGCACGTACGGCTTGGTGGCGGTGCCCTCCGGCTCCAGGAAGTAGGCCTTGTTGTAGAGGATCGGGTCGACCTGCTCGGCCGGCACGAACTCCAGCACGTCGATCGCGTGCGAGGTGCTCAGCGGCAGGTCGGCGAAGTCCTCGTCGGTCAGGATGACCATCTCGCCGCCGCCGATGTCGTAGCCCTTGGCGATGTCGTCGTAGGTGACCTCCTCGCCGCAGACCGAGCAGGTGCGCTTGTAGCGGATGCGCCCGCCGTCCTCGCGGTGCACCTGGTGGAACCGGATGTCCTTCTCCTCGGTGGCCGAGTAGACCTTCACCCCGATCGACACCAGGCCGAACGACACCGCCCCCTTCCAGATGGCCCGCATCCCCGTGCTCCTCTCCCCGGCTGAACACCAGAATCGCAAACGATCGAACTCCACGCACGCCCTTCGGCGTGCAACTACAGTCAGGAGGTGCCCGGCGCGCCGCTGAAGCCGATGCTCGCGATGACCGGGCAGCTCCCGGCCGGTGCCGCCTGGGCGTACGAGTTCAAGTGGGACGGCATCCGCGCGCTCGCCGACCTCTCCCACGGCAGCCGGCACTTCTACGCCCGGTCCGGGGTCGAGGTGACCACCGCGTACCCGGAGCTGCTCAACCTGGCCGAGCAGGTCGACGATGCGCTGCTCGACGGCGAGGTGGTGCTCTTCACCGACGGGCAGCCGTCGTTCACCGCGCTGGCCGAGCGGATGCACGTGCGCAACCCGGCCAAGGCGGCCCGGCTGGCGGCGACCGCCCCCGTCACGTACATGATCTTCGACCTGTTGCGGCTCGACGGCGTGGACCTGACCGCCCGGCCGTGGCGGGAGCGGCGGGCGGCGCTGGAGTCGCTCGGGCTCGGCGCCGCCCGCTGGGCGGTGCCGCCGGTCTTCACCGACGGGGCGGCCACCTGGGCGGCGGCCGGCGAGCACGGGCTGGAGGGGGTGATGGCGAAGCGGGCCGACTCGCTCTACCGGCCCGGGGTGCGCTCGCCGGACTGGGTGAAGGTGAAGTTGGAGGTCACCGGCGACTTCGTGGTCGGCGGCTGGCGGCCCGGCGCGCGCCGGATCGGCGGGCTGCTGGTCGGCGTGCCGGGACCGGACGGGCGGCTGGTCTACCGGGGGCGGGTCGGCGGCGGGATCGGCGCGACGATCGAGCGGGAGCTGCTGCGCGAGCTGGAGCCGCTGCGCGCCGACGCCTCGCCGTTCGCCGCGGGGGTGCCGCGCGAGGATGCCCGGGGCGCGATCTGGGTATCCCCCCGGGTCGTGGTGGAGGTCAAGTACGGCCAGCGCACGCCGGACGGCCGGCTGCGCTTCCCGCGGATCCTGCGCCTGCGCCCGGACAAGCCGCCCGAGGAGGTCGACGATGCCGGCTGACCGGTTCAAGGTCGAGGTCGAGGGGCGCGCGCTGGAGCTGTCCAACCTGGACAAGGTGCTCTTCCCGCAGGCCGGCTTCACCAAGGGCGAGGTGATCGACTACTACACCCGGATCGCGCCGGTGCTGCTGCCGCACCTGGCCGATCGCGCGCTGACCCGGATCCGCTTTCCCAACGGCGTCGACGGCGGCTCGTTCTTCGAGAAGAACGCACCCGCCGCGACCCCCGGCTGGGTACGCACCGAGAACCTGCCCGCCCCCGGGTCCAGCAAGGGGCGGGAGACCATCGACTACGTGGTCTGCGACGACCTGCCCACGCTGGTCTGGCTTGCCAACCTGGCCGCGCTGGAGCTGCACACGCCGCAGTGGAAGATCGGCGCGCACCCGGACGTGATGGTGGTCGACCTGGACCCGGGCGCGCCGGCCGCCCTCAGGCAGTGCTGCCAGGTGGCGCTGCTGATGCGCGACCGGCTCGCCGACGACGGGATCGACGCCCACCCGAAGACGTCCGGGAAGAAGGGCATGCAGCTCTGCTGCCCGATCGCCGGCACGCAGGACGCCGAGGTGGTGTCCGACTACGCGCGGCGGATCGCCCGGGAGCTGGAGCAGGCGCACCCGAAGCTGGTCGTGTCGAAGATGGCGAAGAACCTGCGGCCGGGCAAGGTCTTCATCGACTGGAGTCAGAACAACGCGGCGAAGACGACCGTGGCGCCCTACTCGCTGCGCGCCCAGCCGGTGCCGGCCGTGTCCACGCCGCTGACCTGGGACGAGGTGGAGGCCGGCGCGGCCGGGAAGCGCCCGTCGAGCCGGCCGTACACCGCGGCCGAGGTGCTCAGGCGGGTGGCGAAGCAGGGTGATCTGCTGGCGCCGCTGCTCGCCGGTGGCCCCGAGCTTCCCGCCTGACCCGCCACCACGCGCCGCCGACCAGGAGTGCCACGATCCCGCTGATCGCCACGTCGCCCACCAGGTCCGCCGCCGGGCTCGACGGGGAGTAGGTCGGCACGTCGTACGCGGAGGCGGCCGCCGCGAGCACGCTCGCCGAACCGGCGGCGAGCACGTGCAACTGTCCCCAGCCGACCCGGCGGGACCAGCGGGTGAGCAGGACCGCGGTGATGGTCGCGAGCGCGAGCGCCAGCCCGATCCCGGCCCAACCCGGCACGATCGCGGCGCCCAGATAGGCGACCAGCACCACCGCCCCCGGCCAGACCGGCCAGGGTGCGGCCGGCGGCTGGTGGGCCACCGTGGGCTTCGACCCGGTGCCGGCCGACCGCGCCGCGTCGACGTCCGGGCCGGTCGCGCCGGCTGTGGCGAGGTGCGAATCGGCCGCGCCACTGAAGCCGGGGCGCGGCCCGCCGGCGGTCCGGCCGGCGGGGCGCCGGGCACGCCGTAGGGCGACGGCGGTCAGGGCCAGCGCCACCCCGGTGGCGAACAGGAGCTGCGCCGGCGAGGCCAGGAAGCCCTTGCGGCCGCCGTCGTCGGCGAAGACCAGCAGGCTGCCGCCGATCCAGAGCAGCCCGGCCACGGTCAGCCCCGGACGGCCCAGCCAGGGCCGCGACCGGCGGCCCGCACCGAGGTACGACTCGACCAGCGCGATCGCGGCGCAGATGGTCAACGCCACGTGGTTGCCCACGTAGTCGACCGCCTGCCGGGCGCTGAACCCGAGGCCGGGCACCAGCGTCGCCTCGGCGGCGGCGCGGGAGTCGGCGAACTGGGTGTCGTCCAGGAAGTCGGGGTTGAACAGCGACTGGTCGACCAGGCCGGCCTGGACCACGCCGAAGGCGGCGGCGAGCAGGACGATCCCCGGCCAGCCCAGCCCGAGGCGTCGCGCGGTCTCCCGGATCAGCAGCGCGGCGCCGCCGTACATGGGGGCGAGCAGGACCACGACGAACGGCATGCCGGGGAGCGTGAAGCCGCCCCAGACGCACTCCGCGGTCCACGGCGCGAGCAGCAGCAGCGCGATCGCCGGGGCGAGCCGACGGCGTAACGGTTCGGTCGTCATGTCGGCACCGTGCCGTAGCCGTCCGGCTCGTCGATACGGCCATCGGCCGGCCGGGTACGCGACCAAAGTCGACTGTCGCGGACCCGGCCGGCGGCTCGGCCCTAGAGGGCGAACAGCAGGGCGGCGTCGAGGAGCACGACCACGGCGGTGGCGAAGTGGATGCCGAAGGCGACGGCCCGGGTGCCGCCGTGGCGGAGCACGATGACCGTGTCGCCCAGCGGGGCCAGCGCGACGACCAGCATGAACCAGGCGATCGCCTCGGCGCTGGTGAACGCGATCAGGGCGAGGCCGACCAGCCCGTAGGTGAGGTCGCGGACGCCCTTGACCGTCAGATAGGCGGGATCGCCGCCGTGCTCCGCCGCCGGTACGCCGTAGCCGGCGGCGGAGGCGCGCGGCGCCACCAGGAAGCGGACGCCGATGAAGGCGATGAACAGGCTGAGGACGATGGCGAGCCCGTAGGCGAGGGGGCTGAGCATGACCGGCTCCAATTGCTAGCGCTGCTAGATGTAAAAGCGACGCTAGCAGAGCATGGGCAGGATGGCTAGCAGTGCTAGGATCGTGGTCATGTCGATTCAGGCGCGTCGGGAGCGGGAGCGGGCGGAACGCGAGCGGGCGATCATCGCCGCCGCCCGGGACCTGGCCGAGTCGGAGGGCTGGGACGCGGTCACCACCCGCCGCCTCGCCGCCGAGATCGAGTACAGCCAGCCGGTCCTCTACAGCCACTTCAGGGGCAAGGACGCGATCATGGCGGCGGTCGCCGTGGAGGGCTCCGGCGACCTCGCCGCCGACCTCGCCGCCGCCCGGGCCGCCGCGGCCGACCCGAGGGCGGCGGTGGCCGGCATCGCCACCGCGTACGCCACGTTCGCCGCCCGGCGGCCCGCGCTCTACGACGCGATCTTCACGCTCCCGGTCGCCCTCTCCTTCGCCAGTCAGGACACCCCGGTGGAGCTGGCCCGGGCCTTCGCCGAGCTGGCCGAGACGCTACGTCCGTTCGCCGGCGACGACGACCTGGAGGCGTTCACCGAGACGTTCTGGAGCGGCCTGCACGGCCTGGTCACGCTGATGCGCGACGGCCGGCTGCGGCAGGCCGAACACGACCGCCGCGTGGCCCTCCTGGTCGACCGGTTCACCCGGCTAGGGTGAGCTGACCGCCAGACAGGAGCCCACCGATGGCAGCCTCCGGACCCGTCGCGGCGACCACCGACGCGCCGCTGTTCAGCTATCGCGACGACGCGACAGGTGAGCGCACCGACCTGGACCCGGCCCAGCTCGGGGCCTGGGCGGCCCGCACCGCGGGCCTGCTGCGCGACGGCTGCGGGCTGCGCTCCGGCGACCGGGTGGCCGTGCTGCTGCCGCCGCACTGGCGCACCGCGGCGGTGCTGCTCGGGGCGTGGTCGGTCGGGCTGACCGTCTCCTTCCGACCCCGGGCCCTGGCCGGCCTGCCGGTGCTGGAGCCGGGCGCGGACCGGCCATACGACGCGGTGTTCGTGACGCCGGCCCGCCTCGACGACTGGCTGGAGGACGTGCCCGACGGCACCCACCGCTACCTCGTCGGCACCGCGCCCGGCCCGCTCGACGAGACGCCGCCGGGCTGGCTGGACTGGTCGACCGAGGTGCTGCGGCACCCGGCCGACCCGCCGGACTACACCGCCGTGGACCCGGCCGACCCGGCCACCCCGGACGGCACCAGCTTCGGCGCGTGGCGGCGGCTCGCCGCGGAGATCGCCGGGCAGCTCGACCTGCGCGCCGGCGACCGGCTGCTGGTCGACGCGGCCGAGCACGAACAGCCCCTGACGTGGCTGCTGGCCCCGCTCGCTGCCGGCGCCACCGTCGTCGTCCACGCCCACCTCGACCGCTCCCGGTTGGACGCCCACCTCACCGCCGACGGGGCCACCCGCGTCCTCTGAGTCGCTGATCGGGGGCACCCCGGGGCGCAGCCGTTCGCCTACGATGCCCGGGGAGCGCACCGGGAGGGCAGCATGGCCGACTTCACCGTGGATCCGGACGACGTCCGCATCCATGGGCGGACGCTGGGCCGCACCGTCGCCGAGGACTACGCGCAGCGGGCGGAGGAGATCTCCCGGGACAGCGTCATCGATCCGCCCGGG
Organism: Micromonospora sp. NPDC051300; assembly: GCF_044455315.1. Taxonomy (NCBI): domain Bacteria; kingdom Bacillati; phylum Actinomycetota; class Actinomycetes; order Micromonosporales; family Micromonosporaceae; genus Micromonospora; species Micromonospora sp. NPDC051300. The sequence goes on along the minus strand of NZ_JBITEP010000014.1, from coordinate 132,908 downwards.
TTCGGCATCGCTCTGTCACCGTTCGAGGCGCTCTACATCCAGCACGTCGGGTTCCTGATCGACGACGTGCGCGGCGCGGCCGACGTGTGCCGGCAGATCGGCGCGAAGCTCGGGGTCGTCGCCGACCAGTACGAGCGCGCGGAGGACCTGCACGTCAGCGGCTTCGGCGGCACGCCGGCCCCGATGGGCTCCTACGGCGACGCGTACGGCCGGACGGGCACCGCGCAACTCGCCACCGACCCGGCGGCGCTCGGCGCCGCCGTCACCGTCGGCGCCACGATCACGCTGGCCGAGATCGGCGGGATCGTGGGTGGCATGGCGGCCTGCGCCGCGCTCTGCCCCACCTTCGTCATCGGCCTGGCCGGGGCCGTGCTCTTCGTCGCCAACCCGATGGGCATCGCCCAGGCCGGCGCCGACCTGATCCGCCACGGCGACCAGCTCCAGAAGGCGTTGAACGCCAACTTCGACAAGATCTGCTCCGCCGCCACCGGCACCTGGAAGGGCGAGGGCAAGGACAGCTTCGTCATCATGGCCACCAAGCTCAAGGCACACCTGGACGAACTCGGCGCGTACATCCGGATCCTCGGCGAGGCGCTGCACTCCCTGGAGATCGCCCTCAGCGGCCTGTGGATCGCCCTGGGCGCGATGACCGTGCCGTTCCTGACCTGGCTGATCGCCATGCGCGCCGCCGAGCTCATCCCTGGCGCCGCCGTCGCCCTCGAACCGCTCATCCAGGCGGCCGGGGCGGCCGTGGCCAGCTCGGTCACCTCGATGGTGGCGGCCGTCGGCGCGGTGGGCGGGCTGGCCCTGGCGCTGGTCAACGGCCTCGCCAAGGACTTCCTCAAGCTGATGACGCTGCCGGACGACGGCACGGCCGGCACTCCGGACCTGACCGAGTTCCGCGTCGGCGAGAACTTCGCCTGAGCCACGGGAGAGGAGACGTCGTGATCGACCCGGACGCGCGGCGCCGCATCGAGGGTATGGCCGAGCAGGCCAACCGGTTCGCCGCCACCATGTCGGACCTCACCGGCGAGGGCAGCGACGACGCGGGGCTGGTGCGGGCGACGTGCGCGGCGAGCGGTCGACTCGTCGACATCGAGCTGGCCGCGGAGACCCGACGGATGCAGACGTACGAGTTGCGTGAGGCGATCCTGGCCGCCACCGGCCGGGCCGCCGACTCGGCCGCCGCGAAGCTCGCCGAGGTGGTCGCGCAGATGACCGGCGGCGCCGACGTGTACGGCGGCGACGCCGTCCGCCAGGCCCGCGAACAGGTGGCCCAGTACCAGCGGCTCGTCGACGCGCAGCGGGAGAAGCTCGAACAGCTCCGCGCCGACCTCGGCCGGTCATGAGCCGCGCGACCGCGGAACTGCGCCTGCGTCGCCCGCTGCTGCGGTCGCTCGGCGCGCTGCGCCCGGTCCCCGCCGGCTACCAGATGCGCCCGGCGATCGTGCTGCCGCTCCTCGCCCTCGCCGCGGTCGCGTTCGTGCTGCTCGTCATCGTCGGCGCGCCGCTGGGCCGGCGCGGCTCGGCGTTGCCCTACGTCCTCGCGTTCGTGGTGGCGGCGGGGATCGCGCTGCCGTACCCGGTCCTGACCCTCGCCGCGGTCACCTGGTACGCCTACGGCGCCGGGCACCCGATGCTCTCGGTCGCGGACGGGGAGGTCCGGGGCCGGCTGCGTGGCGTGTGGGCCGGCGAGGTCGCCGCCGCCGACCCGACCGACCCCTCCTGGTGGGACCTGCGGTTGCCGATCGCCGCGCTCGCCGGCGTGCGGGTGGAACGCGACCGCCCCGGTGGCCCGCTGCTGATCCTCGACCTGCCGCCCGAGTCGGCGGCGGCGCTGCTCGCCGACGAGGACTCCGGCACGCTGGCTCGACACTGGAACGAGCGGGTGGACAGTCCGGCCGCCTGGCAGGTCGGCCTCTACGTCGGCCGCCTCCGCCGCGAACGCCAGCTCCGCGCCCTGCTCGCCGCGCTCGGCGTGCAAGGCGGGGCGCAAGGAGGGGCCCCCTCTTAACGCCTCCGGTATAGGCGGGGCCCCCTTCTAACACTCGGGAGAACAGTGGACGGGTTGACCTGGCGGGAGTTGGGCGAGGCGGACCTGCCGGCGCTGGCCGGGCTGGCCGAGGCGGCCCTCGCCGCCGACGGCGGGCTGCCGCTGCTCACCACCACACCGCTGCTACGGGCGCGACTGCTGCAACCGCGTACCCTCGGCGCCTGGCGCGGCGGCGACCTGGTCGCCGCCGTGAGCGTCGACGCGGACCGCACGCCGGCCACCGCCACCGGGCTGGTGCATCCGGCCTGGCGAGGGCGGGAGTTCGGCGCCCGGCTGCTGGACTGGGCCGAGGAGCAGGCGGCCGACGCGGACCTGCTGCTCACCACCGAGACATGGACCGCCGGCGCGGAGGCGCTGTTCACCGCGCGCGGCTACTCACGGACGTTCCTCGAGTGGGTGCTGCGGCACGACCTCGACGCGCCGCCCGACGTGCCCGCGCCGGACGGCGTGACGGTGCGGCCGGCGACGCTCGGGCCGGAGCTGTTCGGCGCCTACCGCGCGTCGTTCGCCGACCGGCCCGGGTTCGTCGAGCCGGCGGTGGACGAGTGGCTGGGTGACCTGCGGGACGACGAGGACTTCCGGCCGGAGCTGTCGCTGATCGCGCGAGGGCCGGACGGGGACGCGGTCGGTTTCGTCACCGTGCTCGGCGACTGGATCGACCAGGTCGGCGTGGTGCCCGACTGGCGTGGCCGGCGGATCGGCGCGTACCTGGTGGCGCACGTGCTGGGTGGCCTGGCCGAGGCGGGCGTGGACGGCGCGTGGCTCTGCGTCAACGACGACAATCCGGCGGCCGGGTTGTACCGCCGGCTCGGGTTTCACGACGCCGGTCGGAGGGCCCGCTACCTGCGCCGCTGACCGTGCCCGGGCCGGGTCGTCGGTGCGCGACTACGGGCGCGTGGGGTGTGCTGGTGGGCCGCCCGGGCCGAGGCGTGTTCGTCGCCGAGTCCGATCACCGCTGACCGTGCGAGATCTTGGTATGAATCGGCCCCCGGAGGGGCCATTTCTTGCCAAGATCTCCGCGCTGTCCAGGGTCTGGAACGCGAATCTTCCTAGGTGGGAGCGGCGCCTGATCGGTGACCGGTGAGTCATCCGTGCCATCACGTTCGTAGGGACGAGAGGCAGTGCCGTCGCGCCGCGTCCGGGGGTGTTGTGAACGCCGTTGACGTGGTCTTATGTCGGGACGACGACGTCATCGATCCGCAGCTTTGACAACCCCGCGTCGGTGTTCCTTCCTGCCTCTCGAAAGGTGCAGCGATGCACAGGAAACCGACAATCCACCTGGCAGTGCTCGCCGCTGCCGCCGCCATGTTCCTCACCGCCGGAGGCGCGCCCGCCACGGCCTCCGCCACCCCGGCGGCGACCTGCGCGCCGGGCGCCGACACGCACAGCGCCGCCCGGGTCAGCGCGGGCGCCACCGCCCAGGAGCCGGAGCTCTACTCGAAGAACGAGGCGAACGCCTACGGCGTGATCAAGGACTCGCCGCGCCTGGCCAACGGCAGCGTCACCGTCCCGACCGTCTTCCACATGGTCTCCGACCACGAGCTGAGCGCGGCCGAGAAGGCCCGGTGGAACACCCTGATCGCGGCCCAGATGACCGTGCTCAACGACTCGTACGCCGGCCGGACCGCGGCCGACGCGTCGGACACGCCGTTCCGCTTCTCGCTGGTCGACACCACGTGGACCGTGAACAGCGCCTGGTACACGGTGGTGCCGGGCAAGAACGAGCGGGACATGAAGAAGGCGCTCTACACCGGCGACTCCCGCACGCTCAACGTCTACGCGGCGAACATCGGCGGCGGGCTGCTCGGCTGGGCGTACTTCCCGAAGGGCTACAACAACGGCCATGACTACATCGACGGCGTGGTGATGCTCGACGAGTCGATGCCGGGCGGCACGGCCGGCAAGTACGCCGAGGGCGACACGCTCACCCACGAGGTGGGGCACTGGCTGATGCTGGAGCACACGTTCGCGCACGGCTGCTCCGCCTCCGGCGACTTCGTCGCCGACACGCCGCGTGAGGCGGCGCCGCAGTTCAACTGCCCGGTCGGCGCGGACACCTGCACCGCACCCGGGCTCGACCCGATCCACAACTTCATGGACTACACGCAGGACTCCTGCATGAACATGTTTACCGCTGGCCAGGCCGACCGGATGAGCGACGCCTGGGTCGCGTTCCGCGCCAGCGGCAAGGGCTGACCGGAGGACCGGGCGGGCCTCGACACCGGGCCCGCCCGGCCGGACAGAACGCTCAGTCGACCGTCGGCAGCGGAGGGCCGAGCACGTCGTCGGCGTCCACGATGGTGTACGCGTACCCCTGCTCGGCGAGGAAACGCTGGCGGTGCGCGGCGTACTCGGTGTCGATGGTGTCCCGCGACACGACCGTGTAGAAGTGCGCCTGCCGCCCGTCGGCCTTCGGCCGCAGCACCCGGCCCAGCCGCTGCGCCTCCTCCTGCCGCGACCCGAACGTGCCGGACACCTGGATCGCCACCGCCGCCTCCGGCAGGTCGATGGAGAAGTTCCCCACCTTCGAGATCACCAGCGTGCGGATCTCACCGGACCGGAACGCGTCGAACAGCCGCTCCCGCTCCTTGTTCGTGGTGGAACCCTGCACGATCGGCGCGTCCAGGTATTCGCCGAGCTGGTGCAACTGGTCGAGGAAGCCACCGATGACGAGGACCTGCTCCTGCGGGTGGCGCTCCACCAACGCGCGGACCACCGGCAGCTTGGTGCGGGCGGTCGCCGCCATCCGGTAGCGCTCCTCCGCCTCCGCCGTCGCGTACGCCAGCCGCTCCGCGTCGGTGAGCGTCACCCGTACCTCTGTGCACTCCGCCGGGGCGATCCAGCCCTGCTGCTCGATGTCCTTCCACGGAGCGTCGTACCGCTTCGGGCCGATCAGGCTGAACACGTCGCCCTCGCGGCCGTCCTCGCGTACCAGCGTCGCGGTGAGGCCGAGCCGGCGGCGGGCCTGGAGGTCCGCCGTGAAGCGGAAGATCGGTGCGGGCAGCAGGTGCACCTCGTCGTAGACGACCAGGCCCCAGTCGCGGGCGCCGAACAGGTCCAGGTGGGTGAACGCGCCGCCGCGCCGCGAGGTGAGCACCTGGTACGTGGCGATGGTGACCGGGCGGATCTCCTTGCGCTCGCCCGAGTACTCGCCGATCTCCTCCTCGGTCAGCGACGTGCGGGCGATCAGCTCCCGCTTCCACTGCCGGCCCGCGACCGTGTTGGTGACCAGGATCAGCGTGGTCGCCTTCGCCTCCGCCATCGCCGCCGCCCCGACGAGCGTCTTGCCGGCGCCACAGGGCAGCACCACCACGCCGGAGCCCCCGGCCCAGAACGCCTCCACCGCCTCCCGCTGGTAGGACCGCAGCGTCCACGGCCTGCCGCCGTCCTTGCCGGACTCGGCCAGCTCGATCGGGTGCGCCTCGCCGTCGACGTAGCCGGCCAGGTCCTCCGCCGGCCAGCCCAGCTTCAGCAGCGCCTGCTTGAGCCGGCCCCGCTCGGACGGGTGCACCGCGATCGTGTCGTCGTCGAGCTTCGCGCCGAGCATGCCGGCGAGCTTCTTGCTCTTCGCCACCTCGATCAGCACCACCCGGTCCAGCGCGCGCAGCACCAGCCCGTGCGCCGGGTCGTTGGCGAGTTGCAGGCGGCCGTACCGGTCCATCGTCTCGGCCACGTCCACCAGCAGGCCGTGCGGCACCGGGTAGCGGGAGTACTTGATCAGGGAGTCGACCACGCCCTCGGCGTCGTGCCCGGCGGCCCGCGCGTTCCACAGGCCCAGCGGGGTGAGCCGGTAGGTGTGCACGTGCTCGGGGGAGCGCTCCAGCTCGGCGAAGGGCGCGATGGCCATCCGGCACGCCTGCGCGTCCGGGTGGTCGATCTCCAGCAGCAGCGTCTTGTCCGACTGCACGATCAGTGGTCCACCGCTCACGCCAGCGTCCTCTCGCATCGCCCGGAATCTCTGCCCGCGCCACATCTGACCTGCCGAAGGCGGACCATCCAGTGTTGCACGCCGGGGACGGTCCGAAAAAAGTCCGGCTGGACAGGCAACGTCATACTCGCCCCACACGTCTAGCAAGCGGGACAACTGACCAGGGAGGGCCCATGCAGCGTGTCCGGATATTCGCCCGGGTCGCCGGCCTGGCGGTGGTCGTGCTGGTCGGCGTCGGGGCGTGCGCGCTCGATCCGCAGACGGAGGGCACCGGGGGCACCACCCCCGCGCCGGTCGGGCTGACGGAGAGAGCATCGGGGGCGAGCGCGCCGCCCACGTCCGAGCGGCCGGCGACGTCCCCGTCGGCGCAGCCGAGCCGGACGGCCACGCCGAAACCCTCCCGGTCGCCGTCGGCGACCACCTCCCCGAAGCCCCGGGCCACGCCGAAGCCGAGCCGGTCCGCCGGGTGCCCGCAGGGGGAGCACCAGCGGGCCGTGGAGAGCTACCTGAGCCGGCTGGGCGGTTTCGGGACGCTGACCGTGGACGGCGCGCAGTCCGCCGCCGACTGCGCCGCGATCAAGAAGTTCCAGATCCGGTACGGCATCAGCCCGGCCTCCGGTCGCGCCGGCCCCACCACGTACGACGTGGCGAAGCGGCTGGCCGGCACGGACGTGTCCCGGTGCCGGGCCGGCTCCCGCCTCACCTTCTGCGTCGACCTGACCCGGCAGACCGTGTGGGCGATGCGCGGTGGCAAGGTGGTGCTCGGCCCGACGGTCACCCGCACCGGCATGTCCGGCTACGCCACCCCGGCCGGCACCTACTCCGTCGGCGGCCGGAACCCGCGCGAGTGGTCCAACCCGTACGAGGTGTGGCTGCCCTACTGGCAGCAGTTCAACGGCGGCATCGGCTTCCACGAGACCACCACCTACCTGCACAACGGCGCGATCGGCTCGCACGGCTGCGTGAACCTGCTGCACCGCGACGCGGTGCGCCTCTGGGAGCTGGGCTCGATCGGCACCCGTGTCGTGGTGATCGGCCGCCGCCCCGGCACCTGAGCCCGCCCGCCCCGTGACCGGACCGCCCGGATCAGGGTTTTAACCCCTGTCCGCGCGGTTCGGTCGGTGCCACTCTGGAAGCCGGGTCCACCACGGGGCGGGGAGGGGCTGGCATGACCGTCGATCAGGACGTGCTCGGGGAGGACGAGCGCACGCAGCACCAGGTGTCCACGGCGGCGATGGTCGGCTACGCGTTCGCCGCCGTGGCCGTGTTCGGTTGGTTCCTGTTCGGGCTGCTGGTGCAGCGTCAGGGCTTCGTCGACTCGGTCGGTGAGTCCGCCGGGGCGGCGTTCGCGCTGCTGCTGGCCGTCTCGGTGGTCGGCACGTTGCGGCGCAACGGGGAATAGGCGTCACTCCTCCAGCACGGCCGCCGTGATCCGGTGCAACGCGAACGTGTGCAGCATCTCGGTGCGGTCGTCCTCGGCACGCAGGTAGCCGGCGCCGATCGAGACCGGCCGGACCAGCCGGGACGCGGTCGCCCCGTGCGCGTCGACGTAACCCACCCAGACCAGCGCCTTGTCGCGTACCGCCTGCTGGAGCACGGCCAGCGCGTCCCCGTGCCCGCTCACCGGCGTCGGGCCGGTGGGCGCCGCCCCCCGGACCACGGCCGGGGCCCGGCGCGCCGCCCGGGCCGCCGCGTCGCCCCGGCGGATCTGCTCCACCACGCCGAGCAGGCGGGGCATCGGCAGTCGCGGCGCGGCCAGCGGATCGACGACCCGGCCGGTGACCGGGGTCCGGGCCGGCGCGCGGCGGGTCTTCGGCCGGGCCAGCACCGTCGCGCCGCTGGCGTCCTCGGGGACCGGCGCGTAGCCGGCGTCGCGCAACGCGAGCAGCATCCGGTTGACCTGGTACGGGGTGACCAGCACCGTCGGGGCCAGCCGGCGGAACGCCAGCGACTCCAGTCGCCGGTCCGCCTGCACCTCGGTGAGCAGCGCCTCGTCGTCGCTGCGCACGTAGCCGCCGGCCGAGCCGACCCGCAGGCCGCCGTGCTTGCGGGCCACGTCGTCGACCAGGTAGGTCAGCCCCTGCGGCACCGGGGTCCGGGACCGGCGGCGGAACAACGTGTGGAGGTCGTCGGCGGTGTAGCCGGCGTCCAGGGCGCGCCGGATACTCGCCGTGGTGACCCGGTGCACGCTCGCGCCGCCCGCCGACTCGTGCTCGGCCACCACGTCCAGCTCGGCGGCGAGCGCCGGGTCGGGCGGGCCGGGCACCACCACGCTCAGGTCGGCCTGCACGAGCACGTGGTCGACCGGGGCGGGGAGCAGCCCGTCGAGCGCGCGTACCGCCGTGGACGGGTCGCCCGACTCGGCGTCGGAGCGCAACCCGAGCGGGTCGTCGCCCCGCTCGTCGGCGTCGGTCAGCTCGGCCAGCACCAGCCGCCCGTACGAGGTGAGCGCGCCCAGCCCGGTCACGCCGAGCCGGGCCGCCTCGGCCAGCACCTCGCGGTGCGCCGCCTCCCGCCCACGGGCCCGGCGGGGGGCCCGCCAGTCCAGCAGGGCCAGCACCTCGTCCGGCGTCGGCGCGCTGCCCTGCGGCAGGTCGGCCAGCACGGCGAGGACCGCCCGGCGGGCGGTGGGCGCGCCGGCGCGTTCGGCCTCGGGCGAGAGCACCGAGATCGGCCGGTCCCGGTCGTCCCGCTGGCCGACCAGGCCCACCTGGCGGGGCATCGCCAGCCACGCCCGGGCGAGCTGCTCCCAGCGTTGGGCCAGCGACGCCGCGCGCCACACCTCGTAGCCGCCGGTGGGCAGGATCTGCTGGTCGCCGCCGTAGCGGGTGGTGGCCGCGCCGGTCAGCTCCAGCTCACCGGTCAGCCCCGCCGCGTATGCGACCTCGAAGATCAGCGCGGTGGTCGGCTCGTCCAGCCCGAGACCGCGGGCGATCCGGCGCAGGTCCCGCACCCCGACGCCGCCGGACCGCAGCACCGGCGCCGGTTCGACGACGAGCGCCTCCAGCAGCGCCTCGGTGTGCCGGACGACCTCCATGGTCTGCCCGGCGCCGGCCGAGTCGACGGCCTTGACCTCCCGGGGCGGGCTGGACACCGCCGGCGGGCCGGTGTGCAGCGGGCCGAGCGGTCCGGCGTCGCGGCGCAGCACCAGCCCCACCTCGCGGGGTAGTTCGACGGTGCCGTGCGGACCGCCGGACATCCGCACCAGCAGGTGGTGCTCGACCAGCCAGCGGATCGGGGAGCCGGTGGGCGCGCCGCCGTTGACCAGGTCGGGCGGGAGCACGTCCTCGGCGCCGCTGGCCGGCGCGTCGAGCGCGCCCGGGGTCACCGTGCCGACCGGCGGCCCGGCGGCGAGCCGGTCCAGCACCGCCCGCGCCGAGGGCGGCGCGGCGAGCAGCGTCCGCCGCAGCTTGGCCGGGTCCGCGCAGAGGGCCGCCGCGCGGGCGTCCAGCTCCGCCGCCGGCCGGCCCAGTCCCGCGGGGTACGGGGAGACCTCGTCGACGCCGCCGACCACGTACAGGTCGTGTTCGGGGCCGTAGAGCAGGAACCGGGCCCGGAGCCGGTCGACGGCGGCGCGGATCGCGGTCGGGGCCGGCGGGTGCGGGCCGGCGGTGGCCATGGCGAGGATCTGGTCGGTGGAGGTGCCGCCCTCGGGGCCGCGGGTGAGCCGGGCGGCGTCGAGGACCTGGAGGGTGAACTGGTCGAGCCCGTCGAGCGCCCGGGCCACGGAGACCCGGGACTGGGCGCGCAGGGCGAGGGCGGACACATCGGCCGGCACCGGCACGACGAGGTCCGGCCGCAGTTGGAGCAGGGCGGCCAGCGAGTCGTCGGGGAGGGCCCGCAGGTGGTCGGCGAGTGAGGTGGTCATCGTCGTACCACGCTAGCCCGCTGGGTAGGTTCTCGGCATGTCTCCGCTGATGGTCGGCTTCGACCTCGACATGACCCTGGTCGACTCCCGCCCCGGCATCGCCGCCGCCTACCGGGCGTTGACCGAGCGTACGGGCGTTCCGGTGGACGCGGATCTGGCCGTGTCCCGGCTGGGCCCGCCGCTGCGTACAGAGTTGGCGCACTGGTTCCCGCCGGAGCGGATCGAGGAGGCGGTGACGCTCTACCGGGAGCTGTATCCGGCGTACGCGATCACCCCGACGGTGCCGATGCCCGGCGCGGAGGCGGCGGTGCGCGCGGTGCACGAGCGCGGTGGACGGGTGATGGTGGTGACCTCCAAGATCGGGCGGTTGGCGAAGCTGCACCTGGACCACCTGGGGTTGGCCGTCGACGAGTTGGCCGGGGACCTGTTCGCCGAGGAGAAGGCGACCGCGCTGCGGGAGCACGGCGCGACGCTCTACGTGGGCGACCACGTGGCCGACATGGCGGCGGCGCGGGCGGCCGGAATCCCGGGCGTGGGAGTGGCGACCGGTCCCTGCCCGGTGGCGGAGTTGAGCGCGGCCGGCGCGTCGCTGGTACTTAATGATCTTGTCGAATTCCCAGGGGCGGTCGACCGGATCATCGGGCTAGCCTGGAAGGGGTAGACGGTTCGAGTGGAGCGGGGTTCGACAGGTGCCGACGGGTCGAGTGAAGTGGTACGACGCGGCCAAGGGATACGGGTTCGTCACCAGTGACGAGGGTGGCGACGTGTTCCTGCCCAAGGGCGCGCTACCGGCGGGTGTCGCCGACCTCAAGGGTGGCCAGCGGGTCGATTTCAGCGTGGTGGACAGCCGGCGGGGCGCCCAGGCCATGGGCGTCAAGCTGCTGGAGGCGCCGCCGTCCGTGGCGGAGCTGCGTCGCCGGCCGGCCGAGGAACTGCACGGCCTGGTCGAAGACATGATCAAGGTGCTGGAGGCGAAGGTGCAGCCGGACCTGCGCCGGGGTCGCTTCCCGGATCGCAAGGCCGCGCAGAAGATCGCTCAGCTGGTCCACGCGGTGGCGCGCGAGCTGGAGGTCTGAGGGACGAGCCCGGCGTCGGCGGCCCGGCCCAGCAGTGCCTCCACGGCGGCGAAGCCGGCCTCACCCAGGTCGGCGGTGAACTCGTTGACGTAGAGGCCGATGTGTCGGTCCACCACGTCGGGCTCCATCTCCTGCGCGTGCGCGAGGACGTACTCCCGGCTGGCCTCCGGGTCGGCCCAGGCCTGCCGCACCGACTCACGGATCCACGCGGTGGCCTCGACCGGGTCGACCGCGCCGCGTCGGGCCAGGATCGCGCCGAGCGGGATCGGCAGCCCGGTGTCGCCCTCCCACCACTCGCCCAGGTCCACCAGGGCGGTCAGCCCGTGCCGCGGATAGGTGAAGCGGGCCTCGTGGATCACCAGGCCGGCGTCGTACCGGCCGGCCGCCACTCCGGGCATGATCTCGTGGAACGGCACCACCTCGATCCGGGCCGGCGCCTGCTCGGCGGCCCAGAGCCGGAACAGCAGGTACGCCGTGGTCCGCTCGCCCGGCACCGCCACGGTCGCGCCGGACAGGTCGGCGCGGTCGCCCCGGGTCAGCACCAGCGGGCCGCAGCCCCGGCCCAGCGCGCCCCCGCAGGGCAGCAGGTGGTAGTCGTCGAGCAGCCACGGCAGCGCCGCGTAACTGACCTTCACCAGGTCGAACGCGCTCCGCTCGGCGGCGGTGTTGGTGACGTCCACGTCCGCGTAGGTCACCTCGACGGTCGGTGCCCCGGGCACCCGCCCGTGCACCAGGGCGTCGAAGACGAACGTGTCGTTGGGGCAGGGGGAGATCGCCAGGGAGAGCGCCACGCCCCCACCGTAACTCCGCCCGCCGCACCACCCGCCACCCACTGCACCCCCCCGCCGTCCGCTGCCCCCGCTTACGGTTCACCGTCCTTCACCCAGCGACCTACGACCTGGGTGGCCGCCGGTGATCGCCGTGCCGGTCGTGCCGGTCGTGCCGGCCGTGCCGGTCGTGCCGGCCGTGCCGGTCGTGCCGGCCGTGCCGGTCGTGCCGGTCGTGACCGGGTTGTCGCCGTGATCGCCGTGATGGCCGTGATCGCCGTGATGGCCGTGATCGCCGTGATCGCCGTGACGGCCGTGACGGCCGTGACGGCCGTGACGGCCGTGAGAGGAGATGCTGTCCGGCTGCCTAGAAACTTGATGACGTGGATGGATCAGTCTCGACCGGGCCTCGGGTGGGCCTCGGACTGGCCACGGGTGGGCCTTGGACCAGACATGAACCGGCATCGGGCCGGTCTTGTCCGGCTTACGGGACCCGGCTGCGATTCATGTCTCGGACGGAGCCGCCGGGGCCCGCAACGGGGGGAGGATCTGCGGTCGGCTTCGTTCAGATCTTCGTTGCGTTCGCGTCGACCCCGGCCTCATGCCCGGCGGCGGACCGAGTCGTTCACGTCATCAAGTTTCTAGGCAGCCGGACAACATCTCCTCGTCCCCAGCGGAGCAGCTTTTCCACAGGGTTGTCCACAGGTGGACGAGCGGGGTGGAGAGGTTGCCGGTGGCGGTCGAGCATGGCGTGGTGACCGACCTCGAGCACGCCATCGACCTGGGGGTCGTGCTGCGCGCGCTACGCCGGGCGGCCGATCTCAGCCAGCGCGAGCTGGCGGCCAGGTCCGGGGTGCCCCAGGCCACGCTGGCGCGCATCGAGTCCGGGCGGTCGGCCGGTCCGAGCTTCCGCACGATCGAGCGTCTGATCGCCGGCACGGGTGGTCGGCTCACCGTCGCGCCGCCGCCGACCGGCGGCACCGGTCCGCCGTTCGACGGGCAGCGCCCGGGCGAGCGACCGCGCCCGGTCGGCGGACCAGAGCCGGCCGTTTGCGCGGCCACGGTCGTGGGGGCGGTGGCGCCGGGAGGAGGGTCGCCCGGTGTAGGGCTGCCCGGCGTGGGGGTGCCCGGCGTACGGCTGCCCGGCGTAGGGCTGCCCGACGGAGGGCTGCCGGTGGCGCCCCAGGAGGAGCTGCGGGACGCGGCGGGGCGGCACTGCCCGGCGCACCTGGACGCCCGTGAGGTGCGGGAGCCCAAGGACTGGCCGGGGGCCTGGTGGGCGCACTGGCCGAGCCTGTCCGCCGGATACTGGACCGCCCTGCCGGCGGTGACCTACCGCCTCGACCGTGAGCTGCGGGACCGCGACCGGATCAGGGAGCGGGTGCGTCAGGGTTTTCGGGTCCGTCGACATCTGGCCCCGGAGCTGCCGACGACGTCCTGGCGGTTCGTCGCCGAACTGCCCGACGGCGAGCTGGTGGGCGAGTTGCGCGCGCACGAGCGCAGCAAGGAGTTGCTGGTCGGGTACCTGGTGCCCGACCAGGACCAGATCGTGCTGGACGGGATCCTGGTGGCACCGGCATACCGGCGGCTCGGCATCGGGCGACGGCTGGTGACCGCGCTGACCGCCGAGATGGTCCGGTGCGGCGTCCGGTCGGCGCACGGCGTCGCCGACGGCTGGGCGACGCGTTTCCTGTGGGTCTGCGGCTTCCGGGTCGAGACGGTGAGGGCGGTGGGGATGCGGCTCGACGTGCCGGTCAGCGGAGTGCGGCAGCGGCGGTGGTGAGCGCGGCGAACGCCTCGCGCATGCGCCACGCGTCGCGGTCGCGTGGGCCGATCGGGTTGGAGACGGTGCGCAGCTCGACGAAGGGCACGTCGGCCTGGGCGGCGGCAACGGCCACGCCGTACCCCTCCATGGCCTCGGCCACGGCGTCCGGGTGCCGGTCGGCGAGCGCGGCCGTGCTCGCGGCGGTGCCGGTCACCGTGCCGACCGTCAGCACCGTGCCGACGGTGGCCGCCGGCAGGGCGGCGCGCAGGGCGACGAGCAGGGTCGGGTCGGCCGGTACGGTCCGGCCGACGCCCAGCAGCTCGGGGGCCATGCCCAGCTCCTCGACCGGGATGAAGCCGGCCGGTGACTCGGCGCCGAGGTCGGCGGCGACGCTCAGGTCGGCCAGCACCGTGCCGCCCACCGCGACCCGCCCGACGAAGCCGCCGGCGATGCCGGCGCTGACCACCGCGCGGTAGGGCCGGCCCGCGGCCTCGGCCAGCGCCAGCAGCCGGGCGGTGGCGGCGGCGGCGACGGCCGGGCCGACCCCGACCGGTCGTACCGTCACGCTCGGGTCGGTGAGGCCGGCCCGCACCGCCTCGGCCTCGGCGGGCACCGCCGTGACCACCAGCAGACCGCTCACGCCACCGGCCCCCGGGGGTCGCGCCGGTTCTCGTCCTCGACGGCGCCGGGGCCGCCGACCGACGAGGAGGGGCGGTAGATGTGGAAGCCGGGCGGGGCGAGGTCGTCGTCGTGCGGCGCCGGCGCGTCGACGCGCTGCGGCGCCGGCGAGGTGGGCGCCGGGTCGTCGAACGAGGTGACCGGCGGCTCGTCGCCGCCCAGCGGCCGGCCGGTGGCCAGCTCGCCGTCGTCCAGGGGACGGCCACTGCGTAGCTCGTCGTCGTCCAAGGGACGGCCGACCAACTGCTCGCCGCGCAGCCGACCGGCGACCAGCACCCCGCGCAGGGCCACCAACGCGGCCACGCCGGCCGCCACCGCCACCCCGATCAGGCCGGTGAACGGCACCAGCCCCAGCCCGCCGCCGGCCACGAAGGCGAGCATCAGGGCGGTCTCCGAGTGCGCGAAGGAACTGGCCCGCAGCCGCTCCGGGATCCGCTCCTGGATCGAGGCGTCCACCGCCAGCTTGGCGATCCCGCTCATCAGCGCGGCCACCAGGCAGAGCAGCGCCACCATGGGCAGCGAGAACTTGATCGCGGCGAGCAGCGCCACACCGGCCACGATGACCGTGCCGCTGGACTGGATCGCGGTCGGCCGGTGGATCCGCAGCCGGGTGCCGAGCGCGGTGGCCAGGAACGTGCCCACCGCCAGCGCGCCGCCGACCAGGCCCAGCGCGCCCTGGGCGCCCAGGGTGCGGCCGAAGAAGTCGGTGGTCAGGTCGCCGGACTTGATGGCGAAGGCGAGGAAGAGCAGCAGGAAGCCGTAGAGCCCGCGCAGCGCCGCGGCACCGATCAACGTGGCGATCACCAGGCGACCGGCGGGACGGCCCCGGCCCAGCGGGCGCTCGCCGTCGCGGCGGCGCATCGCGCGCAACGGGTGGGGCATCCGCTCCGGCGGCTCCGAGTCGGCCTTCGGCGGCAGTCGGAGGGCGATCACCATGCCGAGCAGGAAGATCACCGAGGCGACCCGGAGCGGCCACTGCGGCCCGAGCCAGAACGCGGCCAGCCCGATCGGGGCGACGAGCGCACCGGCCACCGTGCCGTAGACGCTGGCCCGCGCGCCCACCTGGGACAACCCGAGCCCGTCGGGGAGCAGCCGGGGCACCGCCGCGGATCGGGCCACCCCGTAGGCGCGGGAGAGGGCGAGCACCCCGAACGCCGCCGGATAGAGCCCGAGCCCGCCCATGTAGTCGGAGATCAGCCAGGCCAGGAACGCCCGGCCGAGCATCGTGGTGGCCAGGGCGTAGCGGCGGCCGTGGCGGAAGTGGTCGAGCAGCGGGCCGACCACCGGGGCGAGCATGGCGAACGGAACCATGGTCACCAGCAGGTAGAGCGCCACCTTGTTGCGGGCCTCGCCCAGCGGGACGTCGAAGAAGATCGTCCCGGCCAGGCCGATGGCGATCAGCGTGTCCCCGGCGCAGGAGAGCGCGTGCAGGTCGAACAGGCGGACCATGCCCACCTCGTTGCCGGCGCTGCGGGCCCGGGCGGTGCCGGCCCGGCGGGTCATCCAGCGCCCGCCGTGCAGGGAACCCCGCAGCAGCAGCCGCGTGGCGCGGATGCCGGTGCCGACGGTCCGCCCGAGAAAGGAGCGGCCGGAGCGGGAGGACAGCGCCATGTGTCCCATCCTCGCCCATCCGCCCCGCGCGCGCCGCATCACCCGGAGAGAACCCGCCTACGGGCATGGGGAACAATGGAACAGTGACCAGGCCCGTATCCGCCCGCGCTCCCCGGCTCGACCAGGTCTGCGCCGCCGCCGTCGAGGTGGCCCGCGACGCCATCACCGAGGTGGAGCCGACCGACGTCGGCGACCACCTCCAGGCCGTCGCCGAGGGCGATCGGCTCGTCACCCACTACTTCGAATGCCGGCTGGCCGGCTACCGCGGCTGGCGCTGGGCCGTCACGGTGACCCGGGTGCCCCGCAGCAAGCACGTCACGATCTGCGAGACCGTCCTGCTGCCCGGCCCGGACGCGCTCCTCGCCCCCGGTTGGCTGCCCTGGCAGGAGCGGCTCCAACCCGGCGACCTCGGCCCCGGTGACCTGCTGACCACCCCGGCCGACGACGAGCGGCTCGCCCCCGGCTACCTGCTCTCGGACGACCCGGCCGTCGAGGAGACCGCCTGGGAGCTGGGCCTCGGCCGGGCCCGGGTGATGTCCCGGGAGGGGCGCGCCGACACCGCCCAGCGCTGGTACGACGGCGACCACGGGCCGGACGCCGCCATCTCGACCGCCGCGCCGGCCGCCGCCCGCTGCGGGAGCTGCGGGTTCTACCTGCCGCTGGCCGGCTCGATGCGGCAGTCCTTCGGGGCGTGCGGAAACTTCTTCGCCCCCGACGACGGCCGGGTGGTGAGCGCCGACCACGGCTGCGGCGCGCACTCGGAGACGCTCGTCGGCGCGGTCGAGACGCCCGTCGACGAACTGCCCACGGTCTACGACGACAGCGCGGTCGAGGCGATGTCGGTCAGCCGCGCGCCGGGTTCGGTGGAGTCGACCGAGCCGGCGGAGCCGTACGGCCACTCCTGACCGGTCAGGGCTGACGCGCGGCGGCCGCCCGGCGGCGGCGCCGGTTGGCGTCGTGCCGCATCATCGTGGCCAGGCCGGGAAAGCCCCACAGAAAACCGGCGAGGCAGGTCCAGAGCCAGTTCTGGTGGCCGTGCGCGGTGAGCCAGTCACGGAAGAAGACCAGCAGCACCAGGCCGGCCACCGCCCAGGCGATCAGCCCGGCGACGGCGAACGGCACCATCGGCGGGTCGAGCGGCTCGGGCCGCGGCTGTTGCTCCTGGGGCACCGGACCAGCGTACGTGATCGTCCTTCCCTGTCCGCCGGGTGATCTGGCACGATGCGCGCGACGAGACCGGTCGATCAACCAGATGAGGACCCGATGTCCATTGCCCCGCCGGCGGACCACGGCACACCGCCCGATCCCGCGCACCCGCGCAACGCGTTCGACCGCTTCTTCGAGATCTCCGCCCGCCGGTCGACGACCGGACGGGAGATCCGTGGCGGCTTCGCCACGTTCTTCACGATGGCGTACATCGTGGTGTTGAACCCGCTGATCCTCGGCGGCGCGGAGGACGCCGACGGCCGTACGCTCGCCATTCCCGCGCTGGCCGCGGCGACCGCGCTGGTCGCGGGCCTGATGACCATCCTGATGGGGGTGGTGGCCCGGTTCCCGATCGCGCTTGCCGCCGGGCTGGGCGTGAACGCGCTCGTCGCGTTCGAGATCGCGCCGCAGATGACCTGGGCGGACGCGATGGGCCTGGTGGTCATCGAGGGTGTGCTGATCGGCATCCTGGTGCTCACCGGCCTGCGGACCGCCGTGTTCCGTTCGGTGCCGACCCAGCTCAAGACCGCCATCGGCGTCGGTATCGGGCTGTTCCTGACCATCATCGGCCTGGTCGACGCCGGGTTCGTCCGGCGGGTGCCGGACGCGGCGAACAGCACGGTGCCGGTCGGGCTCGGCATCAACGGCAAGATCGTCAGTTGGCCGATGCTGGTGTTCGTGGTGGGCCTGCTGGTCACCGTGGTGCTCGTGGTACGTCGGGTGCGCGGGGCGATCCTGATCGGCATCCTGGCCTCCACCGTGCTGGCCGTGGTGGTCGAGGCGATCGGCAACATCGGCCCGTCGTTCGTCGACGGGAAGCCGAACCCGAAGGGCTGGGCGCTCAACGTGCCCGAGCTGCCGAAGCAGGTGGTGGACCTGCCGGACCTGTCGCTGCTGGGCAACTTCAACGTGCTGGACTCGTGGACCCGGGTGGGTTGGCTGGTCCCGCTGATGTTCGTCTTCACGCTGTTGATCACGGACTTCTTCGACACCATGGGCACGATGGTCGCGATCGGCCAGGAGGGGGACATGCTCGACGAGCAGGGCACCCCGCCGCGGGCCAAGGAGATCCTGCTCGTCGACTCGATCGCCGCCGCCGCGGGTGGCGCGGCGTCGGTGTCGAGCAACACCTCGTACATCGAGAGTGCCGCAGGTGTCGGTGAGGGTGCCCGGACCGGGGTGGCCAACCTGGTCACCGGCGGGTTGTTCCTGCTGGCGATGTTCCTGGCGCCGCTGTCGGCGATCGTGCCGTTCGAGGCCGCGTCGACCGCGCTGGTGGTGGTCGGCTTCCTGATGATGACGGCGGTCCGGACCATCGACTGGACCGACTACGAGATCGCGATCCCGGCGTTCCTCACCATCGTGCTGATGCCGTTCACCTACTCGATCTCGAACGGCATCGGGGCGGGCGTGATCAGCTATGTGCTGGTGAAGCTGGCGAAGGGCAAGGCCCGCGAGGTCCACCCCCTGCTGTACGGCGTGGCGGCGCTCTTCGTCCTCTACTTCCTGCGCGGGCCGATCGAGTCCGTGCTGCTCTGACGCTGGTGAGCCTGGTCATAACGCGTGTCGTTAGCCAGGCTCATTAGTTAGGCTAACTAGTGTGACGGAGCGGACGGTGACGGCGAGACGCGTGCCACCGGCGCAGTTGGCCCCCCAACTGCGAGATGCGATCACCCGGCTCAACCGGCGGGTCCGACAGGCCCGACCGGTCGGCGACCTCACGGTCACCCAGCTGTCGGCGCTCACCAGCCTCAAACTGGCGGGCGCCCTCACGCCACGGGAACTGGCCGACGTGGAACGGGTGCAGCCACCGACGATGACCAAGATCGTCGCGAAGTTGGAGGAGCGCGGTCTCGTGCAGCGCACCCCCCACCCGACCGACGGACGGCAGGTCATCCTGGCGGCGACCGAAGGGGGACGGGCCGTGCTCGAGCAGTTCGAGCGGGCCCGCAACGAATGGCTGGCCAGTCGGCTGGCCGCGCTCACCGAGGAGGAACGCGACACGCTACGGCGGGCCGCGGACATCCTCCAGGGGATCGCACGCGCCTGACACCGGGTCGCGCGGTCCGCTTCGTCCGTTGTGGATGCGGCGTACCCGACGCGAGGAGGCGCACCTAGAGTGCAGGCCAAGCTGAGCACGATGTTCCAGTCCCTACGAGTCCGTAACTACCGACTCTTCGCCACCGGACAGCTGATCAAACTGATCGGCGTCTGGATGATGTTCATCGCCCAGGACTGGCTCGTCCTCGAGCTCAGCGACAACTCCGCGACCGCGCTCGGCGTGGTCACCGCGTTGCAGTTCACCCCCGTACTCCTGCTCACGCTGCTCTCCGGCCGCCTCGCCGACCGGTACGACAAGCGGATGCTGCTCTTCGTCGCCAACGCGTTCTGGACCGTGCTGGCGCTCGGCATGAGCCTGCTCGTCGTCACCGGCCTGGTGCAGCTCTGGCACGTCTTCGCGTTCGCCGCCCTGCTCGGCGTCGCCAACGCGGTGGAGACCCCGGTGCGGCAGGCGTTCGTCTCCGAACTGGTCGGCGTGCCGCTGCTGCCGAACGCGCTGTCGCTCAACGCGGCGGTGTTCAACTCGGCCCGGATCGTCGGCCCCGCCGTCGCCGGCCTCGCCATCGCCGCCGTCGACGTCGGCCCGGTCTTCCTGGTCACCGCGCTCAGCTCGATCGCCCCGCTGGTCAACGTGGTGCGGATGCGCCCGGCCGAACTGCACCGCAAGGACCTGCCGCCGGCCGGCGAACGGGACCAGGCCCGGGTGGTGGACGGCCTGCGCTACGTCGCCCGCCGCCCCGACCTGCTGCTGCCCATGGTCGTCATGTCGGTGATCGGGATGAGCCTGTTCAACTTCCAGCTCACCCTCGCCGCGCTGGCCAAGACCGTGTTCCAGACCGGCGCCGCCTCGTTCGGCCTGTTCAGCACCGCGCTGGCGGTCGGCGCGCTGGTCGGCGCGCTCGCCGGGACCGGCCGGCGCAGCCGGCCCTCGGTCTGGCTGGTGCTCGGTGCGGCGATCGGCTGCGCCAGCTTCGGCACGCTCGTCGGGCTCGCGCCCGCGTACTGGATGGTGGTGTCGCTCCTGCTGCCCACCGGCTTCTTCATGGTCTTCTTCGCCCAGGCCGCCAACCAGCGGGTGCAGCTCGGCGTCGACGCCTCCTTCCGGGGACGGGTGATGGCGCTGTGGGTGCTGGTGTTCCTGGGCACCAACCCGGTCGGCGCGCCGATCATCGGATGGGTGGCCGAGCGGTTCGGCGCCGGCGCGAGCATCTGGATCGGTGGCCTGATCTCGCTGGCCGCCGCGCTGCTGGCGCTCACCTGGCAACTGCGCCGCTCCGGTGCGCGCCTGCGGATGCGGGTGCTGCCGATGCCCCGCTTCTACGTGGTGTCCGCCTCCGCCGAGTGAAAGGCGGGGCCCCCTGTTAACGCATTCTGCATAGCAGGGGGCCCCGCTTAACACCCAGGTCTGTTTTGGCAATCGGGTGGCGGGTGGGTGCGGCAGGGCTTAGCGTCGATGTGTGGGATTGGGGCAGGGGCTGCTGCTGGCGTTGGCGATCCTCGCCGTCTGCTGCCTGCCCGCCCTCTTCGCGCTGATCTTCTGCGCCGACGAGATCATCGACCGGGTCGCCTGCGGCTGGGCCGAATGGCGGGAGCAGCGCCGCGAGCGCCGCACCATCGCCCGGCTCGACCGGGCCATCGAGGCCGAGGCGCTCACCCGCGACATCGACCTCACCCAGTTCGAGCGGGAGGGCCGCCGCCCGCTGGAGCAACTCGCCACCGACCTGCGCCGGCTCGGCGGCCACCGGCTGGCCGCCGCCGACCGCTCGGTGGTGTGGCACGGCGCGGTCATCGAGGCGTACGACGAGCGGCTGCGCGCCGCCTGCCACGCCCTCGGCATCGCCGAGCACCTGGCCGAGCTGGACGGCGTCGACCGGGAGATCGAACGGGTACGCGTCGAGGGGCTGCTGCACGCCGCCGGGCTGACCCTGCCGGCCGCCCGGGCGGCGCACCACCAGCGGCACCGCTGACCGGGTGCGGCTCTTCGCGGCGGTCTACCCGCCCGCGTCGGCGGTCGCCGACCTGACCGCGCGGGCCGCCGAGCTACGGATCGCCACCGGCGCCGACGCGCGGCTCGCCGACCCGGCGCACCTCCACCTCACGCTGGCGTTCCTCGGCGAGGTGCCGGACGACCGGCTGGTCGACGTGGAGAGCACGCTCGGGCTTGCCGCGCAGGCGTTCCGGGACGGCCGGGGCAGTTCGCCCTGGCTGCGCCTCGGTGGCGGGGGCAGCTTCGGCCAGGGGCGGTCCACCGTGCTCTGGGTGGACGTCGGGGGTGAGACCGAGGCGCTGGACACGCTCGCCCGGCTGGTGCGTGACGGGTTGCGCCGGGCCGAGCTGCCGTACGACGAGAAGCCGTTCCGGGCCCACCTGACCATCGCGCGTCCCGGCGACCGGGTGCCCGGCGCCGACGTGCGGGCCGACCGGGAGGCGTTGCACGGCTACGCCGGCCCGAACTGGCCGGCCGACGAGCTGGTGCTGGTCCGCAGCCACCTCGGCCGGCGCCCTCGCTACCGCCGTCTCGCCGCCTGGCCGCTCTGACTCCGCCGCAGGGTTGTTAACAGGGGCCCCCTCCTATACCTGAGGCGTTAACAGGGGGCCCCTCCTTACACACACACCTACCAGGCCCAGGCCTCGGGACCGGGGCCGCCGTTGCCGATCGGGGGGAACAGCTCGTCGAGACGGGTCAGGGTGGCCTCGTCCAGGTCGACGTCGAGCGCGCCCAGGTTGCGGTCGAGCTGGTCCATGGTGCGCGGACCGACGATCGGGGCGGTCACGCCCGGTCGGGAGAGCAGCCAGGCCAGCGCCACGTCCGCCGGGTCCTGCCCCAGGTCGGCGCAGAGCTTCTCGTACGCCTCGATGGTGGCCCGGTGCTCGGCCAGCGCGTCGGCCGAGCGGCCGGACGTGCCGCGGGCCGCGCTGCCGTCGGCCATCTTCCGGATGATCCCGGAGAGCAGCCCGCCGTGCAGCGGCGACCAGGGGATGATGCCCAGCCCGTAGTGCTGCGCGGCCGGGATCACCTCCAGCTCGACGTGCCGGGTGAGCAGGTTGTAGATGGACTGCTCGGAGACGAGGCCGAGGAAGTTGCGCCGGCCGGCGGCGGCCTGGGCCTGGGCGATGTGCCAACCGGCGAAGTTGGACGACCCGACGTAGAGCACCTTGCCCTGCGCGACGAGCGTCTCCATCGCCTGCCAGATCTCCTCCCACGGCGTGGTCCGGGAGACGTGGTGCATCTGGTAGAGGTCGATGGTGTCGGTCTGGAGCCGGCGCAGCGAGTCCTCGCAGGCCCGGATGATGTGCCGCGCGCTCAGGCCCTGGTCGTTGGGCCACTCGCTCATCTTGCCGTACACCTTGGTGGCCAGCACGACCTTGTCGCGGCGGCCGCCGCCCTGCGCGAACCAGCGGCCGACGATCTGCTCGGTGACGCCCTCGCCGAGCTTCCAGCCGTAGACGTTCGCGGTGTCGAAGAAGTTGATCCCGTGTTCCAGCGCCCGGTCCATGATGGCGAAGCTGTCCGGCTCGTCCGTCTGCGGCCCGAAGTTCATCGTGCCGAGGCAGAGCCGGCTCACCGACAGACCGGTGCGTCCCAGGTTCGTGTACTCCATGGGTCCACCCTGGCACGCGCGCACTTCGAGTGCCTCACTTCACGTGAGCGTGCCAGGGTGGATCGGACGGTCAGGAGGACTCGCGCGCCGCCGGGCCGCTGCCGAAGAGGACGTCGTCCCAGCTCGGCAGCCGCTTGCGCGGCTTGCCGCCGGCCTCGCCGGACTCGGTGCCGGCAGCGCCGGACGCCGGCGGGTTGCCGGTGCGCCGGGGCCGGAGCACCGCGAGCGAGGGTACGGCCGGAATCTCCTTCGGCGCGTCCGAGTCGTCGTCGAACGCCGAGCCCTGGCCGCCACCGAGCAGCGCGGCGGCGCCCCCGGCGACGGCCCGCTGCCGGGGCGCGTCCGAACCGGCCAGCGCGGCCGGGGAACGGGTGTCGAGCCCGCGCCCGGACGTGCCGCCGAGTGGACGGTCGAGCGAGGCGAGCAGCGCGTCCCGGCCGGCGCGGATCGGGTCCCGCCCCGGGCGGGCCTGCTCCACCCCGGACGGCAGGCCGTGGCCGCCCCGGCTCGGCTCGCCGCGCGACGGGCCGGGCAGCGCGTGGCCGCCCCGCTCCGGCGCCGGCTCCTGGCCGAGGATCGGCGTGGGACGCTCGGCGCACAGGTATTGCGCCATGTCGTCGTGCGCGACCACGTTCTGCCGGGACTTGTCGAGATCCCACACCGCCTGCGCGGTGGCCTTGCCGGACGGCCAGGTCGCGATGATCCGCCAGGTGCCGTCGTCGCGGCGGTAGGCGTCCCAGGAGATCTTTTCGGTGTCGATGCCGTGCTGGGCCAGCCGGCCGTTGACCACCTCGGCCAGCGGGGTCGGCTTCTCGGCGCCCTTGAGCCGGGTGCGGCGGGCGTGCTGGGCCAGCATGGCCCGCTCCTGGAGCACCGGGCCGGCGTAGCGCAGCACCCGGTCGACCGGGACGCCGGCGATGCGGGCGACGTCCTCCGCGGACTCGCCGGAACGGATCCGGGCCTGGATGTCGCGCGGGGACAGCGACGGGGTGGGGTCGGTGGAGGCGGGCACCACCGCGAGCGGGGCCCCCCCCGGCTCGGCGTGCAGCACCGAGGCGACACGCTCGTCGATGGGCAGCGCGAGCAGGCGGCCCACCTCGTCGGTGAGCACCAGGGCCTGGCCGTCCTCGGAGAGAGCGACGAAGCGTACTGGGCGCATCGGCTTGCCTCCGTCCCGCTTCGCTGGCCGTCACACGCCACGAGCCGGCCACCCGGGCGTCTCGAACCACCGTACGCTCACTTTCCCAGCGGTGGGGAGAGCGACACCCCGGCATGTCGCGACTGAGCTGCGGCGATGGTCACGGTGGGTGGTCGCCGGAGCCCCGACGACCACCCAGCGTCACGACGTGATCAGAGTCGCTCGACCACGTGGTCGATGCACGCGGTGAGCGCCTCGACGTCGGCCGGTTCGACCGCCGGGAAGAGCGCGACCCGGAGCTGGTTGCGGCCCAACTTGCGGTAGGGCTCGGTGTCCACGATGCCGTTGGCGCGCAGCACCTTGGCGATCGCGGTCGCGTCCACCCCGTCGGCGAAGTCGACGGTGGCGACCACGTTGGAGCGCAGCGCCGGGTCCGACACGAACGGGTCGGCGAACGACGAGCGCTCGGCCCAGCCGTACACGGTCGCGGCGCTCTCGGCGGTGCGCTTCGCCGCCCAGGCCAGCCCGCCCTGGGAGTTCATCCAGTCGGTCTGCTCGGCGGCCAGGAAGATGGTGGCCAGCGCCGGCGTGTTGTAGGTCTGCTCCAGCCGCGAGTTGTCGATCGCGGTGACCAGGTCGAGGAAGGCCGGGATGTAGCGACCCGACTGCTTGACCTCGGTGGCCCGGGCCAGCGCGGCCGGCGACATCAGGGCGAGCCAGAGGCCGCCGTCGGAGCCGAAGCACTTCTGCGGGGCGAAGTAGTAGACGTCGGTCTCGGCGACGTCGACGTCCAGCCCGCCGGCGCCGGAGGTGGCGTCGACGAGCAGCAGCGAGCCCTCGTCGGCGCCCGGCACCCGGCTGATCGGCACCGCCACGCCGGTGGAGGTCTCGTTGTGCGGGGTGGCGTAGACGTCCACGCCGGCCTCGGCGACCAGCGACGGCGCGCTGCCCGCCGCGGACTTGCGGACGGTCGGCTCGCCCAGGAACGGCGCGTCGGAGACCGACTTGGCGAACTTCGCGCCGAACTCGCCGAAGCTGGCGAACTGGGCCCGGTCGCGGATCAGGCCGAACGTGGCGACCTCCCAGAACGCGGTGGTGCCGCCGTTGCCGATCACCACCTCGTAGCCCTCCGGGAGGGCGAAGAACTCGGCGAGGCCGCGCCGCAGCCGGGCGACCTGGTCGCGGACCGTCTTCTGCCGGTGCGACGTGCCCAGGTAGCTGGTGGCGACGTCGGCGAGCGCGGAGACCGCCGCCGGACGGACCTTGGACGGGCCGCAGCCGAAACGGCCGTCGGCGGGCTTGAGGTCGTCGGGAATCCGGATGGTCGGTGCGTCAGCCACGGTTGTCTCGATCCTTCCGCATGGGCGAGGGCGGGCCCTTTTCCTGCGGGCGCGGACCGACGACCGGCTCGTGCGCCGGGCGCACGGGACGGCCGGGATCCGAACCCGGCCGGCAGCGCTGCCGGCCCCCATCCTCGCACCCACCGGACCGGACCCACCCGCTGGTCCCACGCCGGCCGCTGAGGCGTACGCCACAGAGCGGGTGTTAAAAGGGGCCCCCGCCTATGCGGAATGCGTTAAGCGGGGGCCCTTCCTTACTCTCAGACGCCGTGCGGGATGGCGTCCCAGCCCTCGACCTGCTGCGGCTTGCGGGTGCCCGGGCCGACGTAGGTGGCGGACGGGCGGACCAGCCGCTGGAGCTTCTTCTGCTCCAGGATGTGCGCGGACCAGCCGCCCATCCGGGCGCAGGTGAACATCGAGGTGAACATGTGCGCCGGCACCTCGGCGAAGTCCAGCACCACGGCCGACCAGAACTCGACGTTCGTGGCGAGCACGCGGTCCGGGCGGCGGGCCTGCAGCTCGGCCAGCGCGGCCTTCTCCAGCGCCTCGGCGACCTCGAAACGCGGCGCGCCCAGCTCCTTGGCGGTGCGCCGCAGCACGCGGGCGCGCGGGTCCTCGGCCCGGTAGACCCGGTGCCCGAAGCCCATCAGCCGCTCGCCCCGGTCGAGCACGCCCTTGACGTAGCCCTCGGCGTCGCCGCTGCGCTCGACCGCCTCCAGCATGGTGAGCACCCGCGACGGCGCGCCGCCGTGCAGCGGGCCGGAGAGGGCGCCGATGCCGGAGGAGATGCAGGCCGCGGCGTCTGCGCCGGTGGAGGCGACGATCCGGGCGGTGAAGGTGGAGGCGTTCAGGCCGTGCTCGGCGGCCGAGATGAAGTACGCGTCGACGGCCTTGACGTGCCGCGGGTCGGGCTCGCCGCGCCAGCGCTTCATGAACCGCTCGACGATGGTCTCCGCCTTGTCGATCTCCTTCTGCGGCACGGCCGGCAGGCCCAGACCGCGCGCCGACTGGGCGACGAAGGAGAGCGCGGTCACCGACACCCGGGCCAGGTCCTCGCGGGCCTGCTCGTCGGAGATGTCCAGGAGCTGGCTGAGGCCCCAGTAGGGGGCCAGCATGGCGACCGCGGACTGCACGTCGACGCGGATGTCGCCGGAGTGCACCGGCACCGGGAACGGCTCGGCCGGCGGCAGGCCCGGGCCGAACCGGCCGTCGACCAGCAGCGCCCAGACGTTGCCGAAGGAGACCTGGCCGATCAGATCCTCGATGTCCACGCCCCGGTAGCGCAGCGAACCGCCCGCGCGGTCGGGCTCGGCGATCTGGGTCTCGAAGGCTACGACGCCCTCCAGGCCCGGCTTGAAATCGGACATGTCGTCTCCTGGCTTCCGGCTCGGTGCGCCCGGTGGGACCGATCCGGCCCCGCAGCTCAGGCGACCATCAGGGATGTGGTTCGTGACATCTTGCCCGGTGAGTAACCACGCGCGCGACCCGCGGCCACTGTGCGCCACACGACATCCCCGCCGGTGGACGCCGGTGTGGGTGGGGGAAGACTGGGTAGCGGGGCCTGGCCAGCGTCGGGGGACGCCGGCATGCCCGGGAGAGGAACGGCGAGAGTGACAGGCGACACACCCGCCCCGGCCGGCATGCGTAACGAGTACGCGGCCGACCTGGGCCTGACCGAGGCGGACCTGGCAGCGGACTGGCACACGCAGTTCGCCAGGTGGTTCGCCGACGCGGTGGCCCACCCGCTGCCCGAGCCGAACGCGATGGTGGTCGGCACCGCCGACGCCCGGGGGCGGCCCAGCGGCCGCACCGTGCTGCTCAAGGGGTACGACGCGGACGGCTTCGTCTTCTACACCAACCACCTGTCGCGCAAGGGCGCCGAGCTGACCGCCAACCCGTGGGCCAGCCTGGTCTTCCCCTGGTTCCCGATGCAGCGGCAGGTGACCGTCACCGGCCGGGTGGAACAGGTCACCCGGGCGGAGACCGAGGCATACTTCGCGGTCCGGCCGCGCGGCTCGCAGCTCGGGGCGTGGGCCAGCACCCAGTCCGCGGTGGTGCCGGAGCGGGCCGCGCTGGACGCGGAGTACCGGGCGGCGGCCGACCGGTTCGCCGGCGTCGAGGGGGTGCCCGCCCCCCCGCACTGGGGCGGGTTCCGGGTCCGCCCGGAGACGGTGGAGTTCTGGCAGGGCCGGGCCGGCCGGCTGCACGACCGGCTGCGGTTCCGGCTGGCGGACGACGGCGGCTGGGTCGTCGAGCGGCTCGCGCCGTGACGCAGGTCAAGCAGGCCCGGCCGGGTGGACCCCGCCGCTGGGCGATCGACCTGCGCCCGCTGGGCGTGCCCGCGTACCGGCGGGTGTGGCTCGGCAACGCGGTGGCGATGTTCGGCTTCCAGTTCACCGCCGTCGCGGTGCCGGTGGAGATGTTCGACCTCACCGGCGGCTCGTTCTGGGTCGGGCTGCTCGGCGTCGCCGGGTTCGTACCGCTGCTGATCTTCGGCCTCTGGGGCGGCGCGGTCGCCGACGCGCGGGACCGGCGGCGGGTGCTGCTCGCGGCCGGCACGCTGCTCTGGGCCGCGACGCTCGGGCTGCTGGTGCAGTCGCTGGCCGGGGCGCGCAGCCCGGTGCTGCTCCTGCTGCTGGTGGGCGTGCAGGCGGTGGCGTTCGCGATCACCTCGCCGGCCCGCAGCGCGATCCTGCCCCGGCTGGTGCCGGCCGACCTGGTGCCGGCGGCCACCACGCTGAACTACACCACGTTCACCGCCGCGGCGGTGTTCGGGCCGCTGGCCGCCGGGCTGATCTTCGCCGCCTGGCGCGTCGACACCGCGCTGCCCGTCGCGTACGGGCTGGACGCGCTGCTGTTCACCGTCTCGCTCTGGGCGACGCTGCGGCTGCCGGCGATGCCACCGGAGCCGGACCCGGGCGGCGGCGTCCGCAGGGCCGGGCTGGGCAGCATCGTCGACGGCTTCCGCTATCTGGCCACCACGCCGGTGCTGCTGCTCTCCTTCGCCATCGACCTGATCGCGATGATCCTGGCCATGCCGCGGGCGCTCTTCCCGGAGCTGGCGCAGGAACGCTTCGGCGGCGGCGCGGCGGTCGGCTGGCTCTACAGCTCCATCGCGATCGGCGCGATGCTGGGCGGGCTCACCTCCGGCTGGATCGGCCGGGTCCGCCGGCAGGGGCTGGCGCTGGCCGTGGCGGTCGTCGGGTGGGGCGTGGCGATCGCGCTCGCCGGGCTGGCCGGCCGGCTCTGGCTGGCGGTGCTGCTGCTCGGCGTGGCCGGCGCCGCCGACCTGGTCAGCGCGACCCTGCGGCAGTCGATGCTGCTGGTGTACGCGCCGGACCGGATGCGCGGCCGGCTCCAGGGTGTGAACACGGTGGTGGTGGCCGGCGGCCCGCGCCTGGGTGACCTGCGGGCCGGCGCCACGGCCGCCGGGTTCGGCACCGGTGTCGCCATGGTGGGTGGTGGGATCGCCGCCGCCGTGCTGGCGACGCTGCTGGTGGTGGCGTTCCCCGCGCTGGTGCGCTATCGCGCCACCAGCGCCGCCGAAGACCGTCGGTGACGGTAGGGTCGCCGAATGGGGAAAGACGTGCGGGCACCCTCGGGTACACAGTGGACCATCTCGGCCGACGGCCACGAGGCCGTCGTGGTGCAGGTCGGCGGCGGGCTGCGGGCCTACCGGCACGACGGCGTGGACTACCTCGACGGGTACGCCGAGGACGAGCTGAGCCCCGGCTCGGCCGGGCACGTGCTGGCGCCCTGGCCGAACCGGATCCGGGACGGCCAGTACGCGTTCGGCGACCGTTCGCTCCAGCTCGACCTGACCGAGCCGGAGCGGCACAACGCCCTGCACGGCCTGGTCAACTGGGTCCGGTGGGAGCTGGTCGAGCAGTCGGCGGACAGCGTGACGATCGGCTACGACCTGCCGCCCACCCCCGGCTACCCGTGGGCGTTGCGGCTGCGCGGCAGGTGGAGCGTCGGCGCGGACGGCCTGCGCGCCGAGCACGAGGTGACGAACCTGGCCACCGAGCCGGCGCCGTTCGGCTTCTCCGTGCACCCCTACTTCCAGTTGCCCAAGGTCGCCGTGGACGACCTGCTGCTGGGCGTGCCGGGGCGCAACCGGGTGCTGACGGACAGCCGGCTGCTGCCGGTGGCGGCCACCGACGTGACCGGCACCGAGTACGACTTCACCTCGCCCCGCCCGATCGGCGACCTGGTGCTCGACCTGGCCTTCGGCGACGTGCGGCGGGACGCCGACGGCGGCTCGGCGGTGACGCTCGGCGCGCCGGACGGCGGGTCCGGGCTGCGGATCTGGGCCGACCGCGAGTTCGGCTGGTGGCAGGTGTTCACCGGGGACACGCTCGGCGGGGAACGGCACCGCCGTTCGGTCGCGGTGGAGCCGATGACCTGCCCGCCGGACGCGTTCCGCTCCGGCAAGGACCTGATCGTCCTCGACCCGGGGCAGACCTGGCGCGGCGCCTGGGGCGTCCGGCCGGCGGTCTGAGCGTGGAGTTCGCCGACGTCGTCAGGCGTCGCCGGATGGTCCGCAACTACGACCCGGATCGTCCGGTGCCGCCGGAGACGGTGGACCGGTTGCTCGACCACGCGGTCCGTGCCCCGTCGGCCGGGTTCGCGCAGGGCTGGGGCTTCCTGGTGTTGGAGGAGCCGGCCGACCGCGAGCGGTTCTGGGCGGCGACCACACCCGAGGGCGGTGGCCGGGAACGCTGGCTGGCCGGGATGCGCCGGGCCCCGCTGATCGTGGTGCCGCACGCCAACCGGGACGCCTACCTGGACCGCTACGCCGAGCCGGACAAGGGCTGGGCGGACCGCGCCGAGGAACGCTGGCCGGTGCCCTACTGGTATGTGGACACCGGCTTCGCCGCGCTGCTGATGCTGCTCACCGCCGTGGACGAGGGGCTGGGCGCCTGCTTCTTCGGCATTCCGCCGCAGCGGACCGACGCGTACCGGGAGGCGTTCGGGGTGCCGCCGGCACTCCAGCCGATCGGCGCCGTCACCATCGGTTACCGTGCCGTCGACCACAGGTCACCATCGCTGCGCCGGGGGCGGCGTCCGGTGGATGATGTGGTGCGGCGGGGGCGGTGGAGCTGAGCCGCTAGGCTGGCACCCACATCGTCAGCCGGGCCTGGGGGAGGAGAACGCGCCGTGATCTTCAGGGCGGTCCGGGACGGGCGTCCCTACCCGGAGCACAACTACACGCTGAAGCAGTGGGCCGAGATCCCACCGCGTCCACTGCGGCTGGCCGAGCTCATCACCACCAAGCGGGAGCTGGCGCTGGACAAGCTGCTCGCGGAGGACTCCACCTTCTACGGCGACCTCTTCCCGCACGTGGTGCAGTGGAACGGCGGCCTCTACCTGGAGGACGGGCTGCACCGCGCGCTGCGCGCCGCCCTGCAACAGCGCAACCAGATCCACGCCCGGGTGCTGGTCCTCGGCGAACAGGGCGAGTGACGCCCTCCTGAGTCTTGGTTAAGGTGACGCCATGACTCCTCTCGACCTGCTCGACCTCGACGCGTCGCTGAGCGAGGAGGAGCGCCAGATCCGGGCCGTCGTGCGCCAGCTCGTCACCGACCGGGTCCGCCCGCACGTCGCCGGCTGGTACGAGGACGGCGAGGTGCCGGCCCGGGAGTTGGCCCGCGAGTTCGGCAAGCTGGGACTGCTCGGCATGCACCTGACCGGCTACGGCTGCGCCGGCGCGTCCGCGGTCGCGTACGGGCTGGCGTGCCTGGAGCTGGAGGCCGGCGACTCCGGCGTCCGCTCGCTCGTCTCGGTGCAGGGCTCGCTTGCCATGTACGCCATCTGGCGTTTCGGCAGCGAGGAGCAGAAGCAGCGCTGGCTGCCGGCGATGGCGACCGGCGAGGCGATCGGCTGCTTCGGGCTGACCGAGCCGGACCACGGCTCCGACCCGGCGTCCATGGCCACCCGGGCCCGCCGCGACGGCGACGACTGGATCCTCGACGGCGGCAAGATGTGGATCACCAACGCGCCGATCGCCGACGTCGCGGTGATCTGGGCCCGCACCGACTCCGGCGTGCGCGGTTTTGTGGTACCCATGGCAACCCCCGGGGTGGGCGCGCGAGAAATTCGTCGGAAGATGTCCCTCCGTGCCTCACTGACCGGCGAGATCGCGCTCGACGACGTCCGGCTGCCGGCGGACGCCCAACTCCCCGAGGCGGTCGGTCTGAAGGCGCCGCTGAGCTGCCTGACCGAGGCCCGGCACGGCATCGTCTGGGGCGCGCTCGGGGCGGCCCGCGACTGCCTGGAGACCGCCCTGGAGTACGCGACGACGCGCACCCAGTTCGGCCGGCCGCTCGCCGGTTTCCAGCTCACCCAGGCGAAGCTCGCCGACATGGCGGTGGAGTGGAACAAGGGACTGCTGCTGGCGCTGCACCTGGGCCGGCTCGCCGACGCCGGGACGCTGCGCCCCGAGCAGGTGAGCGTGGGCAAGCTGAACAACGTCCGGGAGGCGCTGGCCATCGCCCGGCAGTGCCGCACCATCCTCGGCGCGAACGGCGTCTCCGGTGACTACCCGGTGATGCGGCACGCCAACAACCTGGAGAGCGTGCTCACCTACGAGGGCACCTCGGAAATCCACCAGCTCGTCATCGGGCAGCGGCTGACCGGGCTCTCCGCGTTCGCCTGACCTGCCCTTTTACTCGATCGTGGCACTCGGCGAGCGAGTGTCGCACGGTGCCCGTACCGTCATTGTCAGTCGATGTGTCGGACGAGGACGGTGAGGGCGATGGCCCGCGACGGTGACACCCAGCAGCCCACCAGGGAGTTCCCGGAATACCCGACCAGCGAGTCCCTGCACGACCGGGCGGACTACCGGCACGACCCGGAGCCCGGTGTGCCCGCGCCGGCCGGCGGCGGGCCGGGCCGCGGTCTGCTCTGGGTGCTCGGCGCTGCCGCGCTGGTGGTGGTGGCGCTGCTCGGGGTGCAGGCGACCGGCCTGCTGCCCGACTTCCGCAACCCGTTCGCCAAGGAGCAGACCGACCGCAGTCAGCCGCCGCTGCTCCAGTCGATCCGCGACCTGAGCCGCTACGTGGCGGCGGAAGGCAACTTCCAGGTGGTGGTCGACGTGCAGAAGGACCGGCGCAACGTGCCCGACTTCCTGCTCAACGAGCGCACGCTCTTCGTCGGGGCGGGCCGGGTCGAGGCGTACGTGGACTTCGCCAAGATCGGTGACGGGGCGGTGGTGGTCTCCGACGACGGCAAGTCCGCCGAGATCAAGCTCCCCGCGCCGCAGCTCGGCGAGACCGACCTGAACATGGACAAGAGCTACGTCTTCGCCGAGGAGCGGGGCCTGATCAACAGGCTCAACGACCTGGTGGCCGGCGACCCCAACCGGCAGCAGCAGATCTACAAGCTGGCCGAGGACCGGATCACCTCGGCCGCCCGGGACAGCGGGCTCACCGCCCGCGCCCAGGAGAACACCCGCAAGATGCTGGAGGGGCTGCTGCGCTCCCTCGGCTACCAGAAGGTGACGGTCACCTACACGGCGCCCTGACTCCGCGCGACGCGCCCGCCCTCGCCAGGGGGCGGGCGCGTCGTCGGGTGCGGGTCAGCGGGTGGCGAGGTAGCGGTCCTCGTTCGGCATCAGCACCCACAGGATCAGGTAGACGATCACCTGGGTGCCGGGCAGCAGCAGCGACAGCAGGAACAGCAGCCGGACCATGCCTGCGGACATGCCGAACCGCTTGGCGAGGCCGGCGCAGACACCGGCGAGCATGCGCCCCTCACGGGGCCGGACCAGTTTGCGACTCATCGTCGTCTCCCACTTCTGCGGCGATCCGCCGCGCTGATTCCACGGTAGAGAGGGGTGCGCGTCGCGCCCTCGGCCCCGAGGAGGATCGGCGACCCGGGCACCCGTAGGTGCTTACCCCGGAGCACCCGCACCGACGCACCCGCGTGGGGTCGCCGGCTCGGATGCCCTACAGGTTGTTCGTGTAGAAGCTGGTGAGGCGGTCGACGGCGGCGTCGACGTATTCGGGTTCGTCGTACATCTCGTAGTGGCCGGCGCCGTCGATCACCATGAGGTCGACCGGGTTGGGGGCCAGCTTCCACAGCCGCATGCCGGCGTCGTGGGAGCCGGTGTTGCCGACGCGTCCGGCGAGGATGACCTGGAGTGGCTGGGTCATGAGCCGATCGGCCAGGTGGAACGCGTCGTAGCCCAGCAGGAGGGAGTCGCTGCGCAGGAGGCGCCGGTTCGTGGAGTGTTCGCTACGGCCGCGCCCGGTGCGGTAGTAGGTGACGGCCTGAATGGTGTCGATGTCGGTCAGGCCCGCTGCGGCGGCGTCCTCCAGAGTGTCGGGCAGGAGAGTGTCGGGCAGCCAGTTCACGCGGGTCGTCTCGCCGGAGCGGGCCTCTTCGGTCCGCGCGTCCGCGAGGGCGTCGAGCGCCGCGGCCGGCCCGTCGGGGGTGAAGCCGCGGAACGCCGTGCCGATGTCGACGGGGACGACCGTGCCGACCGCCTTGATCCGGTGGTCCGTGCGGGCGGTGTGCACGGCGTAGCCGCCACCGGCACAGATGCCGAGGACGCCGACGCGCCGCGGGTCGATGCCGGGGGTCGTGGTGAGCACGTCCAGGGCGTAGGAGATGTCCTCACCTCGGCGGTAGGGGTCTTCGAGGTCGCGGGGCTCGCCCTCGCTCCGGCCCTGGTGGGCGGGGTCGAGGACGAGCGCGGCGATGCCGCCGGCGGCGAGACGGGAGGCGTAGTTGGCGCCGATCTGCTCCTTCACGCTGCTGCCCGGGGTGGAGAGCACCACGGCGCGCAGCGGTGCGCCGCTGTCGGCGTCGTCGGGCAGGTGCAGGTCCGCGGCGAGGCTGATGGGACCGCGCGGGATGGTGAGGTGCGTGAGCATGCCTGGCTTCCTCCGTGAGATTATGTTCCATAGGAGTCCAGTACAAGACGACATGTTGTACGAGATGGAACTAGTACGAAACTGTACCACGTGACGGAGGGGTGGCATGTCGGTCGACGGGGCGCAGCTGTGGACGCTGAACCAGCGGCTGCTGGGCGTGGTGATGGATGCCTGCACGGGGGAGCTGGCCGAGGCCGGGTTGGAGACGAAGGAGTTCTTCGTCCTGGCCGAGGTGGAGGCGTCGCCGTACCCGGCCGAGATCGCGACGGCACTGCTGCTGCCCAAGGCGAGCGTGACGGTCTACGTCCGCAACCTCGTCGCCAAGGGGTTCATCCGGCGCGAGATCGACGACGCGGACCTGCGGCGTCACCGGCTCGTGCTGACCGCTGAGGGCACCGCGGCGCGGGATCGTGCACTCGCCGCCCTCGCGGCGGAGTACGACCGCCGGCTGGCGAGGATCACCCCGCGGGACCGCACCGAGCTGCGGCGCATCCTTCAGGAGATGCTCACGCCCGCATGAGTCACCGGGAGCCGGGCGTGGGGCGGGGTCGGGGCGGGTATTGAGCTGGGCGGGTAGGCTCGCCGGTCGGCGCCTCCACCCTTGGCGCCGGCCGTCCGACCCTGGACAGGGGGCGCGGCATCGCACCGGTTCGGAACCGCACAACGGGGACGACGGCGAGGAAAGTGCAGCCATGATCAGTGTTTTCGACCTCTTCAGCGTCGGTATCGGGCCGTCCAGCTCGCACACCGTCGGGCCGATGCGGGCCGCCCGTACGTTCGTGGGTGGCCTGAAGGCCGACGGGCAGCTCGCCGACGTGGCCCGGGTGCAGGCGGAGCTGTTCGGCTCGCTGGGTGCGACCGGGCACGGCCACGGCAGCGACCGGGCGGTGCTGT
Organism: Micromonospora sp. NPDC051300; assembly: GCF_044455315.1. Lineage (NCBI taxonomy): Bacteria > Bacillati > Actinomycetota > Actinomycetes > Micromonosporales > Micromonosporaceae > Micromonospora > Micromonospora sp. NPDC051300. The sequence continues at coordinate 98,042 of NZ_JBITEP010000014.1, read as the reverse complement.
TGGGGCTGGAGGGCGAGGCCCCGGAGACGGTCGACACCGACGGCGTCGGGTCACGGGTGGCGCGGATCCGGGACGAGCGGCGACTCCGCCTGCTCGGCAGCCAGGAGATCGACTTCGACCCGGACCGTGACCTGGTGCTGCACCGTCGCCGCTCGTTGCCGTACCACCCGAACGGGATGACGTTCGCGGCCTTCGACGCGGCCGGTAACGAGGTACGCACGCGCACCTACTACTCGGTCGGCGGCGGGTTCGTGGTGGACGAGGCGGCGGCCGGGGCGGACCGGATCAAGCCGGACGCCACCCGGGTCCGGTATCCGTTCCTGACCGGCGCGGACCTGCTCCGGGTCACCACGGAGACCGGGCTGTCGATCAGCGAGGTGATGCTCGCCAACGAGCTGTCCTGGCGCAGCGAGGCGGACGTGCGGGCGGGGCTGCTGCACATCTGGCAGGTGATGCGGGAGTGCGTGGAGAACGGCTGCACCCGCGACGGCGTACTCCCGGGTGGGTTGAAGGTCCGCCGCCGCGCGGCCGAGCTGCGCCGCGGCCTGGAGGCGGAGAACGGCGCGGACGACCCGCTGCGCGCGATGGACTGGGTGACGCTGTTCGCGCTGGCGGTCAACGAGGAGAACGCGGCCGGCGGGCGGGTGGTCACCGCGCCGACCAACGGGGCCGCCGGGATCATCCCGGCCGTGCTGCACTACTACACGCGGTTCGTGCCGGGCGCCTCCGACGAGGGGGTGGTCCGGTTCCTGCTGGCGGCCGGCGCGATCGGGGTGCTGTTCAAGGAGAACGCCTCGATCTCCGGGGCCGAGGTCGGCTGCCAGGGCGAGGTCGGTTCGGCGTGCTCGATGGCGGCGGCCGGGCTGGCGGAGGCGCTGGGCGGCATGCCGGAGCAGGTGGAGAACGCCGCCGAGATCGGCATGGAGCACAACCTGGGGCTCACCTGCGACCCGGTGGGCGGGCTGGTGCAGATCCCGTGCATCGAGCGCAACGCGGTGGCGAGCATCAAGGCGATCACCGCGGCGCGGCTGGCGTTGCGCGGCGACGGGGTGCACCACGTGTCGCTGGACAAGGTCATCAAGACCATGCGGGAGACCGGCGCGGACATGAAGGTCAAGTACAAGGAGACGGCGCGGGGCGGCCTCGCGGTCAACGTGATCGAGTGCTGACCCCGTTGGGGTGATCCGCCGGCCGTCGGCCGCCGCACCCGGTGGGCACGGGGCCACGATGGTGCGGTGACGTCCGGCGTCGCGGCGCTCTGGTCGGCCCGCACCTCGCTGCGCATCCTCATCCGGCGGGATCTCGCGGTGAAGTACCAGCAGTCGGTGCTGGGCTACCTCTGGTCGCTCATCGAACCCCTCGGCATGGGCCTGATCTACTGGTTCGTCTTCGGGGTGCTCTACTCCGGGGCGACCCGGCGGCACCTGGGCGAGGCGGCCGGCTCGTACCCGCTGTTCCTGATCACCGGGATCTTCGCCTGGATGTGGGCCAGTTCGGCGTTGACCGAGGCGGCCGGCGCGCTCACCGGGCAGGCCCGGCTGATCACCACGATGAACCTGCCCCGGCCGATCTTCCCGATCGGTCGGGTCGCCGGCCGCTTCGCCGAGTATCTGGCCGGCCTGCCGATCCTGGCCGCCATCGCGGCGCTCTACGCGGCCCAGGGGAAGATCCACCCGGGGTGGAGCCTGCTCGCCCTGCCGCTGGCCGTGACCGTGCAGTTCGTGCTGCTGGTGGGCCTGGCACTGCTGCTGTCGGCGGGCAACGTGCTGATGCGCGACATCGAGCGGATCATGCGGTTGGCGATCCGGCTGCTGTTCTACGCGACCCCGATCATCTATCCGTTCAACCTGGTCCGGGACTCCGGGATGCCGGGCTGGCTCAAGGTCGCGTACGAGCTGAACCCGTTGGTGGGGATCTTCCAGTTGCACCACGCGGTCTGGTATCCGGACGAGTTCCCGGACGCCCGGCTGCTCACCATCACAGTGCTGGGCAGCCTGCTGGTGCTGGCGTTCGGCTGGTGGTCGTTCCGCCGCCTCGAACCGTCCGTGCTGAAGGAACTCTGAGTGGCGCCGATCATCGAGGCGGACGGGCTGGGCATCCGGTTCGTCCGGAACCGGCGTCGGCAGCTCCGGCTGCGGGAGCTGATCGTGCACCGGGGTGCGCGGGACCCGGACGCCGGCCGGTTCTGGCCGCTGCGCGACCTGTCGTTCCGGATCGAGCCGGGCGAGACGGTGGGCGTGGTGGGGCGCAACGGCACCGGCAAGAGCACGCTGCTGCGGCTGATCGCCGGCGTGCTCATTCCGGACGAGGGCACCATCTCGGTGCACGGGCGGGTGGCGCCGCTGCTGGAGCTGTCCGCCGGGTTCTCCGGGGATCTGACCGGCCGGGAGAACCTCTATCTGGTGGGCGGGCTGCACGGGCTCTCCTCCGGCTACCTGCGCCGGCACTTCGACGAGATCGTCTCGTTCGCCGGTGAGCAGGTGGAACGCGCCATCGACACGTCGGTGCGGCACTACTCGTCGGGGATGAAGGTGCGCCTGGGGTTCGCGGTGATCGCGCACCTGCCGCACCCGGTGCTGTTGGTGGACGAGGTGACCGCGGTCGGGGACGCGGAGTTCCGTGCGAAGTGCTATGCGACCATCGAGCGACTTCTCGCGGAAGGGCGCACGCTGGTGCTGGTGTCACACAACGACAAGGACCTCACCCGGTTCTGTCGTCGGGGGCTCTACCTCGACGCCGGACGGTTGACGGTCGACGGGACGATCGACGAGGCACTGCGGGCCTACGCCGACGCGGCGCAGCGGTGACGCTCGCGATCGTGCTCGCCGCCGGGCCGGCGGCGGGCCGGCTCACCGAGCCGTCGAGCACGCCGGCCGAGCCGGCTCCGGGTCGACCCGACGGGGAATCGCCCACCGAACGCCTGGCCGCGCAGTGGCGCCGGGCCGGGGCGGACGACGTGCGCGTCGCCGCCGACCTGGCCGAGCTGGCCGACCTGGTGGCCGGCGCGACCGGCCCGGTGCTGGTCAGCGGCGTCGACCTGGTGGCGCACACGGCCGTACTCCGGCATCTCGCGACCAGCCCGGTGGGGCCGACGGTGGCGCTGGTGCTCACCGATCCGCCGGCCGCCGGGCAGGCGACGGTGCGGGAGGAGCGCGGCCAGGTGGTCGCGGTCGGCGACGACGCGGACGCGACAGGCGTGTTCGGCGGCGCGCTGCGGGTCGGCGCGGCCGACCTGCCGGCCCTCGCCGACGCCGCCCGCGCGGCAGCGGCCGAGGGGCAGCTCGGCGCGGTGGACCGGCTGGTCGCCGAACTCGCCGCCCGGGGGCCGCTGATCTTCGCCCATCGGGTACGCCTGCTGGTGGCGCACCGGGTCGGTGACGCGGCCGGGCGGGCCGCCGCCGAGGCGGCGGTGGCGGCGGTCGACGAGGACCGGGCCGAGCTGCGGCTGTCGGTGAAGGAGCGGGACGACTTCTTCACCACGTTCTTCGTCAGCACCTGGTCCCCGCACGTCGCGAAGGCCGCCGCCCGGATCGGGTTGGGCCCGAGCGGGGTGACGCTGTTCTCGGTGCTGTTCGCGGTGGCGGCGGCGGTGCTGTTCGGCGTCGGCGGCCGGCCCGCGCTGGTGGCCGGCGCGGTGCTGCTCTACCTGGGTTTCGTGCTCGACTGCGTGGACGGGCAGGTGGCCCGCTACACCAGGCACTTCAGCGCCTGGGGCGGCTGGCTGGACACGATGGCGGACCGGTTCAAGGAGTACGTCGTCTACGCCGGGCTCGGCTTCGGGGCGACGCACGCCGGGTTCCGCTACGGGTGGGCGCTGGCGTTGGCCGCGATGACGTTGCAGACCGTGCGGCACATGACCGACACCTGGTACGGCGCGCTGCACGACGAGGCCGCGCGCCGGCCGAAGGTGGTCACCGGCGACGCGGGCGGGCTGGGCGGCAGGCTGAACGCCGCCTCGACGCGGGTGCAGGCGGACACCGGCTCGGTGTCGTACTGGCTGAAGCGGACCGTGGTGTTCCCGATCGGCGAGCGGTGGGCGTTGATCGCGGTGGCCGCCGCGCTGTTCGGGCCGCTGGTGGCGCTCTGCGCGGTGCTGGTCTGGGGCACGTTGGCGTTCGCGTACACCGGGGCGTTGCGGACGCTGCGGGCCCGCTGGATGCGGGTGCCGGTGCTGACCACTGTCGACGCCGGCCTGCACCGCGACGACGGCCTGCTGACCGGGACGCTGCCGACGACCCGCCGGCCGCTGGTGACGGCGCTGGTGGGCGCGCTCGCGGCGGCGGGGCTGCTGGTCTGGGCGCTGTTAGCCGTGCACGGCGGGCGTGAGCTGCCCGGCTGGGGCGTGATCGTCGCGATGGTGCTGCTGCTGGGCGCGGCGCAGGGTTCCCGGGCGCCGCACGCGGGGGCGCTGGACTGGCTGGTGCCGGCCGCGTTGCGGGCCGCCGAGTATCTGTTCGCCATCGCGGTCGGGGTGGCCGGGCGGGCGCCGGCCTGGCTGATCTTCGCCTACGTGCTGGTGCTGACGCTGCACCACTACGACCTGACCGCGCGGCTGGAGAAGCGGCAGGCGGCCCCGCCGCTGCACGCCGCCACGCTGGGCTGGGAGGGGCGTTCCCTGCTGCTGGCAATCGGGCTGGTCGCCGGAATTGTGAGTATCACTCTGGCTACACTCGGTGCGTACCTTTTTGTGGTTTTCGTCGCGAGCGTGATCCTCGCCTGGGTGGTCCTGCCGGCCCGCGCCCGTGGGGGTGCCACCTCGCCGGGCTGACGGAGGGCGGGCCGGGATGACGCTGATCAGCTTCGTCGTGCCGGCCTACCGGGTGCAGGGTTACCTGCGGGAATGCCTCGACTCGATCCTCGACCAGCCGTTCGGCGACGTCGAGGTGATCGGGGTGGACGACGCCTCGCCGGACGACAGCGGCGAGATCCTGGCCGAGTACGCGGCGCGCGACAGCCGGGTCCGCCCGGTCCGGCTCGCCGAGAACGTCGGGCTCGGTCCGGCCCGCAACATCGGGCTGGACCGGGCCGTCGGCGAGTACGTGTGGTTCGTCGACGGCGACGACTGGCTGGTGCCCGGCTGCCTGCCGCACGTCGCGGACCGGCTCCGGGACACCCGCCCGGACGTGCTGATCGTGGACCACGTCCGGGCGCACTGGAACAACGTCGGCACCCGCAGCGCCATGCGCGACGTGTTCCCCCGCCCACCCGGCCCGGAGACGTTCGCGCTGCGGGACCGGCCGGAGACGCTGAAGCTGCTGCACACCGCCTGGAACCGGGTGATCCGCCGGGAGTTCCTGGCCGAGCACGGGCTCCGCTTCGCGCCGGGCTGGTACGAGGACGTCTCGTTCAGCTATCCGGCGCTGATGGCGGCCGACCGGATCGGCGTGCTGGACCGGGTGTGCCTCAACTACCGGCAGCGCCGCACCGGGGCGATCACCCGGACCCGGGGCGACAGGCACTTCGAGGTCTTCGCCCAGTGGCACCGGGTGTTCCGGCTGATGGACCGGTGGGGCGCGGACGGGCTGCGACCGGCGGTCTTCGAGCGGATGATCTGGCACTACCTGACCGTGCTCGGCAACGGCGAGCGGATCGCGCCGGAGCTGCGGGCGCCGTTCTTCGCCCAGATGCACGCCGACTACGTGCACTTCCTGCCGCCCGGCGGCTACCCGGTCCCGCCCGGCGCGGAGGGGGTGAAGCACCGGCTGGTGGCGGCCGGCCGGTGGCGGACGTTCAGCGCGTTGCGCGAGGTCCACCAGGTGCGGGACGCCGCGCGGGGGACGGCCGGGCGGGTCCGGCGGCGGGCGGCGCCGGCGGTGCGGCGGACCGCCCGGCGGGCCCGGGACACCCTGCTGCACGAGTACTACCGGGCCGAGCTGCACCGCCCGATCGACCCGACGCTGGCGGTCTACGCGGCCTACTGGTACCGGGGCTACTCCTGCAACCCGGCCGCGATCTACGAGGCCGCCCGCCGGCTCGCCCCGCAGGTGCGCGGCGTCTGGATCGTCCGCCGCGACCGGGTGGCCACGCTGCCGCCGGGCGTGGAGTACGTCGTCGCCGGTACCCGCGAGTACCACCGGGTGCTGGCCCGCGCGCACTGGCTGGTCAACAACGTGAACTTCCCGGACTTCGTGCGCAAGCGCCCCGGCTCGGTGCACGTGCAGACCCACCACGGCACGCCGGTGAAGGTGATGGGGCTGGACCAGCAGCGCTACCCGGTGGGCGCGATGGGGATGAACTTCGCCGCGCTGCTGCGCCGGGTGGACCGCTGGGACTACAGCATCACCTCGAACAGCTTCTCCACCCAGATGTGGGAGCGGGCGTACCCGGCCGACCACACCACGCTGGAGGTCGGCTATCCGCGTAACGACCGGCTGGCCCGGGCCACCGCCGACGAGGGCCGCCAGGTCCGCGCCGCGCTGGGCATCGGGCCCGACGAGTACGTGGTGCTCTACGCGCCGACGCACCGGGAGCACCTGCCCGGCTGGCGACCCCCGTTCGACCCGGACCGGATGCGCGCCGCGTTGGGCCCGGCCGGGCGGTTGCTGATGCGCAGCCACTACTTCCACGACCGGGACCGCCGGCCACGCGGGCCGGCGGCCGGCGGCGTGTTGGACGTCAGCGCGTACGACCGGGTGGAGGACCTCTATCTCGCCGCGGACGTGCTGGTCACCGACTATTCCTCGGCGATGTTCGACTACGGGGTGCTGGACCGGCCGATCGTCGTCTACGCGCCGGACTGGGACGCCTATCGGGTGGCCCGGGGCGTCTACCTCGACCTGTTGGCGGAGCCGCCGGGGGCGGTGGCGGTGGACTTCCCCGGCCTGCTCGACCTGTTCCGCTCCGGTGCGGTGGACGACGAGGCGGCCGGGCGGGCGCGTGCCGCGTTCCGGGCCCGCTTCTGCGCGCTGGACGACGGGTACGCCGCCGAGCGGGTGGTGCGCCGGGTGTTCCTCGGCGAAAACCCCTAAAAGTGGTTACTGGTTGGTCACTTAACCGTGGAGCCCGGCGAATACCGCTTAATAGGACTGTCACGAGCCGAACATGGCACGTTTACCCGATGTGCGAATCGAATGATCCTGGTCACAGTCATTCCCGGGTTCGGGCGAGCGACTGGGGAGGTGACGGTGACCACCGTCGCGCTCAAGGATGTCACCAAGGTGTTCCAGGACGGAACGATCGCGGTCGACACCATCAATCTGGACGTCAACGACGGCGAGTTCATGGTCCTGCTGGGCCCCTCGGGGTGCGGCAAGTCGACCGTGCTGCGGATGGTGGCCGGGCTGGAGGATCCGACCTCCGGCGCGGTCATGCTCGGCGGTGAGCTGGCCAACGACCTGCCGCCGAGGGACCGGAAGATCGCCATGGTCTTCCAGGACTTCGCGCTCTATCCGCACATGACCGTCGGCGACAACATCGGGTTCCCGCTGCGACTCTCCGGCATCGAGCCCGGGCCGCGCGGCGAGCGCATCCAGGACGTGGCCGGCGCGCTCGGCATCGGCGACGTGCTGGCGCGCAAGCCGAGCCAGCTCTCCGGCGGCCAGCGGCAGCGGGTCGCCATGGGGCGGGCGATAGTCCGCCGGCCCGGCCTGTTCCTGATGGACGAGCCGCTCTCCAACCTGGACAGCGGGCTGCGCGCCGAGCTGCGGGCGGAGATCTCCGCGCTCACCCGGGAGCTGGGCGTCACCACCATCTACGTCACCCACGACCAGGCCGAGGCGCTGACCATGGCCGACCGGGTGGCCATCATGCGCAAGGGCGTGCTCCAGGACGTAGGCACCCCCACCCAGGTGTACGGGCGGCCGGCCACGCTCTACGTCGCCGCGTTCCTGGGCAGCCCCCGGATGAACCTGCTGGAGGCGTCGGTCTACGTCCACCTCGACCGCTACGTCGCGCTGAACCTCGGCGAGCAGGCGCTCTACCTGCCCTGGGACGACATCCGCAGCCGCGCGGTGGCGCACTACCACGGCGAGCGGATCGTGGTCGGGCTGCGCGCCGAGGCGCTCACCCCGGTCGCTCCGGACACCGCCGGCGACGTGCTGCACGGCCGGATCCGCTACCTGGAGCACCACGGCCACGAGTCGCTGGCCTTCCTCGACATCGGCGCCACCGCGATCGTGGTCGACGAGATGGGCACCCCGGTCGAGCGGACCGCCCCCGGCCAGCGCAGCCTGCGCCGCTTCGGCCAGGTGGTGCAGCGGCTCACCGGCCGCTCCGGCTCGCCCGAGGCGGCCGCCGCGCCGTCGTCGAACGGTAACGGTGGCGGCGGCAACCGCACCAGCGTGCTGCCCGACCCGGGCCGGCACCACCGCCGCCCGGCCGAGCTGGCGGTGCGACTGGCGCCCTATCCGCAGGTGGCGTCCGGGCACCCGCTCGCGGTGCAGGTGCGAATGGACGCGCTGCACTTCTTCGACGAGCGCGGCGACCGCATCGACGTCGGCTGGAGATGAAAGGCGGGGCCCCCTGTTAACGCATTCCGCATAGGAGGGGGCCCCTGTTAACGCTCGTCGGGCGGTGACGCGACAGGTGGCCGGCGGTACGGCCCCCACGCGACGAAGCGGGTGAACATGTCGGTGGGGGAGGGCGCGCCGGCCGGGTTCAGCCGATAGAGGTCGCGCGTCGCCTCGTAGAGCAGCCCGCACAGGTAGATGGACAGGCTGACCGGGTTGTCCTCGTACTCGGTGCGGAGCAGGAGGCGGGCGGTCGAGCAGGGCCACGGCTGGCCGCACGCCCGGCAGCACCACATCGGACGCAGCGGCGTGTGCGGCGCGGCGTGCAGCGGGTACGGCCGTGGGCGGTCCGCCGTCGGTCCGTCCGGCGGTTGGCTCATCACGGGTGCTCCTGTCCTTGGCGGGTTACGGACGAATTCGGCTTCGTTGCGTGACAGTGTCGTCACGGCGTGGCTAGGGTCGGAAGGCGTTCCGCCCCCACCGTCCGGGCCGTCCGACCGGCCGACGTCCGTGTGCAGCCGTGTGCAGAGGTGTGCAGATGATCCGTGTGCCGTTGTGGGAACTCTTCGCCGGTGAGCTGCGGCGACTCCGCACCGAGGCGGGGCTGACCCAGGAGGCGCTTGCCGAGCGGGTGAGCTATTCGGCCTCGCTGGTGGCGGCCGTCGAGCAGTGCCGCCGCGCGCCGCGCGCCGAGTTCACCGAGCGCTGCGACGAGGTGCTCGACGGCGGCGGCCTGCTGGTCCGCATCCGCGACGCGCTGGTGCAGGAGGCGCTGATGCCGTGGTTCCGCGAGTGGGTGGCCATCGAGCAGGAGGCAGCCGCGCTCCGCAGCTACCAGCCGCTGGTGGTCCCCGGCCTCTTGCAGACCGAGGAGTACGTCCGCGCGCTGCACGAGGGCGCGAGCCCGCTCGTCGGTGAGGCGCTGGAACAGCAGGTGGGTGCCCGGCTCGCCCGGCAGGCGGTGCTGGACCGGCCCGCACCGCCGCAGTTCGTGGCGGTGCTCGACCACTCGGTGCTGACCCGTCCGGTCGGCGGACCGAAGGTGATGCGGGAGCAGTTGGCGCACCTGATCGAGGTGGGCCGGCGGCCTCGGGTGCACCTGCATCTAGTGCCGGAAACGGTGGGTGCCTATCCGGGGCTCAACGGCGCGTTCGTGCTCGCCACCCCGGCAGACGGTGACGACGTGGGCTATCTCGACAACCAGTTGCACGGCTCCATCGTGGAGCGGACAGCGGACGTAAACTCGCTGCGGCAGACCTGGGAGTCCGTCCGCGCGGAGGCGATGCCGCACGGGGCGACCCTGGCGGCGATCTCGGAGGCGGCGAAACGATGGAGCTGACCGGCGCGACCTGGCGCAAGAGCACCCGCAGCAGCGGCAACTCCGGCGACTGCGTCGAGGTGGCGGACAACCTGCCCGGCGTGGTCGGGGTCCGCGACAGCAAGGACCGGCAGGGGCCGGCGCTGACGTTCACGCCGGCGAGCTGGGCGGCGTTCGTCGCGCACACCAAGCGCTCCTGACCACCGGTCGAGCCGTCGCTCGGCCATGCCAGCCCCGCCCGACGCCAGGAGTGAGCGCGACCGCCAAGGCGGCAACTCGCGTCCTCGCTCTACGCACGCATGACCGGCCGGGTCATGCGTTCACCGGGCCGTCGTCGGCGGAGCTGGGCCCTGGAGCCACGATCAATGGCGTGTCGCGCCGCCAGAGGGCCTCAGTTTTCCGCGGTATACCTCAGAGGCATGATTATGACCGGGAGGTATAACGCCGAAAAGTGGTCCCTTCGCCGGCAGGTGTCACGGACGTCAGCAGGAGCCCACCCGGTCGACGGGCATGATCAGGCTCGCGCTCACCGCCATCGCCAGCACGGAGGCTGCGAGCCACGGCCAGGGGTTCCGGGACCGGCCCGATCCACCTGTCAGGGCGAGGGCGAGGGACAGCACCGCCGCCAGAAGCATCGCCACGAGCAGCCAGAAGGTGAGGATCCTCGCCTGTTGGAAGTGATCGGCCGACTCGTTCGGGCAGGGCGCCGTCGGCGCCGCGAACGGCAGGAAACCGGCGCAGGCGAAGAGGACGAGCAGTGCCGACAGCACGGTGACCAGCACCGTCGCCGCCCTGGCCGTACGGGATCGCATCAACCGGAGCGTAGGGATCGGAGATCTCCGCTGTGACACGGCCACGCAACGGCCTGGTGCCGGCGCCTCCGGCCTCGGCCCGGGTCACGCGCCGCGGCGCAGCTCACGCAGCACGCCGTGCCGGCGCAGCGCCCAGGCGAGACGCCGGGCGCTCGGATGCCGCACGAACAGCACCACCCCACGACGGATCATGCCGAACCGGTTCTCGCTCATCTGGTCGTCGACCGCCCGCCAGATCAACCCGCGCACGTCGGCGCTGTCGAGCGCGGCCCGCACTTCACGGCGTACCTCCGGGTCCTCGGTCGCCGAGGTGATCGCGGCGGCCCGGCCCGGGCGGTCCGCGAGTGGTTCCACCGCCGCCGCGACGAGTGGCCGGCGTACCGCGTCCCGCTCCAGCAGCAGCAACACGGCCTCCCGGATCTCGACCGTGTCCAGGCCGGACCGCAGCAGGTCCAGCAGGCTGCGTTCGACCTCGCGTTCGTGATCCGGGTCGGCCAGCGTGGCCAGGAGCACCGTTATCTCGTCGAGGTCGATGAGGTGTCGCAGCCCGTCACGGAACTCCGGCGACTCCCACGCCACCCGCAGACCGGTGACGAGATTGCGGTTCATGAGCCGTCCGCTACCCGGAGGCGAGGGCCGGCGAAACGCCCGGCCGCTTGCCCCGGAAGTTACCGGCGAGTAGCGTTCGGGCATGTCCATCGACTCTCGGCAGGTGGCGGCCGGTCTCCTCGAAGCGGTGCCGTTCGCCCGTACCCTCGGAATCGACGTCGTGGAGGTCGCGCCGGAAGCCGCCGGCGGCGTCCGGGCCGTGGTCCGGCTCCCCGACGACCCGGCGCACCACAACCACGTGGGCGGGCCGCACGCCGGCGCCATGTTCACGTTGGGCGAGACCGCCTCCGGCGCGGTGGTGCTGGCCGCGTTCGGGCAGGTGCTCGACCGGGCCGTACCGCTGGCCGTGACCGCGACCATCGGCTACCGCAGGGTGGCGATGGGGCCGGTGCTGGCCACCGCCCGGCTCGGCCGCCCGCCGGCCGACGTGCTGGCCGAGCTGGACGCCGGGCAGCGGCCCGAGTTCCCGGTCGAGGTGGAGATCGGCACCGAGGACGGCACCGTCACCTCGACACTCACCGTCACCTGGACGCTGCGCCCGAACCGCTGAGACCCGAATCGGGTTTGCCCGGTGACCCGCCTGGATAGATTCAGGCAATGCTGGGCCTACCCGCGCACGTGACCGCGTGTCTCTTCGATCTGGACGGCGTGCTCACGCAGACCGCCAAGGTGCACAACGCGGCCTGGGCGGAGACGTTCGACGCGTTCCTGCGACGCCGGTCGACCGAGACCGGCGAGCCGTTCCGCCCGTTCGACCCCGGACCGGACTACAACCGGTACGTGGACGGAAAACCACGCGCCGACGGGGTGCGCTCGTTCCTCGCCTCGCGCGGCATCACGCTGCCCGAGGGCACCCCCGACGACCCGCCGGACGCGGACACCGTCAACGGCGTCGGCAACCGCAAGAACGTCGTCCTGCTCCAACGGATCGAACACGACGGGGTCGAGGTCTACGACGGCTCGGTGCGCTACCTGGAGGCCGCCACCCGGGCCGGGCTGCGCCGGGCGGTGGTGTCGGCAAGCGCCAACTGCGAGGCCGTGGTGCACGCCGCCGGGCTGGACCGCTGGCTGGAGGCCCGCGTCGACGGCGTGGTCGCCCGCAAGCGCGGGTTGCAGGGCAAGCCGCACCCGGACACGTTCCTGGAGGGCGCCCGGATGCTCGGCGTCGAACCGGCGAACGCCGCCGTCTTCGAGGACGCGCTCGCCGGGGTGGCCGCCGGGAAGGCCGGCGGCTTCGGCTACGTGATCGGCGTCGACCGGGTCGGCCAGGCCGACGAGCTGCGCGCGCACGGCGCCGACGTGGTGGTCACCGACCTGGACGACCTGCTGACCACGGAGCCGGCCGCATGATCCGGGAACGGTCCTATCCGGTCGAGCCGTGGCACGTCCGCGAGGTGCGACTCGACATGGACGTGCTGGCCCAGTCCGAGTCGGTCTTCGCGCTGTCCAACGGCCACATCGGGCTGCGCGGCAACCTCGACGAGGGTGAGCCGCACGGCCTGCCCGGCACCTACCTGAACTCGTTCTACGAGCTGCGCCCGCTGCCGTACGCGGAGGCCGGCTTCGGTTTCCCCGAGTCCGGGCAGACCATCGTCAACGTCACCAACGGCAAGCTGATCCGGCTGCTCGTCGACGACGAACCGCTCGACGTCCGCTACGGCGAGCTGATCGACCACGAGCGGGTCCTCGACCTGCGCGCCGGCACGCTCCAGCGGGAGGTGCACTGGCGGTCCCCGGCCGGCCGCGAGGTCAAGGTCCGCAGCACCCGGCTGGTGTCGTTCACCCACCGCTCGGTCGCGATGATCAACTACGAGGTGGAGGCGGTCGACGGACCCATTCGGCTGATCCTCCAGTCCGAGCTGGTGGCGAACGAGTCGCTGCCGCCGCAGAGCCGCGACCCCCGCGTCGCCGCCGTCCTCGAATCGCCGCTGCTCGCCGAGGAGGAGCTGACCACCGACGACGGCGGCCTGCTCATCCACCGCACCAAGGTCAGCGGCCTGCGGGTCGCCGCCGCGATGGGCCACGACGTGCACGGCCCGGAACGCACCACCATCGAGTCCGAGGGCTACCAGGACTGGGTCCGCACCACCATCGGCTGCGTGCTCAAGCCCGGCGAGAAGCTGCGGGTGGTCAAGTACCTGACGTACGGCTGGTCCAGCCGCCGGTCGCTGCCGGCGCTGCGCGACCAGGTCGGCGCCGCGCTGTCCTCCGCTCGCCTCGACGGCTGGGACGGCATGCGCCGCGCGCAACGCGAATACCTGGACACCTTCTGGGACGCCGCAGACGTGCGCGTCGAGGGCGACCCGGAGGTGCAGCAGGCGGTCCGGTTCGGCCTCTACCACGTGCTCCAGGCCGGCGCCCGCGCGGAACGGCGGCCCATCTCCGCCAAGGGCCTCACCGGCCCCGGGTACGACGGGCACGCGTTCTGGGACACCGAGATGTTCGTCCTGCCGGTGCTCACCTACACCCAGCCCGGCGCGGTGAAGGACGCCCTCCAGTGGCGCTACGACACCCTGGCCCAGGCGCAGGAACGGGCCCGCACCCTCAACCTGGAGGGCGCCGCGTTCCCGTGGCGCACCATCGAGGGACCCGAGTCGTCGGCATACTGGCCGGCCGGCACCGCCGCGTTCCACATCGCCGCCGACATCGCCGACGCGCTGCGCCGCTACGTGCTGGTCACCGGCGACGAGGCGCTGGAGCGGGAGATCGGGCTGGAACTGCTCGTCGAGACCGCCCGGCTGTGGCGCTCGCTCGGCCACCACGACCGCGCCGGCCGGTTCCACATCGACGGGGTGACCGGCCCCGACGAATACACCGCGGTGAAGAACGACAACGTCTACACCAACCTGATGGCGCAGCGGAACCTGTTCACCGCCGCCGACCTCGCGATGCGCTACCGCGACCAGGCGTTCGACCTCGGCGTCACCGAGGAGGAGGCGGCCGCCTGGCGGGACGCCGCACAGGACATGCACGTCCCGTACGACTCCGAGATCGACGTGCACGAGCAGGTGGAGGGCTTCACCCGGTTGCAGGAGTGGGACTTCGAGCACACGCCGCCGGAGAAGTACCCGCTGCTGCTGCACTACCCGTACTTCGACCTGTATCGCAAGCAGGTGGTGAAGCAGGCCGACCTGGTGCTCGCCATGCACTGGCGCGGGGACGCGTTCAGCGCCGCCGAGAAGCTGCGCAACTTCACCTACTACGAGCGGCGTACCGTCCGCGACTCGTCGCTGAGCGCCTGCACCCAGGCGGTGCTCGCGGCCGAGGTGGGCTTCCCCGAGCTGGCCCACCGCTATCTGCGCGAGGCCGCGCTGATGGACCTGCACGACCTCAACGAGAACACCCGCGACGGTGTGCACATGGCGTCGCTGGCCGGCGCGTGGATCGCGCTGGTCGCCGGCTTCGGCGGGCTGCGCGACCACGACGGGACGCTGTCCTTCGCGCCCCGGCTCTCCAGCCGGCTCAGCCGCCTGGAGTTCTCGTTGCAGTGGCGGTCGATGCGGTTGCGCGTCGACGTCCGGCCGCACCAGACGACGTACTCGCTGCGCAACGGCGGGCCGGACACGGTCCTGGACCTGCTGCACCACGGCGAGCCACTACGGGTCACCTGCGCGCAGCCGGTCACCGTGCCGGTGCCGCAGGCCCACCCGTCCGGGCCGCAGCCGGAGCAGCCGCCGGGCCGGGCACCGCTGATGCACCTGCCGGAGCACGCCGGCTGAGGCCGGGCGGTCCCGCCCCGGCGGGCGGGACCGCGCGGTCCGCGTACCTCAGAACTGGGGTCCGTTGGACGGACGTCCGCCCGGGTCGCGCGGCGCGACCGCCCGGGGGTCCTCGGGGGTACGCGCCGACGCGGCGCGGTCGGCCCAGTCCGGCGAGCGTTCCAACTCCTGTTCGCGCCGTTTCTGGTCGGTCGGTTCCTGCTCCCGCGTCCTGTCCTTCTTCGCCATCGTCAGAACCTCGCGATCGGTCGGGGTCCGTGGTCACCCCGCGCGTTCCCGTCGGAGATGGGGCTCAACCGTCCAGGTGGCCGGCGAAGCTCTGCCGCAGGTGGTTCTTGGGCCGCGAGCCGACGGTCGAGCCGACCACCGCGCCGCCCTTGAACACGAGCAGCGTCGGCGCGGACATGACCTGGTAGGCGCGGGTGGTCACCGGGTTCTCGTCGGTGTTCAGCGTGACGAAGCGGATCGCGTCGCCGAACTCCTCGGCCAGCTCGGTCAGGTGCTTCGACACCACCCGGCAGGGCGGGCACCACTCGGCCCAGAAGTCGACCACGACCGGCCGGCCGGCGGCCAGCACCTCGGCCGCGAACGTGGCGTCGGTGACCGGGCTCAGCGTGCCGGTCCGCGTGTCCTGAGGCATGTTTCCTCCCGTTGGGCGATCGCGCGGGCGAGTTGGTCGTGCAGCCGGCGGCGGACCGAGCCGAGGCGGTCCAGGTAGTCGTCCACCTCGGCGAGCTTGCGCCGCAGCACCGCCACCGAGTCGGGGCAGACGTCGCCGGAGTCGTGCCCGGCCCGCAGGCAGGCGACGAACGGGCGGATGTCGTCCAGCCCGAAGCCGATCGCCAGCAGTGAGCGGATCTCGTGCACGACGCGGAGTTCCGCCTCGTCGTAGACCCGGTAGCCGTTGGCGGACCGACCCGGCCGGACCAGCCCGTGGGTCTCGTAGTAGCGCAGTGTCCGGGTGCTCGTGCCGGCCCGCCGCGCCAACTCCCCGATCCGCATCCCCGCCTCCCGCCCCCGTCCCTGTCCCACGCCCGACGCTAAACCTTGCCGCCGACGTCAACGCAACCCCGCGCCCTCCCTGCGCCCCTTTCTGCGTCGATCATGAAGTTGGCTTGCTGGGGGAGCGCTCTCCCGGCAGTCAACTTCATGATCGAGGGGGTGGTGGGTATGCGGGCGGCGGAGGTAAGGGGCGTGCGTGAGGTTTCGGTGCCGGTGGTGGACGGCGGGCTGGTCGGGGACGTGGTCGTGCCGTCGGGGGCGGTCGGGGTGGTGTTGTTCGCGCACGGGAGCGGCAGCTCGCGGCACAGCCCGCGAAACGTGGCCGTGGCACGCGCGCTCGGCGCGCGGGGACTGGGCACCGTGCTCGTCGACCTGCTGACCGTCGACGAGGAGGCGCGCGACGAGGTCACCGCCGAGCTGCGCTTCGACATCGCGATGCTTGCCGAGCGGCTCGCCGGCATCGTCGACTGGATGGCCGCCGACCCGGAGCTGGGCCGGTTGCCGGTCGGCCTCTTCGGCGCCAGCACCGGCGCGGCCGCCGCGCTTGTCGCCGCCGCGACCCGACCCGAGCGGGTGGGCGCGGTGGTGTCCCGGGGCGGGCGTCCGGACCTGGCCGGCAGCTCACTGACGGCGGTACGCGCACCGACGCTGCTGCTCGTCGGCGGCCTGGACGAGCAGGTGATCACGCTGAACCAGCAGGCCGCCGACGCGCTGGGCGAGGTGGCGGACCTGCGGATCGTGCCCGGCGCCACCCACCTGTTCGAGGAGCCCGGCACCCTGGAACAGGTGGCCGACCAGGCCGGCGCCTGGTTCGTCAGCCACCTGCGCCAGCCGCATCCCGCCTGAGCGCGGGCGGCTCAGGCGGCCTCGGCGGGGGAGGCGGTCTGGTGTCGCTGCACGGTGTCCAGCACCCGCCAGAGCACCGCCGCGATCGGCACCGAGACGAACGCGCCGGCGACGCCGGCCACCAGCGTGCCGGCGGTGACCACGACCAGGATGACGGCCGGGTGGAGCTGCACCTGGCGGCGCATCACCAGCGGCTCCAGGAGATTGCCCTCGATCTGCTGCACGGCGATCACCGCGGCCAGCGTGAGCAGCGCGGTGGTGGGGCCGTTGGCGGCCAGCGCGACGAGCACCGCCACCGCCCCGGCGACGGTGGCGCCGATGATCGGCACGAACCCGCCGAGGAACGTGATCAGGGCGAGCGGCAGGGCCAGCGGAACACGCAGCACGACAAGCGCCAACCCGATGCCGATGGCGTCGATCGCCGCGATGATCATCGTGCCCCGGCTGTACGCGCCGAGCGTCCGCCAGCCCGCCCGGCCCGCCGCGGCGGTCACGTCGCGACGCGGCCCGGTCAGCCGCCGCAGCACCCAGTGCCACATCGACCGGCCGTCCTTGAGCAGGAAGAAGAGCAGCACCAGGCCGAGCAGGAGCGCGCCGGCCACCTCGGCGGCCTTCTGCGCGCCGGCCACCGGGTCGGGCGCGCTGCCGCTGAACCCCTGGCGGATCTGCTCCACCAGCTTGTCGAGCTGCTGGTCGGTCACCGGCAGGGTGGAGGTGACGAACTCGCGGCTGCGTTGCAGGCCCTCGTCGAGCTGCTGGCTCAACTCACCGAACTGGCTCGCGGTGAGATTCCAGACCAGCACCCCGGCACCGACAAGCACCCCGAGCAGCAGCAGGACGGTGAGCAACGCGGCGAGCGCGGCCGGCACCCGGAGCCGGCGCAACCGCACCAGCACCGGATCGAGCAGCGCGGTGAGGAACAGCGTGCCGGCCAGCGCCACGGCCAGCGGGGCCAACAGCACCGCCACCTGCCCGAGCAGCCACAGCCCGGCGGCCACCACCAGCAGGCACGCGCTCCAGGTGACCGCCGTACGCACCGGCCAGGGCAGCCCCGCCCAGGTCTGCCGGGGCCCCGGATGCGCCACCGTGCCGGTCCGCGCGTCCGGCAACGCGGCGTCCGACCGCGCCTCACCGGGCCGCGCGTCGTCGGGCCCTGCCTCGGTGGGCCGTGCGTCGTCCGGTCGCGCCGGATCGCGCCCCGCCGCGTCGTCTCGGGCCGGGTCGGGCCTGCCAGCGTCCACGTCGCCTCCTCGATCGTGGCCGTTGGTACCCGACGCGGGGGAATCCGACACCCGGGCCGTCATCGCCCGCCCGGTGTTTGCGCCCCCGGCCGTAGGGAAGGCTTTCAACGTACCGAAGGGAGATGCGACATGGGTGACTTCATGGACAAGGCCAAGGACTTCGCGGACAAGCACGACGAGCAGGTCGACAAGGGTCTCGACAAGGCCGGCGACATGGCCGACCAGCGCACCGGCGGCAAGTACGACAACCAGATCGACAAGGGCGTCGACATGGCGCAGCAACGCACCGGCGAGGGCGACACCGCCCGCTGACCTCCGCACGCCGACGGGCCGGCCCCTCGGTGGGGGCCGGCCCGTCCGGTTAGGTGGGTCAGGAACTGTAGCCGCGACCGGCGATCCAGTTGGCCAGCTCGGTCACGCTCATCCAGTACGTCGGCTCGTCCGGCCGGGCCGGGTCGGCGATCAGCACCCGGTTGCCGTCGTCCTGGTAGCGCACCACGGTCAGGTAGTGGCCGGGGTAGTAGTGCTCCACCCCGTCGACGTCCCGGGCGCCGCCCAGGATGTTCGCCACCACCGGCCGGTCGGCGTCCACGGCGGCGCGGACGTCCGCCCGCAGCCGCTCCACCTGCGCACGGGTGGCCACCTCGTCGCGGATCTCGGTGGTCTTGTACTTGCCGCCGGTGTACTCGTTGAGCACCCGGGTGACGTCGATCGCCGAGTCGGTGCCGCTCTCGGTGGTGCCCAGCTTGGCGGCCAACTCGTCCTGGCTGACGTCCTTGCCCTCGGCCGAGAGCGCGATCCGGGTCGAGGCCGGCCCGCAGTAGAAGAAGTTCGGCTGCGCCTGGTACTCGTAGTCGGCGCTGCGGTCACCCTTGCCCTTGACCGGCGCGGCGTGGGCGGCCACGGCCGGCCCGGCGACGGTGCTGCCGGCGGCGGCCAGGCCGGCGACGGAGAGCAGGCACCTACGGATGATCGGGTTCATGCGGGGCTCCATTCGGGGGTCGGCGCTCCGTGCGGAGACGCGGCACCTTCACTGGCGCTCGGCGTGCTCCAGGGTGCAACCGCCCTGCTGGTGGGCCCATTCCGGGGGTGAGCGGCACCACCGCCAGGGAACCGGACAGACGGCTCAGTCGGGCAGATTGCCCAGCAGGCGACTCACCGCGATCTCCAGGACCACCCGCTCCGGGTTCGGGCGCGGCGGGCGGTAACGGGCGGCGTACCACCGCTCGGCCTCGGCCACCGACTCGGGGTCGCGGCGCACCACCGCCAGGCCCTCCACGGTCAGCCACCAGCGGCCGTCGACCTGGCACACCGCGACAGGCGTGCCCGCCGGCCCGGCGGCGGCCACGTGCCGGGCCTTCGCCGACCCACCCGAGGTGATCACACGGGCCAGCCCCGCCTCCGGGTCGAAGGTCACCCCGACCGGCACCACGTGCGGGGTGCCGTCGGCGCGCACCGTGGTCAGCGTGGCCAGGTGCCGGTCGGCGAAGAAGCGGGCCACCCGCCCGTCGCGCAGGTCCAACCGGTGATCGCCGGGCATGCCGTCTCCTCGCTCGCCGTGCGGCTGTCGCGCTGATGATCCGTCATCGACGGGGCGCGCCACCCGGCGGGGCGGCGGGCAGGGACGTGGCCGGGGTGTCCCGGGTGAGGCGTTGCGCCGCCCGGTGCTTGGCGGCCAGCCGACCCAGGTAGAACAAGGCGCCGGCCAGCACGCCCATGTCGTCCAGGTAGATCGGGTCGGGCAGCAGGTCCACCGGCAGGATCGTGTAGATCAGCGCGCCGTAGAACGCGACCTTGCCGCCGGCGCCGAGCGCGCCGAGCATCCGCCGGGTGCGGACCACACGGATCGCGAGCAGCACCGCCCCGACCAGCGTCGCCACCGCGACGACGGCGGCGAGACCGACGAGCAACCAGGATTCACGGGACACGGCACCACGCTAGCCGAGCCCGGCCATCGCCGCCGGACGATCAGTAGGCCGCCACGGCGGCCCGGCCGCGGGCCACCGGCGCCAGCTCGCGGGTGATCTCGCCGGTCGGCAGCTCCCGGGTGTGCTCCGGGCCGGCGAAGCCCACGATGGAGAGCGCCGCCTGCGGCTCGGCCACCGGGTGCAGCGCCGCGAACGCCTCCTCGCGCAGGCTCCGCGCCGCCGCCGCGGCCGTCTCGGCGGCCCGCCACGCGGCCTGCTCCCGCTCCGACGCGGCATGCTGGCGGGCGCGCAGATTGTCCCGCACCAGCCGGCGCAGCAGCAGTTCCTGCTCCACCGGGTGCCGGCTCGGGTCCCAGCCGCGCCCACCGAGGATGTCGCTGAGCTGCTGCACGGTGATCTCCTTGCGCCACTGGGCGTCCAGCGCCGCCCGGTGCAGCCAGCGCTCCCGGTCCGCGTACTCGGCCGGGGTCCGGGCGGTGCGGGGCAGCGGCAACGCCGCGGCGGCCGCCAGCCGCCGGACGTCCTCCTCCGCCGCCTGGCAGACGCGCCACGCCTCCTCGGCCTCGTCCTGGGCGGCGAGCCACTCGGTCCGGCTCCGCTCGGCGGTCACGGTCGCCCGGGACGCCGCCACGGCGACCTCGTCCGCGTAGCGGCGGCGCTCCCGGGCCTGCTCGCGCGACTGCTCGGCCAGGTCGATGCTGCTCGGCCGGGCGGCCTCGCTGATCCGTTCGCCGAACACCGAACGGAACCGGGTCGGGCGGACGATCAGCGCGGCGACCGCGATCGCCGCCAGGGCGAGCAGGGCCAGCCAGATCACGGCGGCGGCGGGCACGTCCGGCAGGACGGTGGAGAAGACGGTCTGCATCTGCGGCACCTCACGGTGGAACGAGTGTCGAGCAACGATGGGGCCCGGGCGGCGGGCGGTGTGCGCGGCGGGCGCGACGGGATGCGCGGCGGGGCGGCGACAGGAGGTCGCGCCGGGGCGTACCGGAAAGGTGGCCCGTCAGGCGCGCGGCGGCCCGCGTCGGGCGATGGCCGCCCGGGTCGGGTCGGTGACCGCCGGGACGGTGGCCGGCGCGGCCTCGACGTCACCGGTCGGGACGGCGACGGCCGGGCCGCCGGTCACCGGCGCGACGGCGGGGGCCGTGGTCGGCGCGACGGCGGTCGAGCCGGTGGTGAAGAACGCCCGGACCGGCGAGGCGTGCGTGCCGCCGGTGGTCGTCGGGGACGCCGCGCCGACGTCGACTGTCGCGACCGCCGCGGCGGGGCGCGTCGTCGCCACGGAGGCGTCGGCGGACGGTGCGGCCAGGCCCTGCAGGCCGGCGACAAGCGCGAGGGTGGCCACGGCGGTGCGGGTGATCCGACGCAGCATCGCCGTCCAGGTGGACGAGGCGATCGCTACGGGCAGCACCACATCAACCTATCGGTCAGCGGCCGATCCCGCAGCTTGACGATCTTGCCGGTTGCGTGAGCCGCCCCACGGATCGTTGTGGACGGACCAGGTATTCGCTCCCGGCAACGTCGGCGGATGCATCGACGGCGATGAGATTGTCGACAGTTTCCGGTAGGCGCGGCCGGGCACTGCTGCCCTCGACCCCCGACCACGAGGAGAAGCCATGGGAGCACGCCGCACCGCCACCGCGCTGGTCGCCGCGCTGACCGCCGCCACCGTCCTGGGCGCCACCCCCGCCCACGCCGCGACCGCCACGGTCGACACCGGGCCGCTGCGCCCGGTCGCCGACGTCGACGTCGACCGGTACGCCGGCGACTGGTACCAGGTCGCGGCGATCCCGCAGTGGTTCGAGATCCAGTGCTTCAAGAACGTCAAGGCCCGGTACGACGTCCAGCCCGACGGCACGGTCGGCGTGCGCAACACCTGCCGGACCATCGTCGGCACCACCAGCACCGTGACCGGGCGCGCCCGCAGCGAGAACCCGCCCGCCGACTCGGCGCTGACCGTCTCCTTCGTCAACCTCGGCGGCCGGTGGATCTACCTGGGCGGCCCGAACTACGTGGTGATCGGGCTCGACCCGGACTACCGCTGGGCGGTCGTCGGCGACCCGGACCGCAGCAGCGGCTTCGTGCTCTCCCGCGAGGCGGCGCTGGACCCGGCGCAGCTCGCCGACGTGAAGGCGACGCTCACCGACAACGGCTACGACCTCTGCGACTTCCGCACCACCCGGCAGGACGGCGGCGCCAGGGCCGGCGCGTTCTGCTGACCGACCCCGGCGACGACAACGGCGCGGCACCCGACATGGGTGCCGCGCCGTCGACGTCGAACCGGGTCAGTTGCCGCCGAGCACCGGCGGTGGCACGGCTCCGCCGTCGCCCCAGACCATCTCGTCCTCGGTGAGCCAGGTCAGCCGGCCCTCCGACTCGTCGTCGTCAGAGGTGCCACGCCCGCCCAGCACGCCGTTGCGGCCGGCCATCGCGGGACGCCCGGTGGCGCCGCCACGGCCGGTCGACCTGCCCTCCGCCCCGGCGGCCGCGCCCCGGCCGGAGGTGAGCCGCCCGGTGCCGGCCGCCGAGCGGCTCTCCGCGCCGGGCACGCCACCCAGCCGGGCCGAGGACGCCGCGTTGGGACCGGTGCCGGCGAGCGAGCCGGTGCTGAGCACGCCGGGGCCGCCGAAGAGACCGGCCCCGCCCCCGCCCGCCGTCAGCGTCGACGGGTTGCCGCCGCCCGGGCCGAAGCCCGCGCCGCCACCGACCGTCGGGACGCCCGTGGCGTTGGGCAGCGGGCCGGCGCCGGCCAGCGAGGTGCCGGTCGGGTCGACGGTGCCGCCGGTGGTGACCGAACCGGGGCCGCCGGCGCCGGTCTGGCTGCCCGGGTTGCCGCCGCCCGGGCCGCCGTCGCCAGGCGTGCCGCTGGTCGGGGCCGTGTGGTGCACGCCCGACGTGGTCGCGGTGCCGCTCGCCCCGGGACCGAAGCCGCCCAGGCCCGGGCCGGCCGACGGCGTCTTGACCGACGGGCCGTCGTGCAGCGTCGGGCCGCCGCGGTCGTTGTGGCCGGGCAACTCGCTCTCGGGCGGCTCCGGCACCACGATCCGGCCGTACGCCGAGAAGTCGTAACCCTCGGCCAGCTTCGCCACCACCTGCACCATCCGCTGGTGCGCCTTCTCCTGCTCGGCCTCGTCCTGCTGGTGGCCGATGATGCCGCCGATGACCGCGCCCGGCGCGCCACCGAGCAGGAAGCCCTTGCCGGCGCCGGAGAGCAGCTTGTCGTTGTCGTCGGTCTTCTCCGGGCTCTCCGCAGTGGTCTGGGCGGCGCGCAGGTCGCCGGCCATCATGTCGAGCGCCTGCCGGATGCCGGTCATGCCCTCGGCCAGGTTGCCGGCATAGCCGGAGACCATGGTGAGCCGGCGCTGGAACTCGCGCGCGGCGTCACCGGTCCAGGTCTTCGTCAGCCCGTCCAGGTCGGCGGCGAGGTCGCGGGTGAGGTCGTCGAGCGTGCCCTTGAGGGACGTCCACTGGGCGCTCAGGCCCTCGATCTGCGCCGGGTCGCCGGCGTTGACGCCCTGGTAGAGCTCCTCGTGGCTGACGTGCTGATAGCGCTGGGTGTATTCAGACACGAGGATCCTCCTTCGGCTGCTTCATCGCGTCGTTCAGCCCGGAGAGGGCGGCCGCGATGTCGGCCGCCGCGGCGGCGTTGCGGGCCTCGGCGGTCTTGTAGTTCGTCATGATCGTGTGAGTCGCCTCGCGGGCGGCCAGGACCGCCCGGCGCAGCCGGTCGACGTGGTCGACGTAGCTCTGGTGGATCTCGGAGTAGCGACGCGAGTTGTCGGTCGCGTCGGTGAACGTGCCGAGCGCGGGCGGCCGGCACTGCATCTCGGTGTTGAGCTTGCGCAGCACCGACTCCGCCTCGTGCAGACGCCGCTCAAGCCGCTTGTGGAAGTCCTCCAAGGACAGTACGTCCACTGTCGTGCGCCCGGTCATGGCTGAATCCCCGTTGTCATCGTCGAGAGCATCTGGAGCCACACTCAGGTTAGTCGAATCGCGCCAGCCCGGGCGACCCGTCACCACGCCGCTCCACTTCGGACCCCCCGTCGGTGGGTCAACCGCCCTGGACCTGGGCGGCTTCGCCCCCGGAGGTGGGCGGGGCGGTGCCCGCCGGCACCGCCCCCGCATCGAAGTACGCCAGTGCGTCGCCGCGCGCCAGGGTCGGCCCGGTCGGCACCAGCGCCAGCAGCGAGGCGGGCACCGCGACCGGCGTGACGTCGCCGTAGCCGAGCGCGCTCCGGGCGTCGCCGCCGTCGGTGCCGAGCGGGTAGCGGATCCCCTGCGCGGTGATCAGGTAGACCGTGGCGCCGGCCGCCGGCTTGCCGCTCTCACCGGCAGTGGCCTGCACCAGCACGCCCTTGCCGCCGGGCAGCAACACGCTCTCGGCGGTGCGGACCGCGTCCCGGTCGCCCTGCCGCGCCGGCACCGCGGTCGACGCGGTCAGATCCGCCGGCGGCGAGTCGAAGACCTCCAGCGTGGTGGTCGGCGGCTCACCGGCCGGACCGGACCGGTAGGTGGCGCAGAGCACCGTGCGCCCGGCCCGCACCTCGTGCAGCGTCGGCATCCGGGCCGGCAGCCCCTCCGGCTCCAGCCGCTGGTCGGTGTAGAGCCGGCCGGCCTCGTCCGGGGTGATGTCGATCGCCTCCCCGCCGCCGCCGAGCAGCAGCAGCGCGGTCACCTCACGGATCGTGGCCAGGCCCTGCCGGGTGAGGACGTAGTGCTGGCCGGCGGCCTGGTAGACCTGCCCGATCCGGGCCGGCCGGTCGCCCACGGTGAGCCCGCTCGGCCGGCCGTCGGAGTCGATCGTGG
This sequence comes from Micromonospora sp. NPDC051300, assembly GCF_044455315.1. Lineage (NCBI taxonomy): Bacteria > Bacillati > Actinomycetota > Actinomycetes > Micromonosporales > Micromonosporaceae > Micromonospora > Micromonospora sp. NPDC051300. The sequence continues at coordinate 73,314 of NZ_JBITEP010000014.1, read as the reverse complement.
GCTTGCGCAGCACCGGGCCCACCGGCACCGCGTTGAGCAACTGCTGCCCGACGCCGAGGTTCGTCGCGCCGGTCATCCGCAACGCGGCGAGCGCCTGCTCGTCGCCGGCGATGCGCAGCCGTGCCCCGCCGGTGAGCAGGAAGTGGGCGTCGTTCGTGCGGACCAGCACGGCCTGGTCGGTGAGCGGCGTGCCGCCGGCCAGCGGCCGGTCGACGAGCAGCCGGGTGGTCGAGCGCTGCGGGTCGTTCGGGTCCGGCACGTCGCAGACCGACCAGGGGAGACCGACAAGCGACCTGCGGTCCGGCAGGTCGTCCGGCGCGCCCACGATGCCGACCATCCGGCCGCGCGGCCGGTCCTTGATCGACGCCTGGGACATGGTGCGGACCTCGGCCCCGGCGTCGTTGACCACGAGCCGGGCCGACGCGTAGTTGAGCGTCGGGTGCAGCACCTGGTCGTCGCCGAAGTAGTAGGTGGCGCCGGTCTCCCGCTCGATCACCACGGTGTTCGCCTCGAGCGGGGCGGAGTTGCTGGTGAGCTGCCCGTACGCGCCGACGCCGCCGAGCACCACGGCCGCCGCGAGGACGCTGCCGAACACCGCCATGCCGAGGCGGCGCATCGGCAGGTCGTTGGTCTCCGGGTCGCCGGAGAGCAGCGCGGAGACGATGCGGCGGGTGACGAAGCGGTACGCCTGCACCTGATCGCGGCGGGTCCGCATGACTAACCTCCGGCGGGGGTGGGTCCGCGACGATCAGGTCCGAACAGCGTCGCGGGCTTCCCTACGATAAGGGGCCGTCGGGGGTGCGCCGGACCCCGTCCACCTCGCGACGACGCACCCGCCGGCGGATGCCCAGGATGTCCAGAAGGGACGCTCACCGATGACGCAGCTCCAGGCGCCACCCGGTCGTACGGCCACCGCCCCCGCCGCCGCGCCGGCGGACCGGCCGGTCACCCCGGCCGACAAGCGCCGGCGCGGGCGGCTCGGCCCGGTCGTCGTCGGCCAGCTCGTCGTGGTCGAGTGCGCCGCGCTCGCCGTCTGGTTCGCCACCGCCGGCCCGGTCTGGGTGCTCGCCACCGTCGCGACGCCGGCGCTGCTGGCGGTGGGGGCGGCGTTCGCCCGCCGGGGCGGCCGCTGGTGGTACGAGGACCTGATGCTCCGCCGCCGGCTGCGTCGTCGCCGGGAGCGGGCCCGGGGCGCGGTGCCCGGCGGCGACCCCCGGCTGGCCGCGCTCGCCCCCGAGCTGACCGTGGTGGAGCTGACCGAGCGCGGCACCCGGCTCGGCATCGGCCAGGACGACCGCGGCTGGTTCGCCGCGGTGGCGCTGACCGGCCGGCCCGGCGCGCCCGCCGGATCGATCGAGGCGGCGACCGTCGACCGGGCGCTCGCGGTGCTCGCCGACTTCGCCGGCCCGGTCACCCAGACCCAGGTCGTCTCGCACACCCTCGTCTGGTACCCCGCGCCCGGCGCGCCGCCCGCGGCGCACCGCACGGTGTGGGTGGCGCTGCGCCTGTCGGTGGGCGACGCCCGCACCGAGACGGTGACCCGCGGCGGCGGCGTGCGCGGCGTGCACCGGACGGTGGCGGCCGGGGTGGGCCGGCTCGGCAAGGCGCTCAACGCGGCCGGGCTCGCCCACCGGGTGCTCGGCCGCGACGAGCTGCACGCGGCGGTGGTCTCCGGCGCCGGGCTGGACCTGGCCCCGGAGTCGCCGACGGAGACCTGGACCAGCCTGCGCGGCGGCGGCTGGACGCAGCGCTGCCTGGCGCTGCGGCTGCGCCCCACCGGCTCGCTGGGCGCGCTGGTGGACGCGGTCACCTCCACCTCCGCGCCGTCGCACACGGTCGCCGCGGTGGTGCTCCCCGGTGGCCGGCGGATCCCGCCGCTGCTGCGGGTGGCGGCCATGGACGGGCACGCCGAGGCGCTGGTGAAGGTCGTGCGCGAGACGGCCCGGCGGGCCGGTGTGCCGGCCCGCCCGCTGGACGGCCAGCACGGCCCCGGCGTCTACGCCACCGCGCCGGTCGGCACCGCGATGGGCACCGTCACGGTCGAAGGTTGACGATCCAGCCGTACAGGCCGCAGACCCAGACGGCCAGCGGCACCAGCGCGATGATCAGCAGGATCTCGACGATGTCCAGGGTGCGGCCCCAGACCGGGGAGATCCGCTTGCCGGCCACGGTCAGGCCGTAGACCAGGCTGATCACCGCCACCACGGTCAGGCCGCCCAGGATCAGCCCCAGCCGGACCGCCAGCGACCCGGCCCCGAACACCGTCCAGGCGGTCAGCCCCAGGCCGACGGTGCCGGCGAGCAGCACCGGGACGCGCTGGCCCCGGCCGAGGAACGGGCGGGCCCGCAGCAGCGACAGCAGCGCCAGCACCAGGCAGAGCAGGACCGCCGGCAGCCGGCCGTCGACGGCGAGCACCACCTCGCCGCCGAGCACCAGCAGCGAGACCGTCCAGAGCAGGCCGGTGAGGAACGCGTCGGCGCGCTCGCTGTTGCGCAGCACCGACGGCCCGTCCACCGACTCGGTGTCGGTCTTCAGGTCCTCCGGTCCGGTGGGGATCGACGGCACCGGCAGCCGGGCGAGGCGGTAGGCGAGCATCGGCAGCGCCGGCAGCGCGCCGAACGCCACCGCCGCCACCACCGCCGCCGACGCGGCCGCGTCGATGCCGAACGCCAGGCTGAGCACCGCGCCGAAGCCGACCGCCGCGCCCACGCCGACGGCGCCGAGGAAGAGCGGCAGCCGGTCGCCGACGGCGAGCGCGGCGAGCGCGGCGAAGAGCACCACAGCGGTGCCGGCGAGCAGCACGTGCGGGCTGGCCAGCCCGCCGAGCGGCCGGTCCCCGGCGAGCACCAGCAGGCCGCCGACCCCCGCATAGCCGACCCCGACCAGGGCCAGCACCGCACCGGTGCGGCTGTCGCCGGCGGCCCGGGACAGCACCGCGGCGCCGACCAGCAGGGCGACCGCGACCACCAGCGCGGCCACCGCGCCGGGCAGGTGCGGCGGGCCGGTGAACAGCGCCGCGACCGCGCCGGCGGCAAGCGCCGTCGAGGCGAGGAGGACCGCGTACGCCCGGGTGGTGCCCACCTGCCACGCGCCGGCCCGCTGGGTGGTGGAGGTCGCCACGGCGTCCACCACGTCGTCGAAGACGATCTCGGGGGCGGTGGCGGCGCGGGGGTTGAAGTAGAGCACCTCGCCGTCGCGGACCCCGAGCTGCGCGGCGGTGCGACCGCCGTCGAGCGGCTGCCCGCCCAGCCGGGACAGGCTCCACCCGCCGTGCCGCACACCCTCGTCGGCGAGGTCCTCCCCGGCGTAGCGCAGCAACGTCGGCAGCAGGTCGGCCAGCGGCACGTCGGACGGCAACGCCAGATCCATCCTGGTGCGCGGCGCCACGATGGTGATCCGGCTCAACCCGCCGGTCGCCGTCTTCGTCGCCACAGTGGCCTCCTCGTGCTCGCCTACGCTCCACCCGGCCGTCGGCGTCGCCCCCACGGGTCCACGACGCCTCCGGGAGATTACCTACGATGGCGGTCGCACAGGTTGCCCACCCGACGCTCGCCGCCGGTGGCAGACCTTCTGGGGAGGGGAGAGCCGTGAGTACGGTGGTGTTCCGCCGACTGCCGCGTCAACCGGGGCCGGCGCTGCCACGCGGCGAGGTGCTGCTGGAGTCCCCGCCCGAGCTGCCGGAGCCGCAGGCCAAGGGCATGGGGCAGGTGCTGATGATCCTGCCGATGCTCTGCGGCGTCGGCGCGATGGCCTTCCTCTACGCCGGCCGGGGCGGCGGCATGATGACCTATGTGGCCGGTGGCCTGTTCGGCGTGTCGATGCTGGGCATGGCGCTCGGCACGCTCGGCAACGGCGGCAACGACAAGGCCGAGCTGAACGCCCAGCGGCGCGACTACATGCGCTACCTGGCGCAGATGCGCAAGCGCACCCGGCGGGCGGCCGAGCAGCAGCGCGCCGCGATGACCTGGCGGCACCCGGAGCCGGACGCGCTCTGGTCGATCGCCGCCTCGCGCCGGCTGTGGGAGCGGCGGATCACCGAGGACGACTTCGGCGAGGTGCGGATCGCGCTCGGCCCGCAGCGGCTGGCGGTGGAGATCGTGCCGCCGGAGACCAAGCCTGTCGAGGACCTGGAGCCGATGAGCGCGATCGCGCTGCGCCGGTTCGTCCGGGCCCACTCCAGCGTGCCGGAGCTGCCGACCGCGCTGTCGCTGCGCGCGTTCAGCCGGATCGCGCTGCGCGGCGACCGGGACGCGGTGCTCGACCTGGCCCGGGCCGCGCTGGGCCAGTTGGTCACCTTCCACGCGCCGGAGGACCTGCTGGTGGTCGTGGTGGCCGCGCCGGACCGGCAACCGGCCTGGGACTGGGTCAAGTGGCTGCCGCACGCCCAGCACCCGGGGCGGACGGACGCGGCCGGCGCGCGCCGGATGGTCTTCGCCGGGCTCGGCGAGGCGGAGTCGGCGCTCGCCAACGAGCTGGGCGGGCGTCCCCGGTTCGCCCCCGAGGCGAAGCCGCTCACCACCGCGCCGCACGTGGTGGTGGTGCTCGACGGCGGCGAGGTCTCGGCCACCTGCGCGCTGACCGGGCCGGGGCTGCTCGGCACGACGGTGGTGGACCTGTCCGGCGCGGTGCCGCGCGACGCCGGCCGCTGGCTGCTCTGCCTGGACGCGGGGGACGGCAGCGGCCTCGACCTGGTGCGGGGCGCCACGTCGTCGCGGCTGGGTCGGCCGGACCGGCTGACCCTGACCGCGGCCGAGGGGCTGGCCCGGCAGATCGCCCCGTTCCGGCTCTCCCAGCAGCAGGGCGCCAGCACCGACGAGCCGCTGGCCCGCAGCATGGAGCTGCCCGACCTGCTCGGCGTCGGCGACGCGGCCACCGTGGACACCCGGCAGACGTGGCGCCCGCGCAGCCAGCGGGACCGGCTGCGGATCCCGCTCGGCCTGGGGCCGGACGGCAACGTGGTCGAGTTGGACTTCAAGGAGTCCGCGCACGAGGGCATGGGCCCGCACGGCCTGGTCATCGGCGCGACCGGCTCCGGCAAGAGCGAGCTGCTGCGGACCGTGGTGGGCGCGCTGGCGGTGACGCACTCCTCGGAGGAGCTGAACTTCGTCCTGGTCGACTTCAAGGGTGGCGCCACGTTCGCCTCGCTGGACGCGTTGCCGCACACCAGTGCGGTGATCACCAACCTGTCGGACGAGCTGCCGCTCGTCGACCGGATGCGCGACGCGCTGGCCGGCGAGATGAACCGCCGGCAGGAGGTGCTGCGGGCGGCCGGCAACTACGTCTCCCGCTACGACTACGAGAAGGCGCGGGCGGCCGGCGAGCCGCTGGAGCCGATGCCGAGCCTGCTCATCATCTGTGACGAGTTCTCCGAGCTGTTGGCCGCCAAGCCGGACTTCATCGACCTGTTCGTGATGATCGGCCGGCTCGGCCGGTCGCTCGGCGTGCACCTGCTGCTCGCCTCGCAGCGCCTGGAGGAGGGCAAGCTGCGCGGGCTGGACACGCACCTGTCGTACCGGATCGGCCTGCGCACCTTCTCGGCGGTGGAGAGCCGGATCGTGCTCGGCGTGCCTGACGCGTACGAGCTGCCCAGCGCGCCGGGCCACGGCTACCTGAAGACCGACACGGCAACCATGCTGCGATTCCGCGCCGCCTACGTCTCCGGCCCGTACCGGGCGCCGGGGCAGGTGCAGCGCTCGACGCGGGCGCAGGTGCAGCGTCGGATCGTGCCGTACGGCATCGACTACGTGCCGGTGCCGGCGCTGCCCACGCCGACGGAGGCCACCCCGGAGCCGGACCAGGCCGGCGACGGCAAGGCGCAGTCCATGTTGGACGTGCTGATCGGGCAGCTCAAGGGCCGGGGTCGGCCGGCGCACCAGGTCTGGCTGCCGCCGCTGGCCGAGCCGTCCGGGCTGGCCGAGCTGCTGCCGCCGTTGAGCGTGCACCCGACGTTCGGCCTGACCACCGCCGACTGGCCGGGTCGTGGCCGGTTGGCGGTCCCGGTGGGCATCGTGGACCGGCCGTACGAGCAGCGCCGGGACCCGATGATGGTCGACCTCGCCGGGGCCGGCGGCAACGTGGTGATCGTGGGCGCCTCGCTGAGCGGCAAGAGCACCATGCTGCGGTCGATGCTTGCCTCGCTGGCGCTCACCCACACCCCCCGCGAGGTGCAATTCTTCTGCCTCGACTTCGGCGGTGGCGCGCTGCGCAGCCTGGACGGGTTGCCGCACACCGCCGGGGTGGCCGGCCGGCGGGACGTCGAGGCGGTCCGGCGGACCGTGGCCGAGGTGGTCGCCGTGATCGACGAGCGGGAGACCCGGTTCACCCAGCACGGCATCGACTCGGTGGCCAGCTACCGGCGGCGGCGGGCGGCCGGGGAGTTCGCCGACGACCCGTTCGGCGACGTCTTCCTCGTGGTGGACGGCTGGAACACCCTGCGCCAGGAGTACGAGGAACTGGAGCAGACCATCACCAACCTGGCCAACCGGGGCCTGGGTTTCGGCGTGCACGTGGTGATCACGGCGGTGCGCTGGGCGGAGATCCGGATCAACATGCGGGACCTGCTCGGCACCAAGCTGGAGCTGCGGCTCGGCGACCCGTCCGAGTCGGAGATCGACAGGCGGGCCGCGCAGAACGTGCCGGTCGGCGCGCCCGGCCGTGGTCTGACCCGGGACAAGCTGCACTTCCTGACCGCGATCTCGCGGATCGACGGCAAGCGCGACATCGAGGACCTGACCGAGGCGTCGGTCGCGCTGGCCGGGCACGTGGCGACGAACTGGCCGGGCCGGCCGGCGCCGAAGGTGCGGCTGCTGCCGCGCCGGCTCACGGTCGGCGAGCTGGCCCGGGTGGTCGACCGGGCGGCGCCGGGCATCCCGGTCGGGGTGAACGAGTCGGCGCTCGCCCCGGTCTACCTGGACCTGGCGAGCGAGCCGCACCTGACCGTCTTCGGTGACGCCGAGTGCGGCAAGACCAACCTGCTGCGGCTGATCGCCCGGGGCATCGCCGAGCGCTACACGCCGGCGCAGGCGCGGCTGGTCATCGCCGACTACCGCCGGGGCCTGCTGGGCGCGGTCGAGGGCGACCACCTGCTCGACTACGCCCCGTCCAACCAGGTGTTCAGCCAGGGCCTCGGGTCGATCCGCAGCGCCCTGCAGAACCGGCTGCCGGGCCCGGACGTGACCACCGCGCAACTGCGCGACCGGAGCTGGTGGAAGGGGCCGGAGCTCTACATCCTGGTGGACGACTACGACCTGGTCGCCTCCGGCGGCAACAACCCGCTCAGCGCGCTGCACGAGCTGCTGCCCCAGGCGCGGGACATCGGCCTGCACCTGATCGTCACGCGGCGGGTGGGTGGCGTGGCCCGGGCCCTCTACGAGCCGGTGCTGCAACGCCTGCGCGAGCTGGACTCGCCGGGCCTGCTGATGTCCGGCAGCCGGGAGGAGGGCGCGGTCTTCGGCAACCTGCGGCCCAGCCCGCAGCCGCCGGGGCGGGGCACGCTGGTCCGGCGGCGCGACGGCCAGCAGCTGATCCAGACCGCGTGGACCGAGCCGAGCTGATCCCGGGGGGCACCGTCCAACTCGTACGGTCCGGGTCGGATCGCGTTGTCCTGTCGGAATTCGACGATGGGACGGCAGGGCTGCGCGGGTTGGACGTCGTCCGCTACGGTTCGGATGAAGTGTCCGTCGGTGGGGTGTGTTCGCCTGCCGCGGGGGAGGGGCGCGGCGGATCCGCCGCCACAAGATGACGGAAGGGTGTGAAGCATGGCGTTCGAGGTCACTGCAGCGAGTCTGCACACCGCCGCGAGTGACGTGCGGTCCACGCGCAGCGATGTCGACGGCGAGCTCAAGAAGCTGTGGAACGTGGTCGACGACCTGGCCATGGCCTGGAAGGGTCAGGCCTCCACGGGCTTCCAGAGCCTGATGAATCGCTGGAACGAGGACACGGCCAAGCTGCTGACCGCGATGGACAACATCGCGGACCTGCTTGACAAGTCCGGCACGACCCACCAGGTCAACGACGAAGAGCAGCAGCAGATGCTGGACAAGTTCCACGCTGCGCTCAACCCGTGATCCGCGTAGACAGGCAGAGGAGGAATCGATGAGCATCAAGGTTGACTACGCTGTCCTCGAAAGCAGCAACCAGCAGATGCAGGCCATCTCGCGGACCATCGACGAGAAGCTGGACACGCTGCGGGCCATGCTGACGAAGCTGGAGTGGGAGGGCCAGGACCGGGCCGCCTACCAGCAGCACCAAGCCCAGTGGGACGCCGCCGTCCGGGACATCAACAAGGTCCTGAACGAGATCGGCGGCGCGGTGGGTGTCGCCCGCGAGAACTACATGACCACGGAGATGAGCAACTCCAAGGTCTGGGGCAACTGACCCTCGACCGGTCCACCGCGGCTCCGCTCCGGCTCGCGCCGGGCGGGGCCGCGATGCGTTTCCGGCGGGGTGTCCGCCCGTCGCGCGGTCAGGCGTCCTGCGGCACGTCGCGCCGGCCGGGCCGCCAGCCGCGCCGCCGCCCGCGCACCAGGATCGGCCGCAGCGCCAGCAGGACGCCGGCCAGCAGCGCGCCGACGACGGCGACCCAGATCGCGACCGTACGCTGCCAGTCCAGCGGGTCGGTGTGCGGCGCGGGCGCCGGCATCGCGCCCAGCGGCGGGTCCGTCCGCGTGCCCAGCAGGCCGGTCACCGCCCGGTAGGGATTGACCATCCCGTAGCCGACCTGGGCGTTGTGCCCGTCGGGCGGGTTGTCGGCGGTGCGGGTCAGCCGGTAGGCCACCTCCTCCGGGCTGATGTCCGGGTGGGCGGCCCGCACCAGCGCGGCGGCGCCGGAGACGTACGCGGTGGCGAAGCTCGTCCCGCCCTGCGGCTCGGCGCGGTAGCCGGCTCCCTGCGGCGCGGGACCGACGATGTCCAGGCCGGGGCCGGCGATGTCCACGTAGTCGGCGCTGACCGAGCTGCCGACGTGACCGCCCTGCTCGTCGATGCCGGCGACCGCGACGACACCCGGGTAGGCCGCCGGATAGGCCGGCCGGTCCTCCCGGTTCTCCTGCCGGTTGCCGGCGGAGGCGACAAGCACCACGCCCTTGCCGAGCGCGTAGTCGACCGCCGACTTCAGCGCCGGGTCGTCCAGCGTGACCAGGGACAGGTTGATCACGTCGGCGTCGTGGTCGACAGCCCAGCGGATGGCCCGCCCGATCTCGCCCGGCACGTCCGGGTCGAGGTTCTCCTTGTTCTCGGCGAGCACCCGCAGCGGCAGGATCCGGGCCTCCGGGGCGATGCCGCTGTACGGCGAGCCGGTGCCCTCCCGGCCGGCGATGATGCCCGCCACCATGGTGCCGTGGCCGACCAGGTCGCACTGCCCCTTGAGGTGGACGAGCTGGTTGAAGTCCTCGCCGGGCAGCACCCGGCCGCGCAGCAGCGGGTGGCTCGGTGAGACGCCGGAGTCGACGACCGCGACCGTGACGCCCGCGCCCCTGCCGACCCGCCAGGCGGCGGCCGGGTCGAGCCGGCTCAGCGCCCAGGGCGTCTCGGTGGGGGCGGGACCGCCGGTGGGCCCGCAGGCCGGGGCCGCCCGGGCGGGCGAGGGCACCGCCAGCGCGCCACCGAGCAGCATCGTGGCCGCCGCTCCGGAGAGGACGGACCTGATCCGGTGCCCGGTGGGGACCCGCCCCGTCGTCCCGTCCGGCCGCAAGCTGTCGCGCACGCGCTGAGATTACCGTCGCGCGCGCGGTCGCGCGGGCACGGGCGGGCCCTCGGCGGTCACGGCTCGGTGGTGTCCGCGACCGGCTCGGCGGCGAAGAGGTCGAGCAGCGCGCCCACCTGCTGGTCGGCCTCGGCCGGGTGCCGGAAGCGGCCGCTGGGGTTGATCGTGTATTCGTTGCGGCGACCCACCCGGGTGCGGTGGAGGTAGCCGCCGCTCTCCAGGTCGGCCACGATGGCCTGGGCCGCCCGCTCGGTGACGCCCACCTCGTCGGCGACGTCCCGCAGGCGCGCGGTGGGGTTGCGCGCGATGGCCAGCAGGACGTGGCCGTGGTTGGTGAGGAAGGTCCAGTTGCGGCGGCTACCGTCCTCGGATGGTGTGGTCGCCATGGTGGTCATCGTATGGCGTCGGTGGCCCGGACTCCGACCCGGCGCGGGGTGGAACGGTGACGTATGAAATGCGGATCACGAAATCTTGACGTGGTGTCGGTCGCGTGTGACGGTGGGTCGCGAGGCCGACACCGCCGCCGGCCGGCCTGGTCGTGCCCTGTGAGGACGAGGTGAGCAGCGATGATCCCGACCACCCCCGACGAGGCACTCGCCGAACTGCGGGCCGGTAACCAGCGGTTCGTCACCGGTGTGCCGCAGCATCCGAATCAGGACGCCGGGCGTCGGGCCGCGGTCGCCGACGGCCAGCACCCGTTCGCGGTGATCGTCGGCTGCTCCGACTCCCGCCTCGCCGCCGAGATCATCTTCGACCAGGGTCTCGGCGACCTCTTCGTGGTACGCACCGCCGGCCACACCGCCGGCCCGGAGGTGCTCGGCAGCGTGGAGTACGCGGTCACCGTGCTCGGCACGCCGCTCGTGGTGGTGCTCGGCCACGACTCGTGCGGCGCGGTGCAGGCGGCCCGCGAGGCGGTCCGCACCGGCTCCGCCCCGGCCGGACACCTGGGCGCGGTGGTGGACGCCGTCTCGCCCAGCCTGCTGCGCGCCGCCCGGGAGGGGATCGAGGACCTTGACGGCATCGTCGACGTCCACATCGCGCAGATCGTGGAGACGCTGCTGGCCCGGTCGACGGTGCTCGCCGAGCGGGTGGCCGGCGGCGCGTGCGCGGTGGTCGGCATGTCGTACCGGCTCAGCGGTGGCGGGGTGCGGACGGTGGCGCAGTCCCCGGACCCGCTGCCCGCCCCGGCCGCGCCGGTGGACCCGGCGCTCGCCGGCTGAGCCACGCCCGGAAAGCCGGAAGGGGCCGCCCGCGGGCGGCCCCTTCTCCGTGTGTCCGTCGCGTCAGAGCAGCGACATGTGCACGTGGTCGGTGTGGTTGGACGGTCCGCTGTAGGAACTCCAACCCGTGGCCGGGAACCAGATCTGCCGGTTCCAGATCACGTAGTAGATGCCGAGCCGGTCCGCGTTGCGGATGAGGAAGGCGGCGACCTCGTTGCCGTACCTGCGGGTGTCGTTGTTGTGCCACGGCGAGAAGCCGCTGTTCTGCAGGGACCAGTCGCAGGCCTTGCCCTTGGGGTGCTCCCAGGGCCCGCCCGGTCGGTAGCAACCCACGAAGCGGTTGAAGCCGGCGCGCTTGACCTCCTTGTACGCGTGCAGCGTGCGCGGCGTGACGCAGCCGGAGGTGGTCGGGTCGTCCTCGCTGCACGACTCCGACTTCCAGCCGCCGTCGGCGGTCCGGCCGGGGCCGATCTTGGCGACCGGCGAGGTGGCCGAGACCAGACCGCCGGTGAAGCCCAGGCCGCCGACCAGCTTCAGCGCCTTCTGTGCCTCGGTCCGCTCGCGGGCCATCGCGTTCGTCTGCTTCTCCTGCTCGCGCACCTCGGCGTCGGCGGCGATCTTGGCCTGCTCGGCGCGGTTCCTGGCGTCGTTGACGGCGGCGAGCCGCTGCGCGTTGAAGAGGTTCAGCTCGTCCAGGGCGCTGGCACGCTCGACGAACGAGTCGGGCGACCGGCTCTCCAGCAGCATGGCCATCGCGCCCATCCGGCCGGTCCGGTAGGACTGCGCGGCGATCTGGTTGACCTGCGGGCTGAGCGCCGCCAGCTCGGCCTCCGCCGCCGCCTTCTCGGCCGCCAGCCGCTTCTGGCGCTGCTGCGACGTGGTGAGCTTCGACTTGGCCTGCAGGTAGTTCCGGTTGGCGGAGTCGATCGCCTCGGTGATGAGCGGTGGCTCGTCGTCCTCCGAGTGCCCGGAGGGCTTGGGGGCGGCGGCGTGCGGGGCGGCCGTCGCCGCGGTCGGCCCGACCAGCACGGCGAGCGCGGCGAGCACGGCCACCACGGGTGTCGACCAGCGGCGCAGGGGTGCCGTCACAGTGTTCCCTTCCGTCGACCGCCGACCGGGTTAGCTGACGGGTTCGGGACGGAAGTGGCCCCTACCGCTCGCGCGGATTCACCCCATGTACCTGGTTCCCCGGTTCGCCCGGAGGCGATTGGGCGGCGGCACCGCAGGCGCCGGTGCGCGCCTTCGGCGGTGACCGGGGGCGAGGTTACCCGAGATCCCGACCGGGGATCTACGTCCGGAAGCCGACCAATCGCGAGATTTCGACATTGCCCAGCGTGAGCCGTGTCGCGTTTGACGTCGGTCGTCACGCTGCGGAGTGTCACCATGCGGCCTCCGTACTCCTCGGGCCGGCGGAGCGTCCGCCGCCGAGCGCCTCCAACGCCTCGTCCCGCCCGGCCGGCGGCCGGCCGGGGTCCGCCTCGCGGCGACCGGCGGTGGTGACCACCGCGGCCAGCGCGGTGGTCAGCGGCACGGCGGCGATCAGGCCGAGCGTGGCGACCGCGCTGCGGACGATCTCCTGGGCGAGGAACTCGCTGGTCAGGATCTGGCTCACCGGCCGGGAGTCGGCGACCAGCAGGAGCAGCAGCGGCAGCGAGGCGCCCGCGTACGCGAGGACGATGGTGTTCACGGTGGACGCGATGTGCGCCCGGCCGACCCGGGTGGCCGCCCGGTAGAGCTGCCGTCGGGACAGCCCCGGGTTGGCGCGGGCCAGCTCGGTGACGGTCGCCGACTGGGTGACCGTGACGTCGTCCAGCACGCCCAGCGAGCCGATGATGATGCCGGCCAGCAGCAGCCCGTGCAGGTCCACGTCGCCCTGGAACATGGACAGCGTGGTGGCGTCCTCGCTGCCGAAGCCGGTCAGGTGGGTGGCGCCGGTGGCCAGCGTGCCGAGCACGCCGGTGACCACCAGGCTGCCGAGCGTGCCGAGCACCGCCACCGAGGTCTGCGCGCTGATCCCGTGGGTCAGGTAGAGCACCACGAACATGATCAGCGCGGCGCCGACGATCGCCACCGGCAGCGGGGAGCGGCCGGCGCCGATCCCGGGCAGCACGAAGCCGAGCAGGATGGCGAAGCTGGCCACCAGCCCGCCGAGCGCGGCCAGCCCGCGCCAGCGGCCGAACGCGACGATCGCGGCGGCGAAGAGCGCCACGAGCCACACCAGCGGCGTGCCGCGCTGGTGCTCGGCGATGTTGTAGACCTTCACCGTCGGGTCGGCCGGGTCGGTCAGCTCGACCAGGATGACCTTGTCGCCGACCTCGACCCGGGGCGCGCCGGGTCCGGCGGGGACCGGCGTCTCGACCTGCCGGCCCGCGTCCGGGCCCTGCTCGGCGGCGACGGTCACGGTGCCGCAGGGGCCGTCCTCGCCGGTCGGCGACTCCGGGGTGGGCGGGCAGGGCTCGGTCACCACCCGGGTCACCGTGCCCTGGTGGCGCGGCACGTCGGGGCCGCCTGTCGGTTCCGGGCCCTGCCGGGGCCAGAGCGCCAGCGCCGCGATCACGGTGAGCACGAAGAGCGGCACCACTGTGGCGAGGAGCAGCCGGCGTACGCGCGGCGGCGCGGGGGCGGGACGGCTGTGGTCGGCGCCCACGGCGTCTCCCAACTGTTCACGGCGCGACCCGGTCACCGGTCCGGCCGGTGCGGGCGCGTGCGGACCACGCCCGGTCGTCGCCGGGCCATGGTAGCCAGGCCGGCCGTGCCGCCCGGTGGGCCGCCGTCGGGCATCCGGTGGCCGGCGGTCAGCTCAGCGCGGCGCGCCGCCGCCGGTAGTCGTCCTCGTCGATCTCGCCGCGCGCTTACCGCTCGTCGAGGATGCGCCGGGCGGCGCCCGGCGTCGCGGCGCCCGCGCCGGTCAGCCTGACCGCCAGCCAGACCAGCCCGGCCAGCACCCCGAGGGTCAGCAGGGGCCAGAGCCACATCCCGCCCATCATCGGGCCCGACCACATCATCGCGCCGCCTCCGTCCGTCCGGGCGGGTCGGCCCGACGCCGACCCGGTCGCCACCTCGACGGTACGTCCGCAGCCGGCCGGCGGAGCCGGGCCACGCGGCTCGTCTTCCGGGTCGGAAGTCCTGGTCAGCCGCGCTTCATGAGGCGGCCGACGGCGGCCATCATCTCGGTCGCCATCTCGTCGGCCCGGCCCTCGGCGGCGCCCTCGTGCATGCAGTGCCGGGCGTGGCCGTCGAGCAGGCCCAGGGCCACCTTGTCCAGCGCGGCCTGGATGGCCGAGATCTGGGTCAGCACGTCGATGCAGTAGCGGTCGTCCTCGACCATCTTCTCGATGCCGCGGACCTGGCCCTCGACGCGACGGAGCCGGGCGAGGAGCTGGTCCTTGCTGGCGGTGTAGCCCCGGGTCGGGGTGGTCGGCGTGGTCATACGTCGAGGATAGCGTACCCCTCGGGGGTATGCTAACGTTCGCGTTGTACCCCCAGGGGGTATTCGAATGGAGGGCGAGATGGACACCACCTACCAGGTGAACGGCATGACCTGCGGCCACTGCGTCAACGCCGTCAGCACCGAGCTGACCGCGCTGCCCGGCGTCACCGACGTCCAGGTCGACCTGGCCACCGGCCGGGTCACCGTCACCAGCGAGGGCCCGCTGGACGACACCGCGGTACGCGCCGCCGTCGACGAGGCCGGCTACGACCTCGCCGAGGCGTGACGGGCCCACCGATCCGTCAACCGGAGGAGGCACCATGAACACGGCGACGAAGCTGAGCGGCTTCGCCCTCGGCCTCGCGGCGATGTTCGGCGGGGCGTTCGGGATCGGTCACCTGACCGGTCCCGTCGCCCCGGCCGCCGAGACCAGCCACGACACCACCGACACCGACCACGGGGCCGGCGCCGCCGGGCACGGCGACACGGGCGCGACCGACGCGGCGCACCTGCCCGGCGGGCTGCTCGTCTCGGAGCGCGGCTACACGTTCCAGCCGGTCGCCGCCCCGACCGGCGAGTTCGCGTTCCGGATCACCGGACCGGACGGCCGGCCGGTCACCCGCTACGAGGTGGCCCACGACAAGCGCATGCACCTGATCGTCGCCCGGCGTGACCTGTCCGGCTTCCGCCACGTCCACCCCGACCTGGCCGACGACGGCACCTGGCGGGTCGCCTCGCCGCTCGCCGGGCCGGGTGTGTGGCGGGCGTTCGCCGACTTCACCCCCACCGGCGGCGCGGCGCTGACGCTCGGCGTCGACGTCACCGTGCCCGGCGCGCTCGCCACCCGGCCGCTGCCCGCGCCGGCCACCAGCGCCACCGTCGACGGCTACACCGTCACGCTCGCCGGCACGCCGGAGCCGGGCCGCACCAGCCGCCTCACGCTCACCGTCAGCCGGGACGGCCGCCCGGTCACCGACCTGCAGCCCCACCTCGGGGCGTACGGGCACCTGGTGGCGCTGCGCCAGGGCGACCTGGCCTACCTGCACGTGCACCCGGAGGGGGAACCCGGCGACGGGCGGACCCCGGCCGGACCGGCGGTCACGTTCGCCGCCGAGGTGCCCTCGGCCGGGGCGTACCGTCTCTACCTGGACTTCCGGCACGGCGACACGGTGCACACCGCCGAGTTCACCGTCCTGGCCGGCGACCAGACCGCGCCCGCGCCCACCGCGCCGGCGACCACCACCGCACCGACCCCGGACGCCGAACACGGCACCCCGGGGCACGGGCACAGTTGATCCGGGAGGTGCCGCGATGACCACCACGGGAAAGGCGCTGCCGACCGCGCCGAACCTGATCGAGCTCAAGATCGGCGGGATGACCTGCGCGTCCTGCGCCGCCCGGATCGAGAAGAAGCTCAACCGGATGGACGGCGTCGAGGCCACGGTGAACTACGCCACCGAGAAGGCCACCGTCCGGTACGCCGACGAGGTCGCGCCGGACGACCTGATCGCCACCGTGGAGAAGACCGGCTACACGGCAGTGGTGCCGCCCCCGCCCGCCCGGGCCGAGGCGACCACCGCCGCCGAGCCGGTGGACGAGCTGCGCGGCGCGCGTACCCGGTTGTGGGTCTCCGCCGTGCTGACCCTGCCGGTGATCGTGCTGGCCATGGTGCCGGCCTGGCAGTTCGACTACTGGCAGTGGGCCTCGCTCACCCTGGCCGCCCCGGTGGTGGTCTGGGGCGGGCTGCCGTTCCACCGGGCCGCGCTGGTCAACCTGCGGCACGGCGCGGCGAGCATGGACACCCTGGTCTCACTCGGCACGCTCGCCGCGTTCGGCTGGTCGCTCTGGGCGCTCTTCCTCGGCGACGCCGGGATGCCCGGGATGACGCACCCGTTCCGGTTCGACATCACCCGGGGCGACGGGGCCGGCGACATCTACCTGGAGGCCGCCGCCGGCGTGACGGTCTTCATCCTGGCCGGACGCTACTTCGAGGCCCGCGCCAAGCGCACCGCCGGCTCGGCCCTGCGCGCGCTGCTCGAACTGGGCGCGAAGGACGTGGCGGTGCGGCGCGGCGGGCAGGAGGTCCGGATCCCGGTCGACCAGCTCGCGGTCGGCGACCGGTTCGTGGTCCGGCCGGGAGAGAAGATCGCCACCGACGGCGTGGTCGAGGAGGGCACGTCGGCGGTCGACGCGAGCATGCTCACCGGCGAGTCGGTGCCGGTCGAGGTGGGGCCGGGCGACGCCGTGGTGGGCGCGACCGTCAACGCCGGCGGCCGGCTCCTGGTGCGGGCCACCCGGATCGGCGGGGACACCCAGCTCGCCCAGATGGCGCGGCTGGTGGAGCAGGCGCAGACCGGCAAGGCGGCGGTGCAACGGCTCGCCGACCGGATCTCCGGCGTCTTCGTGCCGATCGTGATCGCGCTGGCCGCCGGCACGCTGGGCTGGTGGCTCGGCGCCGGCGCCGGGCCGACCGCCGCGTTCACCGCCGCCGTGGCCGTCCTGATCATTGCCTGCCCGTGCGCGCTGGGCCTGGCCACGCCGACCGCGCTGCTGGTCGGCACCGGACGCGGCGCGCAGCTCGGCGTGCTGATCAAGGGGCCGGAGGTGCTGGAGTCCACCCGCCGGGTCGACACCGTGGTGCTGGACAAGACCGGCACCGTCACCACCGGCCGGATGGCGCTGGCCGAGGTGCTGCCCGCGACCGGGGAGGACGCCGACGACCTGCTCCGGCTGGCCGGTGCGCTGGAGGCGGCCTCCGAGCACCCGATCGCGCGGGCGGTGGCCGAGGCGGCGACCGCTGCCGGCCCGCTGCCGGCGGTCACCGACTTCGCCAACACCGAGGGGCTGGGCGTGACCGGCGCGGTCGACGGCCGGACCGTGGTGGTCGGGCGGCTCCGGCTGCTGCGGGAGCGCGGTCTCGACGTACCCGAGGAGGTCGCGCGGGCCGCGACCGGCGCGGAGGCGGCCGGCCGGACGGCGGTCCTGGCCGGCTGGGACGGGCGGGCGCGCGGCGTGCTCGCGGTGGCCGACGCGGTGAAGCCGACCAGCCGCGCAGCGGTCGACCGGCTGCGCGGCCTGGGGCTCACCCCGGTGCTGCTCACCGGCGACAACACCACGGTCGCGCGGGCGGTGGCCGCCGAGGTGGGCATCGACGAGGTGGTCGCCGAGGTGCTGCCGGCCGACAAGGTGGCGGTGGTCGAGCGGCTCCAGCGCGAGGGCCGGGTGGTGGCCATGGTCGGTGACGGCGTCAACGACGCGGCCGCGCTGGCCCGCGCCGACCTCGGGCTGGCCATGGGCACCGGCACCGACGTGGCGATCGAGGCCGCCGACCTGACCCTGGTCCGGGGCGACCTGCTGGCCGCGGCGGACGCCATCCGACTGTCCCGACGCACCCTGGCGATCATCAAGGGCAACCTGTTCTGGGCGTTCGCCTACAACGTGGCCGCGCTGCCGCTGGCCGCCGCCGGGCTGCTCAACCCGATGCTCGCCGGTGCGGCGATGGCGTTCTCGTCGGTCTTCGTGGTGGCGAACAGCCTCCGGCTGCGGCGATTTCGCCCGATCGGGTGACGCGTGATTGGGCCGAGGGCCACCGGGGTAACCAGTTGTCGTCACGCAACTGCTGAGGTGGAGGTTCCCATGGGTCTCGACGACAAGATCGACAACGCTTCCCAGGACACCGCGGGCAAGGTCAAGGAGGGCGTGGGCCGGGCGACCGACAACGAGCGCCTCGAGGCCGAGGGCCGCAACGACCAGGCCGGCGCCAAGCTCAAGCAGGCCGGCGAGAAGATCAAGGACGCCTTCAAGAGCTGACGTACGCCCCGCACGACCACCGGGCCGGCCTTCGGGCCGGCCCGGCGTGCTGTGTGCCGGGGTGGAGTGCCGACCGTCCACAGTCGCTCACCGGGGGTCACCACGGCCGGCGTCCGCTGCATAGGATGCGAGGCGACCTCGACCGCGGAGGAGCTTCGTGATGGCCCAGCCCGCCGACCCGTCCGGCCTCGGTCGGGTGCTGTCCGAGACCATGGCCGCGCTGCAACGGCACAACGCCGCCGGCCAGGGTGAACCGCCCGCGCCGCCGGAAGGCACCGGCGAGGCCGCGGACGGGCTGATCCGGGTCACCGCCGGCCCGCCGGGACGGGTCACCGGGCTGACCCTGGATCCCCGGGTCATGCGCATGCCCAGCGAGACCCTGGCCGAGCAGATCGAGGCGGCGGTCAACGCGGCGCTCGCCGACCTCCAGGAACGGGCCACCGCCGCCGTGCCGGGCGAGGTGGACCTCGGCTCCCTCGGCGAGCAACTGCGCCGCATCCAGGAGGACGCCGGCCGCCAGTTCACCGCGTTCACCGACGCGCTCGTCGCGGCGCAGGACCGGCTCTCCCAGTCGGGCGGTCGCTGATGCCTGTCGAGATCGATCCGGAAGCCCTCGGCGCCTCCGGGCGGGCACTGGGCGGCGCGGCGACCCGGTTCGGTCAGGCGCTCACCGCGTTCCAGGCCGAGTTGGCAGGCTTCGGCCGGCCCTGGGGCTCCGACGACATCGGCTCGCTGATCGGCGCCGCCCACGACGAGGTCTCCGCGTTCGCCTTCGAATGCTTCGACACCGCCCTCGACGAGATCGCCGCGGCCGGGGTCGACCTCGGCGAGATGGCCACCCGCTACGCCGAGACCGAGGCCGCGATCACCAAGGGCTTCGACGGGCTGCGCCGCTCGCTGGGAGGCTGACCGATGGGCCTGGAACTGCCCGGCGAGCTGCGCTCGTTGCTCGGCATCCTCGGCTACACCTGGCCGGAGGCCGACGAAGTGAAGCTCTTCGAGATGGGCAACGCCTGGATCCGCTTCTCCGGCACGCTCTCCGGCGTGGTCGCCGAGGCGAACACCGGGGCGGCGGCGGTCTGGACCCGGCAGACCGGCCAGGACATCACCGCGTTCCAGACCTGGTGGAACCAGGAGGACAGCCCCGCCGACAGCCTGCGCGACGGGGTCACCGCCGCGGTGCTCACCGGCACCGGCCTGATCATCTGCGCGGCGATCGTGCTCGCGCTCAAGGTCGCCGTCATCGTGCAACTGGTCATCCTGGCGATCGAGATCGCCCAGGCGATCGCCACCGCGGCGGTGACGTTCGGGGCCTCGTTGCTGGAGATCCCGGTCTTCCAGCAGTTGACCCGCACGATCGTCGGCAACCTCGTCCAGGAAGTCCTCTGGAAACTCGTCGACGGGTGAGCTGACATGAGCGGAGGCAAGGCCGGCGGCAAACTGATGCGCGCCGCGTTGCGCTTTCTCAGACGGACCAAGACCCGTAACCAGCCCGGCCGGATGAACCCGCACTTCACCGAGCACGTGTTCGGTGGGCACGTCCGGCCGGGCCAGGCCAAGGGGTCCGGCTATCACTACCGGCCCGGCGGCCAGGACTTCCCGGGTCGGCGACTGCAGCCGAACACCATGGTCAAGGATCCGAGGACCGGCGCCTACTCGGCCAAGCCCGAGTTCTTCGACCCCACCCTGAACCCACCGCACGGAGCCTGGAAGCCGAAGAAGGGCAACGGCGGGGAAAGCTCCTTCTTCCCGGACGACTGGACGCCGGCCCAGGTGGACAACGCGATCAGCGGCGCCTTCCAGAACGCGCGGCCCGTGCCCGGCACCAACACCTGGCGTGGCGTGCACAAGGGCGTCGTCATCGAGGGTTTCTACAATGGTTCGGGTGGTTTCACCCACGGATGGCCGGTCGTCGTCCCCTGATCCGAAGGACTTGCGTTGACGTTCATCAGCTTCTCCGCCGACGAGTTCGGGCTGCCGCTGTTCGACGTGGCCGACCAGCGCTACCGGGCACTCGGCGCGTGGCTGGTCACCGACATCTCCGTCTACCACTCGGTGTGTCTGGACGCCCTCGCGATGATCGACGACGTGGCTCACGGCCGGACCCGCGACGACGAATGGGACAGCGACAAGTACGAGGTCAGCTTCACCCCGGCCGGCATCGAGTTCGACAACGAGTGGGTCGAGGGTGAGCACGGCCGCTACCCGCTGGACGAGACGCGGGAGGCGGTCGAGGCATACTGGCGGTTCCTGGCCGGCCGTCCGGAGAACCCCGACCTGATCCGGGAGTACCGGCCCGACCTGCCCCGCTGGCAGGCGGAGCTGGCCCAGTGGGAGGAACGGTGGGGCCGCCCCCACCCCTACCGGGGGCGGCTGTTCTGAGGAGCGGTCAGCGAACGACCCGGTAGCGGATGTGCGTGACGGTCGGCGCCGCGACCACCTTCTCCGGCTCCAGCGCCACGTCCAACGCCCCGTCGAAGAGCGGCGTGCCGCCGCCCAGCACGACCGGGACCACGTGCAGCCAGAGCGAGTCCAGCAGCCCGGCCGCCAGGTAGCCGCGTACGGTCTCGCCGCCGCCGGCCACGCAGACGTCGTCGTCCCCGGCCGCCGCCCGGGCGCGCGCCAACGCCGCCTCCGGTCCGTCGGTGACGAAGTGGAACTCCGTGCCGCCGGCCAGCGGCAGCGACTCGCGGGGATGATGCGTCAGCACGAACACCGGGGCGCGGAACGGCGGCTCAGCACCCCACCACCCGGTCCAGGTCGGATCCCACGGCCCCTCGCCGCCGCCGAACATGCGGCGGCCCATCACGTACGCACCGACGCCGGCGGTCATCTCCTCGACCACCTCGGCGTCGACGGTGCGCTCTCCGTCGGGGAGGCCGTGCTGGGCGCGCCACGTCTCGGTGGCGAACGCCCACTCGTGCAGCCGCAGCCCGCCCCGGCCGAGCGGGTCCCGCACGCTCTGGTCCGGCGCGGCCACGTAGCCGTCAAGTGACACCGACAGTTGGCTGGTGACGTCTCCCATGACGGGTGGACCACCTCCGGCGGCGGATCTCATCGGTCGGCCGCGAGGCGCGCGGCGCGTACCTCCAGGTAACGCCGCTCGGGCAGGCTGGTGGTGGCCCGGGCGGCGGCCAGGTAGGCGGCCCGGGCGTCCGCCCGGTCGCCGGCCAGTTCGAGCAGGTGCGCGCGGACGGCGGCCAGCCGGTGGTGGCCGGCGGTCCGGTCGTCGTCGCCGAGCGGCGCGAGCAGCGCCAGGCCGGCCTTCGGGCCGTCCACCATGGCCACCGCGACGGCCTGGTTGAGCGTCACCATCGGGTTCGGCGCGATCCGGGCCAGCACCCGGTAGAGCGCGACGATCTGCGGCCAGTCGGTGGTCGCCGCGCTGGGCGCCTCCGCGTGCACCGCGGCGATGGCGGCCTGCACCTGGTACGGGCCCGGCGCCGACCAGGTCAGCGCCTCGGTCACCAGCGTGATCCCCTCGGCCGTCGCGACCCGGTCCCAGCGGCTGCGGTCCTGCTCGGCCAGCGGCACCAGCTCGCCGTCCGGGCCGGTCCGGGCCGCCCGGTGCGCGTCGGTGAGCAGCATCAGCGCCAGCAGCCCGGCCACCTCGCCGTGGGTGGGCAGCAACCGGTGCAGCTCCCGGGCCAGCCGGATCGCCTCCCCGGTCAACTCCACCCGGTGCAGCTCGTCCCCGCTCGACGCGGTGTAGCCCTCGTTGAAGACCAGGTAGAGCACGCGCAGCACCGCGCCCAGCCGCTCCTCGCGGTCCGCCGCCGACGGCATCGTGAAGCGCGCCCCGGCGGCCTCGATCCGCTGCTTGGCGCGGCGGATCCGCTGGCTCATGGTGGCCTCCGGCACCAGGTACGCCCGGGCGATCTCGGCGGTGCTCAACCCGCCCACCGCCCGCAGCGTGAGCGCCACCTGGGCGCTGACCGGCAGCGTCGGATGGCAGCAGAGGAACAGCAGCTTCAGCGTGTCGTCCCCGCTCGGCGGCTCCTCGTCGGCGGGCGGCGCGACCGCCGCGTACGCCGGCTGCCGGACCGCCACCGCGACCTCGCGCTCCCGGCGGGCGTGCTCGCTGCGCCACTCGTCGGTGAGCCGGCGGGTCGCCACGGTGACCAGCCAGGCGCGGGGATGCTCCGGCACGCCCTGCGCCGGCCACTGGGTGGCGGCGGCCAGCAACGCCTCCTGGACCGCGTCCTCACAGGCGTAGAACTGGCCGTGCCGGCGCACGAGCACGCCGAGAACCTGCGGCGCGAGCGTCCGCAGCAGGTCCTCGACCGCCCGGGAGGTCACATCTCCGTCCCGGCCTGCTCCATCACCGCGCGCACCTCCAGCACGCCGAAGCCGTGGCGCACGTCCGGCCAGCGCGCGGCGATCTCGGCGGCCCGCTCCGGGGTCTCGCAGTCGACGGTGAGGTAGCCGGCGAACTGCTCCTTGCTCTCCACGAACGGCCCGTCGGTGATCTCGGTGCCGCCGGCCGCCGGCCGGACCGTACGGGTCTGCGACGGGTGGGCCAGCGCCTCGCCGCCGACCATCTCGCCGGACTCGGTCAGCTCCGTCATGATGGCGTCGACCTCACCGAAGATCGCGTTGCGCTCGGCCTCGGTCAGCTCGTCGGCGAAGCCGGGCCGGTTCCAGATCAGCAGCATGTACTTCACGGTCCACTCCTCGGGTCGGGGCCACCGTCGGTGGCGCCTCGCAGACGGGTCGGAGCCACCCGCCCCGATCCGACACGTCGAGCCGAACTTTCCGCCCGGACCCTGCCATCCTCGCCGTCCCTGCGTCGATCATGAAGTTGGCGGCGACAAAGCGGACACCATGTCCCGCCAACGTCATGGTCAACGGCGGGACGCCGGGCGGGCGGGGAGGCGGGTGGGGTGGGGTGGGGCGCCGGCCTTGAGGGAGGCCTGGTCGGCGGCGGTGGTGCCGGACGACCAGCCCTCGCTGTCGCGCACCTGGAGGCGGTGACGGGTGGTGCCGGGGAAGAGCTGCTCGGTGCGCTCCCGGACCGCGTCCGTGCGGGCCGCCAGCACCGGCAGCAACCTGTCGTCGGTGTGCTCCTCGGCCGCCGCCGTGCTGGCCGCCCGCAGCCGCTCGCCGATCCGCAGCGCGAACGCGTTGAGGAACGACTCGTCGTAGCCCTTGGTGCGCCGCCCGCTGCCCTTGCCACGCCCGGCCCGCCCGCGCAGCATCGCGGCGGTGGCCTGCACCAGCAGCGACGTGTGCAGCAGCTCCACCGCGGCCAGGTCGGCGGGGAAGCCGAGCACGGTGGCGAAGCCGAGGTCGTCGGACCAGACCGACTCGCACCGGTTCGCGCCCGCCACCTCCTGGATCAGCAGCGCCTTGGCCGCCGCGTACGGGGCGTCCGTGCCCAGGCGCATGCCGCCGGGGCGGTCCGGGCGGGCGGCGGTGGCGTCGAGCAGCGCCGTGTCGATGCTGTGCCGGGCCATCAGCTCCTGCGCCTTGGCGGTGAACGCCTCCGCCTCGGCCGGATAGCCTGTCGACTCCGCCTTGGCCAGCAGCGCGCGGACCCGGTCGAGCATCCGGGAGCCGGTGGCCGGGACGGCGGCGAGCGGGACGGCGGCGGCACCGGGCGGCGGGCGCAGCAGCGCGATCGGGGGCAGCCCCTCGATCAGGACGAGCGCGTCGACCGCGTCGCGGAGCGCGGTGATCCGGTCGCCGTCGGCACGGCGGTCCAGCCAGCCCGCGTCGGCGTCCCAGTGCGCGCCCAGGTCGGCGAGCTGTTCGTCGAACCAGGCCGGGACCGGGCCGGGCAGCGCGCGTCGCTGGGCGGCCGCCGCGTCGCGCAGCAGCCGGGCGCCGCGTGGGGTGAGCCGCCGGGCGGCGAGCCGGTCCAGGTCGACAGGTTGCCAGCCGCGCGGCCAGAGCCGGCCCAGGGTCCGGCACAGGCGGGTGAGCAGCGCCGCGTCCACCGCCGCGCCGTCGCCCACCACCAGCGCGTCGAGGGCGCGCTCGGCGGCGCGTACGTCGGTGCCGCGCGCCGCCGCCAGGGCGGCGTCGAGCAGCGGCTCGGCTGAGGACACGGGTGGCTCTCCCTGGACTCCGACAGGCGGCAGGTCGCCCACCCCGTACCCGACGGTACCCGGCCCGAGGGTTCAACCGACCGGCGCCGGCGTCCGTACTCTCCTGCGGAGCACGTGCGGGCGACGGACGGAGAGCGACGTGGGCGGGCATGACCGGGGCGTGCATCGGCGGCGACGGAGGTCGCGGGCCGGGGTCCGCGCGCTGGCGGCGGTGCTCGTCGTGACCGGCCTCACCGCCGGCGGTGGGTACGCGGCGCACCGCCGGCCGGACCTGCTGGCCTCGGCCCGGGTGGAGCGGACCGTGCCGGCGGCGGTGCCGTCGGCGCGCCCGGCGGCGACGGCCGCCCGGACACCGGTCCCGGTGGCCGGCCGGGTGCCGCCCGGCGTCAGCTACCCGCCCCGGGGCGGCGGCGACTTCCGGACCGCCGACACGGTCGGCGCGGTTGCCGGGCGCTCCGGTGAGCTGCTGCGCTACCGGGTCGGGGTGGAGGACGGCATCCGCGACGTGGACGTGGAACGTTTCGCCCGGGAGGTCGCGGCGACGCTCGCCGACCGGCGGGGCTGGACCGGCGACGGCCGGTGGCGGCTGCAACGGGTGGGCCGGGACGGTCCGGCCGACTTCACCGTGCTGCTGACCACGCCGGTGACCCGGGGCGAGCTGTGCGACGACCCGAGCGACCGCTACACCTCCTGCCGCAACGGCGACCGGGTCGTGATCAACGTGGCCCGCTGGGTGTACGGGGTGCCGCACGTGCCCGACCTCGACCTCTACCGGCAGTACCTGCTCAACCACGAGGTGGGTCACCGGCTGGGCCGTGGCCACGAACGCTGCCCCCGTTCCGGCGGCCAGGCCCCGGTGATGGTGCAGCAGACGCTCGGCCTGCACGGCTGCACGCCGAACGCCTGGCCGCTGGTCGGCGGCGAGCCGCTGGCCGGCCCGTCCGGTCAGTACGACGACCCGATCCCGGCCGGGGACCACTGAGCCGCCGGGGCGGCGGATAGATACTGGGCCGGTGGAGAACCGCCCCCGCCTGCTGCTGGTCGAGGACGACCGCGCCCTGTCCGGTCTCCTCGCCGACCTGCTCACCGACGAGGGGTACGAGGTCGAGGTGGCCGGCGACGGGCACCTCGGCCTGCACCGCGCGTTGACCCGGGACTACCAGGTGATGGTGGTCGACCGGGGGCTGCCCGCGCTGGACGGCCTGGAGCTGGTGGCCCGGGCGCGGGCGCAGGGCGTCGCCTGCCCGGTGCTGCTGCTCACCGCCCGGGGTGCGGTCGCCGACCGGGTCGCCGGCCTGGACGCCGGGGCGGAGGACTATCTGGTCAAGCCGTTCGAGGTGGCGGAGCTGACGGCCCGGCTGCGGGCGTTGCGCCGCCGGCACCCGGACGCCGCGGGCTGGTTGCCGCTGGGCCGCCGCCAGCTCGACGTGGGCAACCGCCGGGTGGTCGACGGCGCGGAGGAGATCCCGCTCTCCGCCCGCGAGTTCGCCGTGCTGCACGCGCTCGCCGGCCGGCCCCGCAAGGTCTTCACCCGGGCCGAGCTGCTGAGCACGGCGTTCGACCGGGCCGACGCGCCGGGCACGGTCGACGCCTGCGTCCACCACCTGCGCCGCAAGCTGGGCCGGGACGCGGTCCGCACGGTGCACGGGCTGGGCTACCGGCTCGGGACCGGCTGAGCGTGGACGAGGCGAGGCTCACCCGTGCCCGGCGGCGCAGCGTGGCCCAGACCGCCGGCGCGATCGGGCTGGTCCTGCTGCTTGTCGGCGCGCTGATGTACGCGCTGACCAGCCGGCAGGAGTCGCGGGCGCTGGACGGCGAGCTGGGCCGGGTGCTGGCCTCGGCCGAGGACGTGGACGACCCGCCGCCCGGGCAGTTCCTGGCCCGGCTGCGCGGCGGCGACCCGGCCGTCGAGGTGACCCCGGGCGCCTCGCCGGAGCTGACCCGGGTGCTCGACCGGGCGGTACGCGGCGCCCCCGGCCGCCGTGACGCGACGGCCGGTGAGGACCGGCCGGTCCGGGTGGCGGTGGAGCAGCGGCCGGACGGCACCCGCTGGGCGGTCGCCGCCGACCTGGCCCCGCTGCGCCGGCGGCAGGGCCAGCTCGGTCTGGCGCTGCTCGTCGCCGAGCTGGCCGGGCTGGCCGGCGCGCTGGTCACGGCCACGCTGCTGGCCCGGCGGGCGGTCGCCCCGCTGGCCACCGCGTTGGGCATGCAGCGTCGGTTCGTGGCGGACGCCTCGCACGAGCTGCGGGCCCCGCTGACCGTGCTGCACACCCGGGCGCAACTGCTGGCCCGGCGTGCCCGGGAGCAGCCGGCGGACCGGTTGGCCGGGCAGCTCGACCAGCTCGTCGCGGACACCCGGGCGCTCGGTGAGGTGGTCGAGGACCTGTTGGTATCGGCCGCCGCCGAGCACCAGCCGCTGCCGGACACCGAGGTGGACCTGGCCGAGGTGGCCGGCGAGGTGGTGGAGAGCATGTCCGCGTACGCCGTCGAGCGGCGGGTGGAGCTGCGGTTGGCGGCCGGCGGTCCGGCGCCGATCCGGGGCGCGCGGCCGGCCCTGCGTCGGGCGTTGACGGCGCTTGTGGACAACGCGATCGGGCACGTGCCGGCGGGCGGCCACGTCACCGTCACCGTGACCCGCCGGGACGGGCGGGTGGTCGCCGAGGTCGCCGACGACGGGGTCGGGCTGGACCCGGCGGAGGCGGACCGGCTCTTCGCCCGGTTCGCGCACGGCACGTCCGGGGCGGGCCGGCGGTTCGGTCTCGGTCTCGCCCTGGTGCAGCACGTGGCGGGGGGGCACCGGGGCATCGTCGAGGTGACCGGCGCGCCGGGGCGGGGCGCCACCTTCACCCTGCTGCTGCCGTCCGCCTGAGCGGGCCGGCGGTCGGGCGGACAAGAACTTCGCAAGAAACGCGGGGCACTGTGGGCCCGGACCGGACCCGATGCCGAGGAGATCGACGTGCCTGACTCCGTGAACGGACTGCCGCTGCACCCCCTCGTGGTGCACGCCGTGGTGGTGCTGCTGCCGCTGGCCGCGCTGGGCGTGGTCGCGCTGGCCGTACGACCCGCCTGGCGGGGGCGCTTCGGCTGGCTGGTGGTGCTGGTCGCCGCGCTGGCCACCGCCGCGATCCCGCTCGCCACCCAGAGCGGGGAGAGCCTGGAGCACCGGGTCGGCGACCCGGGCCGGCACGCCGAGCTGGGCGACCAGTTGATCTGGTTCGCGCTGCCGCTGCTGGTCGTCGCGGTCGCGTTGGTCTGGCTGCACCGCCGGGCGGAGCGGCCGGCCGGCGACGGGACCCGGTCCGGGGCCGGCGCGCTGGGCGTGGTGGTGGCCGTGCTCGCGGTGGCGGTGGCCGCGGCGAACCTGGTGCAGGTCTACCGGGTGGGCGACTCCGGCGCGAAGGCGGTCTGGGGCGACGTCCCGGCGGCCACCGCGGAGCACGGCGACTGACTCCGCCGGGACTGCGGCGCCCGCCGACCGGTGGTGAGATGGGCGCATGGACTACGTGAGCTTCGGTTCCACCGGCCTCCAGGTGTCCCGGCTCTGCCTGGGTTGCATGAGCTACGGCGAGCCGGGGCGGGGCACGCACCCCTGGTCCCTGCCGGAGGACGCCGCCCGCCCCTCCATCCGGCAGGCGCTGGAGCTGGGGGTGAACTTCTTCGACACCGCAAACGTCTACTCCGACGGCACCAGCGAGGAGATCGTCGGCCGGGCGCTGAAGGACTTCGCCGACCGCGAGGACGTGGTGATCGCGACGAAGGTGCACGGCCGGATGGGCGTCGGCCCGAACCGGGGCGGCCTCTCCCGTAAGCACATCATGAGCGAGATCGACGCGAGCCTGCGCCGGCTCGGCACCGACTACGTCGACCTCTACCAGATCCACCGTCTCGACCCGGTCACCCCGATCGAGGAGACCATGGAGGCGCTGCACGACCTGGTCCGGGCCGGCAAGGTCCGCTACCTCGGCGCCTCGTCGATGTACGCGTGGCAGTTCGCCAAGGCGCTCTGGGTCGCGGAGCGGCACGGCTGGACCCGGTTCGCCGCCATGCAGAACCACTACAACCTGCTCTACCGGGAGGAGGAGCGGGAGATGCTGCCGCTCTGCCTCGACCAGGGCGTCGCGGTGATCCCGTGGAGCCCGCTGGCCCGGGGCCTGCTGACCCGGGATCCGGGGGAGCGGACGACGCGGGCGGACAGCGACGAGTTCGGCCGCAAGCTCTACGCGCGGACCGAGGAGCACGACCGGGCGGTGGTCGACGCGGTGGGTCGGGTGGCCGCGCAGCGTGGCGTGCCGCGCGCGCAGGTGGCGCTGGCCTGGGTGGCACGCCACCCGGCGGTGACCGCGCCGATCGTCGGCGCGACGAAGCCGCACCACCTGACCGACGCGGTCGCCGCGCTGGAGTTGGAGCTGACCGACGCCGAGGTGGCGGAGCTGGAGGCGCCGTACGTCCCGCACCCGGTGTCCGGTTTCTGAGGGCTACCGGGAGAACGAGGCCCAGATGTGCTTGGTGGTCTCGGTGGCATACCAGCCGACGTCGAGCGAGATCGACTGAGCCAGGAACAGCCCGCGTCCGCCCGAGTCCGTCGGGCGGATGTCGCTCAGCTCCGGTACCGAGCTGACGTCGTGGTCGGCCACGTCGAGCAGGAACCTGTCGTCGGTGGCCAGCAGCGTGACGATGGTGGGTGGCCGGCCGTGCCGCAGCGCGTTGCTGGACAGTTCGGTGGCGACGAGCAGCACCATGTGCGGCACCTCGTCCAGGTCCTCGCCCTGCACCAGCCCGTGCCGGGTGAGCGCGTCGCGCAGCGAGGCCCGCACGTCGCGCAGTTCCTCGGGGGTGTCGAGCACCCACCGCTCCAGCTCGGTGGCCTGCGGCGGCGGCGGCGAGGTGCGCAACTGTCCCATGATCTGCCTTTACCCTCCGTAGCGATCCGCTAAGCGCGGTGGGTGAGCCACACCGTAACGACCGGGGACGTGTCGACCGCGCGGATATCGGCTGTGTTCGATGTCACGCTACGGTGCCGGCACGCCGGTCGTCCCGCCGGCGCCCCGACGGGAGAACACCATGATCACACCGTGGAAAGCCGTCACCGCCCTCGCCGCCGCGTTCCTGCTCGTCCTGCCCGGCGGGGTAGCCGCGCGGGCCGCGGGTACGCCCGCCACCAAGTCGCCGGTCGCCGGCACGCTGCGCGCGTACCCGGTCTCCGCCGTCTACGTCGCCGGGGTCTCCTCCGGCGGCTACCTGGCCACCCAGCTCCAGGTCGCCTACTCGACCCGGATCCGGGGCGCGGCGATCTTCGCGGCCGGGCCGTACTACTGCGCGCAGAACAGCGTCCCGCAGGCGCTCTACGGCTGCGGCGACAACATCTACCCCACCTACCTGGGCAACCTGGAGGCGTACACCCGCGCCTGGGCCGGCTACGGCTGGATCGACGGCACCGGGAACCTCTCCGGCCAGCCGGTGTACGTCTACCACGGCAACAGTGACGCCACCGTGAAGAAATCGGTCACCGACGACCTGGTCCGCTACTACCAGGACTTCGGCGCGCGAGTCCGGTACGACTCCGGCAGCGCGGCCGGTCACTCGTGGGTCACCCCCTACGGCAGCGTCGGCTGCACCGCCACCGCCTCGCCGTTCCTCGCCGACTGCGGCACCGACCCGCAGGGCGTGTTCCTCGGGCACCTGCTCGGCTCGGTCGCCGCCCCGAACACCGGCCCGCTGGGCGGCACCCTGATCCGATTCAGTCAGGACAGCTTCGCGGTCAACGGCTGGGCCAACGGGCTGAGCATGGACGCCAGCGGCTTCGCGTACGTGCCGAGCGCCTGCGCCGCCGGCACCACCTGCCGGCTGCTGGTCGCCCTGCACGGCTGCGCCCAGGGATACGCGAAGGTCGGCACCGCGTTCGTCGACCGGGCCAACCTCAACCAGTACGCCGACACGAACCGGCTGATCGTGCTCTATCCGCAGGCGACCGCCAGCGGGGTCAACCCGAACGGCTGCTGGGACTGGTGGGGCTACCTCGGCGGCACGAACTATCCGATCAAGGGCGGTGCCCAGGTCGAGACCATCATGAACATGGTCCGCCGGCTGGACGGCTGATCCCGTCGCGGTCCGGCCCGACCTGCGGGTCTGGGCCGGACCGGGTCGCCTGGGGTACGGTCACCTCATGGTCGTGGAGGAACATTGGTGGAACGGCGTCAACATCCCTCGCGGGCGCCGCGACGTCTACATCTGCACCGACGGACAGCAGTGGCAGGTCCAGGCCCAGATCGGCGGCGCCGCCGGCCGGTCGAAGATCCAGCAGTGCCCGAGCCGCGTCTCGGCGAGCATCCTCGCCGGCGCGTGGCGGTCGAGCGGCACCGGCTGGCGGGAGATGCCCCGCTGAACCCGGCCCGACCGTCCCTCCCGGCCGAGACCCTGGTCGCCGACGCCGGCACCCGCTGACTCTCGGCGCGGGATTGGGACGCCGGGGAGCGGGTACGCGCGGCCGTGGCCGGTGCGGGAGCGGGCGGACGGAGCTTCGCCGACCGGTGGCGTGCCGCGCCGGCGGTGCTGGCCGACCGGTTCCGGCGGGCGCGCGCGGGTGCCGGGCTGGCAGCCCAGGCCGGGCTGGCCGCCGGCCTCTCCTGGTGGGTCGCGGAGTCGGTGCTGCACATCGCCCAACCGGTCTTCGCGCCGATCTCGGCGGTGGTGACGCTTGCCGCCTCGGTGGGCCAACGCCTGCGCCGCACGATTGAGTTGATCATCGGGGTGGCGGTCGGCATCCTGATCGGCGACCTGCTGATCCACCTGGTCGGGGTCGGCGCCTGGCAGCTCGGTCTTGTCGTGGCGCTGGCGGTCGTGGTGGCGGCGGCCGTCGGCCGCCGCCCGGCGCTCGTGGTGCAGGCCGGCGCGACGGCGGTGCTGATCGGCACGCTGACCCCGTCGGTGCCGAACCTGGAAGCGCCCCGGGTGATGGACGCGCTTGTCGGCGGCGGGGCGGCGCTGCTGGTAACCGCCGTGCTGCTGCCGCTGAACCCCTTGCGGATCATCAATCGTGGGGCCGGCCCGGCGCTGGACCTGCTCGCCGAGCAGTTGGACCGCACCGCCGACGCGCTGCGCGAGCGGGACGCCGAGGCGGCCCGCGTCGCCCGTGACCGGCTGCGGGACAACAAGGCGGAGATGGGCTCGTTCGGCGAGGCGGCGCAGGGCGCCCGGGAGGCCACCACGCTCTCCCCGGTCTACTGGACCGCCCGGGAGGGGCCGCTCGGCCGGTACGCCCGGTCGGTCGAGCCGGTGGACCGGGCGATGCGCAACAGCGGCACGCTGATCCGGCGTACGGTCACCCTGCTCGCCGACGGGGAGCGGGTGCCGGACGCCATGCCGGCGGCGGTGTCCGCGCTGGCCGAGGCGGCCCGGAAGCTGCGCAAGGAGTTCGCCCGCGGCGCGGCCGAGCCGAAGCACTGCCGCGCGGCCGCGTTGCGGGCCGTCGTCGAGGCCGGCCACGCCTACCGGGCCGGGGTGGACTTCTCCGGCGCGGTCGTGGTGGCCCAGGTGCGCACCACGGCCAGCGACCTGCTGGTCGCCACCGACGTGGACCAGGACGAGGCGAACCGGTTGGTCCGCTCGGCGTTCGGCCCGCTCGACCCGTCGGCGTGACCCGGCCCGTCGGCGTGAAAGGCGCGTCAAGAAACCGCCGCCCGGCGTGATGGTCGCGTTATAGCCCCTGTCGGTACGCGCGACCTGGCGTTGTGATTGCCCGGCGCGACCGGGAGGCGGTCGCGAGGACGTATTCCGCTAGGAGAGGTCAGCCGTGTCTGACGTGCTGTTCGTGTTGCTGACGGTGGGGCTGTTCGCGGCTCTCGCCCTCGTGGTGAGGGGTGTGGAGAAGCTGTGAACGCCGTCAACGCCGTCGGCCTGGTGCTGGCGATCGGACTGGGCGTGTTCCTGGTCGTCGCCCTGCTGTTCCCGGAGCGCTTCTGATGAGCATGACCACAGCCGGGGTGCTCTTCGTGTTGTCGCTGGTGGTGGCGCTGGTCGCCGTCCACCGGCCGTTCGGTGACCACATGTACCGCGCCGTCACCGGCACCCGGTCCACCCGTGTCGAGCGGGGCATCTACCGACTGGTCGGGGTCAACCCGGCAGCCGAGCAGACCTGGGGGGTGTACGTCCGCGGCGTGCTCGCCTTCTCGGCCGTCTCGCTGCTGTTCCTCTACGCGTTGCAGCGGCTGCAGAACCACCTGTGGCTCTCGCTGGGCCGCGACCCGGTGGTGCCGCACGGCGCCTGGAACACGGCCGTGTCGTTCGTGACCAACACGAACTGGCAGTGGTACTCGGGTGAGTCGACCATGGGGCACCTGGTGCAGATGGCCGGCCTGGCGGTGCAGAACTTCGTCTCCGCCGCGGTCGGCATCGCCGTCGCGGTGGCGCTGGTGCGGGGCTTCGCCCGCAGCCGCACCGGCGAGTTGGGCAACTTCTGGGTCGACCTGGTCCGCGTCACGCTGCGGATCCTGCTGCCGATCGCGGTGCTCGGCGCGCTCGTGCTGATGCTCGGCGGGGTGGTGCAGAACCTGTCCGGCGGCACCGACGTGACCACCCTGACCGGCGGCGGCCAGACCATCACCGGCGGGCCGGTGGCCGGCCAGGAGGTGATCAAGGAGCTGGGCACCAACGGCGGCGGCTTCTACAACGCCAACAGCGCCCACCCGTTCGAGAACCCGACCGCGTGGACGAACTGGCTGGAGATCTTCCTGATCCTGGTGATCCCGTTCAGCCTGCCCCGGGTCTTCGGCCGGATGGTCGGGCAGAACCGGCAGGGTCACGCGATCGCCGCCGTGATGGCGATCCTCGCGCTGGCCAGCATCACCCTGACCAACGTCTTCGAGCTGGCCGGGCGTGGCACGGTGCCGCAGGCGGTCGGCGCGGCGCTGGAGGGCAAGGAGGTGCGGTTTGACGTGTCGAACTCGGCGACCTTCGCGGCGGCCACCACGCTCACCTCGACCGGCGCGGTCAACTCGTTCCACGACTCGTACACGGCGCTGGGCGGGATGATGACGCTGGGCAACATGATGCTCGGCGAGGTCGCGCCGGGCGGCGTCGGCGCCGGCCTGTACGGGCTGCTGATCCTCGCCGTGATCACGGTCTTCGTCGCCGGCCTGATGGTCGGCCGCACGCCGGAATACCTGGGCAAGAAGATCGGGTCGCGCGAGATCAAGTTCGCCTCGATGTACTTCCTGGTCACGCCCGCGCTGGTGCTCACCGGCACCGCCGCCGCGTTCGCCACCGGCAACGCCTCGACCGCGCTCAACGTCGGCCCGCACGGGCTCTCCGAGGTGCTCTACGCGTTCACCTCGGCGAGCAACAACAACGGTTCGGCGTTCGCCGGCATCACCGTGAACACGCAGTGGTGGAACACCGCCCTGGGGCTGTGCATGCTGCTCGGCCGGTTCCTCCCGATCATCTTCGTGCTCGCGCTGGCCGGCTCGCTGGCCCGCCAGCAACCCACGCCCGCGTCCGAGGGCACCCTGCCGACCCACAAGCCGCTCTTCGTCGGCATGGTCGTCGGCGTCACGGTGGTCCTCGTCGCGCTCACCTTCCTGCCCGCCCTCGCGCTCGGCCCGCTGGCCGAAGGGCTGTGACCACCATGAGAGACAAGGACATGACCGCACCTCTGGACACCGCCGACGCGCCGGCCACCGGCGACCGGGCGATCCCCGCCGACCCGGCCACCCCGGGCGGCCGGGTCGGCGGGGGGCTGCTCGACCCGCGCCAACTTGTCGCGTCGCTGCCGGACGCGCTGCGCAAGCTGGATCCGCGCACGCTGTGGCGCAACCCGGTGATGCTGATCGTCGAGGTCGGCGCGCTCTTCACCACCGTCCTGGCGGTGGCCGACCCGTCCGTGTTCGCCTGGGCGATCACGGTGTGGCTGTGGCTGACCGTGGTCTTCGCCAACCTGGCCGAGGCGGTCGCCGAGGGACGCGGCAAGGCCCAGGCCGCCACGCTGCGGCGGGCCAAGCAGGACACCATCGCCACCCGCCTGCTCGGCTGGACGCCGGGCGCGGCGGCCGACGCCTACCGCGACGAGGCGGTGCCCGCGCCGCAGCTTCGGCAGGGCGACGTCGTGCTGGTCGAGGCCGGGCAGATCATCCCCGGGGACGGCGACGTCGTCGAGGGCATCGCCAGCGTCGACGAGTCGGCCATCACCGGCGAGTCCGCCCCGGTCATCCGGGAGTCCGGCGGCGACCGCAGCGCGGTCACCGGCGGCACCCGGGTGCTCTCCGACCGGATCGTCGTGAAGATCACGCAGAAGCCGGGCGAGAGCTTCATCGACCGGATGATCGCGCTGGTCGAGGGCGCCAACCGGCAGAAGACGCCGAACGAGATCGCGCTCAACATCCTGCTGGCCGCGCTGACTGTCATCTTCCTGCTCGCGGTGGTCACGCTCCAGCCGATGGCGATCTTCGCCAAGGGCTGGCAGGCCGCGGCGCCGGACACGCAGGCGATCACCGACTCCGGCGTCACCGGCATCGTGCTCGTCTCGCTGCTGGTCTGCCTGATTCCGACCACCATCGGCGCGCTGCTCTCCGCGATCGGCATCGCCGGCATGGACCGCCTCGTCCAGCGCAACGTGCTGGCCATGAGCGGCCGGGCGGTCGAGGCGGCCGGCGACGTCAACACGCTGCTGCTGGACAAGACCGGCACGATCACCCTGGGCAACCGGCAGGCCGCCGAGTTCCTGCCGGTGGCCGGCGTGGACGCGGCCACCGTC
This sequence comes from Micromonospora sp. NPDC051300, assembly GCF_044455315.1. Lineage (NCBI taxonomy): Bacteria > Bacillati > Actinomycetota > Actinomycetes > Micromonosporales > Micromonosporaceae > Micromonospora > Micromonospora sp. NPDC051300. The sequence goes on along the minus strand of NZ_JBITEP010000014.1, from coordinate 38,357 downwards.
GCGGACGCGGCCCAGCTCTCCAGCCTGGCCGACGAGACGCCCGAGGGGCGCTCGGTGGTGGTGCTGGCCAAGAACGAGTACGGACTGCGCGAGCGCGAACCCGGCCTCATCCCGCACGCCACCTTCGTGCCGTTCACCGCGCAGACCCGGATGAGCGGCGTCGACCTGGACGCCGACGGCGGCGTCCGGCGGATCCGCAAGGGCGCCGCCGCGGCGGTGATGAAGTGGGTACGCGAGAACGGCGGCCACCCGACCGAGCAGGTCGGTGAGCTGGTCGACGCGATCAGCGGCACCGGCGGCACGCCGCTGGTGGTCGCCGAGCACCCCGCCGGCGAGCCGGCCCGGGCGCTGGGTGTCATCCACCTCAAGGACGTCGTCAAGGCCGGCATGCGAGAGCGCTTCGACGAGATGCGCCGGATGGGCATCCGGACCGTGATGATCACCGGGGACAACCCGCGCACCGCGAAGGCCATCGCGGACGAGGCCGGCGTGGACGACTTCCTCGCCGAGGCCACGCCGGAGGACAAGCTCGCCCTGATCAAGAAGGAGCAGGAGGGCGGCCGGCTGGTCGCGATGACCGGCGACGGCACCAACGACGCGCCCGCCCTGGCCCAGGCGGACGTCGGCGTGGCGATGAACACCGGCACGTCGGCCGCGAAGGAGGCCGGCAACATGGTCGACCTCGACTCCGACCCGACCAAGCTGATCGAGATCGTGGAGATCGGCAAGCAGTTGCTGATCACCCGGGGCGCGTTGACGACGTTCAGCATCGCCAACGACATCGCGAAGTACTTCGCGATCATCCCGGCCATGTTCGCCGGCATCTACCCCGCGCTGGACACGCTCAACGTGATGCGGCTGGCCAGCCCGGCGTCGGCGATCCTCGCCGCGGTCATCTTCAACGCGATCGTCATCGTCGCGTTGATCCCGCTGGCCCTGCGCGGCGTGCGCTACCGCCCGGCCAGCGCCTCGAAGCTGCTCAGCCGCAACCTGCTGCTGTACGGCCTCGGCGGCATCGTGGTGCCGTTCGTCGGCATCAAGCTCATCGACCTGCTCGTCCAGTTCATTCCGGGGATCTCGTGATGCGCCTTCCCAGTTGGCTCTCCCAGCACCTGGCCGCCCTGCGGGCCGTGCTCGTGTTCACCGTGCTGCTCGGGCTGGCGTACCCGCTCGCCCTGGTCGCCGTGGGCCGGATTCCCGGCCTCGACGGCCGGGCGGACGGCTCGCTGGTCACCGTCGGCGGCCGGACCGTCGGCAGCTCGTTGATCGGGCAGTCGTTCACCGACGCGGACGGCAACCCCGTCCCGCGCTACTTCCAGTCCCGGCCGTCCGCCGCCGGTGACGGCTACGACCCGACCGCCACCGCGGCGAGCAACCTCGGGCCGGAGAGCGTGGTGGACACGCTCGCCGTCGACCCCGCCGAATCCACGGCGAGCCTGCTCAGCCAGGTGTGCGCGCGCAGCAGGGCGGTCGGCGAGCTGGACGGCGTGGACGGGCGGCGGCCCTACTGCACGCCGGACGGGGTGGGCGCGGTGCTCGCCGTGTTCCGCGCCGACGGCCTGACGGGAAAGGTCACCCGGGTGGTCAGCGTCAACCAGGCCGCGCCGGCGACGCCGTTCGTCGCCACCTGGCAGGGGGTGCCGGTGGAGCCGGCGACACCCGGCCGGGACTACGTGGCCGAGGGCGGCCTGATCACGCCGGTCCGGGGGGACGCGCCGGCGGAGCCGGCCGTGCCGGCCGACGCGGTCACCGCCAGTGGCAGCGGTCTCGACCCGCACATCTCCCCGGCGTACGCGGAGATCCAGGTGGCCCGGGTGGCGCGGGAGCGCGGCGCGGACCCGGCGGCGGTCCGCAAGCTGGTCGCCGCGCACACGTCGGGCCGGGCGCTCGGTTTCATGGGCGAGCCGGCGGTGAACGTGCTGGAGCTGAACCTGGCGCTGGACCGGGAGTTCCCGGCGCGCTGACGCCGGCAGGTGTTAAGAAGGGGCCCCGCCTCTACCGGATGCGTTAAGCGGGGCCCCCTCCTTTCTCCCTGAGAGGATGAGGTGTGGGCAGAGGCGAGCTGCGGATCTACCTGGGCGCGGCCCCCGGCGTCGGCAAGACGTACGCCATGCTCGAAGAGGCCCAGCGCCGGGCCGAGCGCGGCACCGACGTGGTGGTCGGGCTGGTCGAGACGCACGGCCGCAGGCACACCGCCGCGATGATCGGTGATCTGGAGCAGGTGCCCCGGCGCACGATCACCTACCGGGGCGTCGACCTCACCGAGATGGACCTGGACGCGGTGCTGGCCCGCCGGCCCGAGGTGGTGGTGGTCGACGAGCTGGCCCACACCAACGTCCCCGGTTCCCGGCACGACAAGCGCTGGCGGGACGTCCAGGAACTGCTCGACGCCGGGATCAGCGTGCTCTCCACGGTCAACGTGCAGCACCTGGAGTCGCTCAACGACGTGGTCGCGCAGATCACCGGCGCCACCCAGCGGGAGACCGTGCCGGACCAGGTGGTCCGCGCCGCCGAGCAGGTCGAGCTGGTGGACATGACGCCGGAGGCGCTGCGTCGCCGGATGGCGCACGGCAACATCTACCGGCCGGACCGGATCGACGCCGCGCTCGGCAACTACTTCCGGGTCGGCAACCTCACCGCGCTGCGCGAACTGGCGCTGCTCTGGCTCGCCGACAAGGTCGACGAGCAGCTCGACGCGTACCGGGCCCAGCAGGGCATCTCGGACACCTGGGAGGCGCGGGAGCGGGTGGTGGTCGCGCTCACCGGCGGCCCCGAGGGCGAGACGCTGATCCGCCGGGCGGCCCGGATCGCCGCCCGCAGCAAGGGCGCCGACCTGCTCGCCGTGCACGTCGCCCGCAGCGACGGCCTGGCCGGCGTCGACCCGGCCCAGCTCGCCCGCCAGCGGGTGCTGGTGGAGAGCCTCGGCGGCACGTACCACCAGGTCCTCGGCACCGACGTCCCGGCCGCGCTGCTCGACTTCGCCCGCGGTGTCAACGCCACCCAGCTCGTGCTCGGCGCCAGCCGCCGGGGCCGGTTCGCCCAGATCTTCGCCCGAGGCGTCGGGGTGACCACCACCGCGCTCTCCGGCCCGATCGACGTGCACCTGGTCACCCACCCGCAGGCGGGGCGCGGACGCCGGAGCGCGGCGGTGCCGGCCGCGCTGTCCCGCCGCCGCCGGCTGCTCGGGTACGCGCTCGCCCTGCTCGGCATGCCGCTGCTCACCCTGCTGCTGCGGACGCTGCCCGACCTCACCCTGACCAACGACATCCTGCTGTTCCTCGCCGGCGTGGTCGGGGTGGCGCTGGTCGGCGGGCTCTGGCCGGCGCTGGTCGCCGCGCTCGGCGGCTCGCTGCTGCTCAACTGGTACTTCACCCCGCCGTTCCGCACGCTGACCATCGCCGAGGCGGACAACCTGCTCGCGCTCGGCGTGTTCGTCGGCGTGGCGGTCGCGGTGAGCGGGGTGGTCGACGTGGCGGCCCGGCGTACCCGGGAGGCGGCGCGGGCGTCCGCCGACGCGCAGACGCTGGCCACCGTGGCGGGCAGCGTGCTGCGCGGCGCGCGTCCCCTGCCGGCGCTGCTGGACCGGCTCCGGGAGACGTTCGGGGTGCGCGCGGTGAGCGTGCTGGAACTGGCCGCCGAGGCGGAGGGGCGGCCGGGCCGGTCCGCCGAGGAGACCGCCTGGCGGGTCGTCGCCGCCGTCGGCGACCGGCCACCCGGCAGCCCCAGCGCGGGGGAGACCGTGGTGCCTGTCGACGACCGGCTCACCGTGGTGCTCGCCGGTCGCCGGCTGGAGGCCGCCGACCGGCGGGTGGTCGAGGCGTTCGCCGCCCAGGCCGCCGTCGCGCTGCGCCAGGAGCGGCTGGCCGAGGAGGCCGCCACCGCCCGCCCGCTCGCCGCCGCCGACCGGATGCGCACCGCGCTGCTCGCCGCCGTGAGCCACGACCTGCGGACGCCGCTCGCCTCGGCCAAGGCCGCGGTGAGCAGCCTGCGCAGCCACGACGTCGAGTTCGACGCCGAGGACTCCGACGAGTTGCTGGCCACCGCCGACGAGTCGTTGGACCGGCTCGGCCGGCTGGTGGCGAACCTGCTGGACATGAGCCGGTTGCAGGCCGGCGCACTGGGCGTCACCGCGACCGCGATCGGGCTGGAGGACGCCGTACCCCGGGCCCTGGACGAGCTGGGCGACGCGGCGGCCGAGGTGACCACGGACATCGCGCCGGACCTGCCGGCAGCGCTGGCCGACCCCGGCCTGCTGGAGCGGGTGCTTGTCAACATCGTCGCCAACGCGCTGCGACACAGCCCACCCGGCCGGCCGCCGACGATCACCGGCAGCGCGCACGCCGGCCAGGTCGAGCTGCGGGTGATCGACACCGGTCCGGGCATTCCGGAGGACCAGTGGGAACACGTCTTCCTGCCGTTCCAGCGTCTCGGCGACCGGGACAACCAGACCGGGGTGGGGCTCGGCCTGGCGCTGTCGCGCGGGTTGGCCGAGGCGATGGGTGGCAGCATCACCCCGGAGACCACGCCCGGCGGCGGTCTCACCATGGTGCTGCGGCTGCCGGCCGCCACCGACCCCGGAGGGCCGCAGGAATGACCCGCATCCTGGTCGTCGACGACGAGCCGCAGATCCTGCGCGCCCTGCGGATCAACCTGCGGGCCCGCGGCTACGACGTCGAGGTCGCGGACAGCGGCGCGGCCGCGCTGAAGGCCGCCGCCGGCCACCCGCCGGACCTGGTGGTGCTCGACCTCGGCCTGCCCGATCTGGACGGCACCGACGTCATCCGCGGGCTGCGCGGCTGGACCGCCGTGCCGATCATCGTGCTCTCCGGCCGGGCCGGCAGCGAGGACAAGGTCGCCGCGCTGGACGCGGGCGCCGACGACTACGTGACCAAGCCGTTCGGGGTGGACGAGCTGCTCGCCCGCATCCGCGCGGTGACCCGCCGGCTGGCCCCGACCACGCCGGCCGTCCCCGCGCTGCGGATCGGCCGCAACACCGTCGACCTGGCCGACCGGACCGTCACCCGGGACGACGGCGCCGAGGTCAAGCTCACCCCCACCCAGTGGGCCATGCTGGAGAAGTTGCTGCGCAACCCCGGCAAGCTGGTCAGCCAGCGGCAACTGCTGCACGACGTGTGGGGGCCGGGATACGACCAGGAGACCAACTACCTGCGGCAGTACATGGCCCAGTTGCGGCGCAAGCTGGAGGACGACCCGGCCCGGCCCCGCCACCTGATCACCGAGCCCGGCATGGGCTACCGCTACCGCCCCTGACGTTTGCGCCGGCCGTGGCGGGGGACTCGGCGAGCCGGCCGGGCAGCGGGGGAGGGGCATGGCGGACGAGCGGTTCGCGGCACCGCCGCCGGAGGGCTTCGGCCGGCGGCTTGACGAGCACGCCATCGACGCCGGCGCGGCGGAGCCGGAGCGTCCCGACGGCCTGGTCGACAGCGGCGTCTACGTCGACGGCGTTCGACGCGCGTCACCGGTGGGCCTCGCCGACACGTTCCGCTGCCTGCAACAGCTCGACGACGCCATGGCCTGGATCGGGCTGCGCCGGCCCAGCCGGGAGCAGATCGCCTCGCTGGCCGCCGAGTTCCAGCTCCCCGAGCTGGCCGTCGAGGACGCGATCAACGCCCACCAGCGCCCCAAACTGGAGCGGTACGACGACACCCTGTTCGTGGTGCTGCGCGCCGCCCGCTACCTCGACGCGCGGGACGCGGTCGAGTTCGCCGAGCTGCACCTCTTCCTCGGTCCCGGGTTCGTGATCACCGTCCGGCACGGCGGCACGCCCGACCTGGCCGCCGTGCGGCGCCGGCTGGAGGCCGAGCCGGGCGTGCTCGCGCTCGGCCCCGAGGCGGTCCTGTACGCGGTGCTCGACCGCGTGGTCGACGGCTACGCCCCGGTGGTCGCCGGCCTGGAGAACGACATCGACGAGATCGAGACCGAGGTGTTCGGCGGCGACCCGAAGGCCAGCCGCCGCATCTACGAGCTGAGCCGCGAGGTGATCCAGTTCCAGCGGGCGGCGCGACCGCTGCTGAAGGTCGTCGAGGCGCTCGCCGGCGGCTTCGACCGCTACCGCACCGACGAGGAGTTGCGCCGCCGGCTGCGCGACGTGGCCGACCACCTCACCCAGGTGGTGGAGCGGGTGGACGGGTTCCGGCACCTGCTGCAGAGCATCCTGACCGTCAACGCGACACTCGTCTCGCAGGCCCAGAACGAGGAGATGCGCAGCCTCACCGCGGCCAGCTTCGAGCAGAACGAGGAGGTCAAGCGCGTCTCCGCCTGGGCGGCGATCCTGTTCGCGCCCACCCTGATCGGCACCGTCTACGGGATGAACTTCACCCACATGCCGGAGCTGGGCTGGCGGTACGGCTACCTGTTCGCGGTCGCGCTGATGCTCGCCGTCTGCGGTGCGCTCTACCTGCTGTTCAAGCGACGCGGCTGGCTGTGAGCCGGCCCGACCGGCCGCGGGCCGCGACGCCGGCCAGGACCGCCGTGCCGAGCAGCGCGGCGGCGGGGGCGACCACCAGGCCGTACCGGACGCCTGCCGACACCCCGGCGAGCGCCGAGCCGGCGGCGCTGCCCACCACGAACGCGGTGCTGACCCAGGCGAACGCCTCGGCCACCGTGCCCGGCTCGGCCAGCCGCTCGGCGGTGAGGAAGACGGCGGTCAGCAGCGGCGGCAGCGCCAGCCCGCTCACCGCGAGCAGGCCCGCCATCGGCGCCGGGCCGGGCGCCAGCAGCAGCGGCAGGAAACCGGCGGTGAGCGCGGCGGCCAGCACCGGCAGCCGGCCGGGCCCACCCGGCCGGACCCGGGTCCAGGCCAGGCCGCCGACCAGCGCGCCGGCCGCCTGCGCGGCCAGCAGCCAGCCGCTGAGCCGCCGGTCGCCGGCCGCCTCGGCGTAGGCGGTCACCGCCACCGCGATGCTGCCGACCGCCGCGCCGACGCCGACCACGCCGAGCGTCATCACCGCGAACCGGGGTACGCGCAGCGGCCCGGCCCAGTGCCGCACCGCGGCCACCCCGCGCCAGGCCCGGGCGGCCGGGCTGAGCGCGTACAGCGCGGTGCCGGCGAGCTGCGCGAGGGCGGCGGTGAGCAGCCCGGCGGCCGGTCCGCCGACGGTCACCGCGAGCAGGGTGACCAGCGGCCCGGCCACGAAGATCACTTCTTGCAGGGCGATGTCCAGCGTGTACGCGGTGGGCACCGTGCCCGGCGGCAGCAGGTCCGGCCAGAGCGTGCGCAGGCACGCCTCCAGCGGAGGGGTGCCGAACCCGGCGACCGCCGCGCCGGTGACCGCGCCGGCCAGGTGCCCGCCGGTGAGCGCCACCGCGCCGAAGCCGAGGCCGGAGACGACCGCCGCGGCCCAGAGCACCGGCGGCTGCCGCCAGCGGTCCACCGCCCGGGCCAGCAGCGGCGTGCCGAGCGCCATCCCGGCGGTGTACGCGGCGACCAGCAGGCCGGCGGCGGCGAGGCTGAGCGACTGGCGGGCGAAGAGCAGCAGCGCCAGCGGACCGCTGGCGGTGGGCAGCCGGCCGATCTGGCTGCCCAGGAGCACCCGGGCGACCTGCGGCGCGCGCAGCACCGCCCGGATCGAGCTGTCGACGGACATGGGGCATCGCTCCCGGAGGTGAGACGTCGGGTGAGGGGCGTGGCACGGCACGCGCCTCAGGGAGCGAAGTCGGCCCGCTCGTGGTCGTCGCCGTAGAGCGGGAGCGCAGGCGTGATCCAGTGCGCGTACGCGGTCGCCGGGATCACCAGCCGACGGTAACCCATAGGGTGTCGGGATGGTTGACCGGCGAGCGGAGGTGCCGGCCCAGCGGGGGGACCGCCGGCGCGGCGGGGCGCGGCGGGGACTGCCGGGCCGGTGCGCGCGGCTCGTCGCGTCCCGGCCGTTCGAGATCGCGATCGTCGTGCTGATCATGGCCAACGGCGCGGTGCTGGGCATCGAGACGTACCCGCACACGGGCGCCACGGCGTCGGTGCTACGCGGCACCGAGTGGATGTTCCGGGTGGTCTTCGTCGTGGAGATCGCCATTCGGGTGCTCGCGTACGGTCGCCGGCCGCAGGACTTCCTGCGGCACGGCTGGAACGTGTTCGACCTGCTGGTCACCGTGGCGATCTTCGTGCCGGGGCTGCACGGCGACTCGGCCGTGCTGCGGTTCGTCCGGGTGGCCCGGGTGCTGCGGCTCGTCCGCTTCTCGCCCGGCCTGCGCACCATCGTCACGGCGCTGTGGCGCAGCCTGCCCGGCGTGGCGGCGTTCCTCGCGCTGGCCGGCGTCACCCTCTACGTCTACGGGATGGCCGGCTGGTTGATCTTCGGCGACCGCTACCCGGAGCAGTACGGCGACATCGGCCGTTCGCTGGTGACGCTCTTCGTGCTGCTCTCCCTGGAGACGCTGCCCGACCTGCTGGAACAGGGCCTCGAGGTGTCGTCCTGGACGCTGCTCTACTACGTCAGCTTCGTGATGATCGCGGTCAACCTGCTGCTGAACATCCTCATCGCGGTCATCGTCAACTCGATGGAGGAGGCGCGCCGGCTGGAGATGACCGAGGGGCTGTCCCCGGGCTACGACTCCGACGGCGACGGGGTGCCGGACGAGGTGGACCGGATCGCGATCAGCCAGCGCCTGGACGACCTGCGTACGGTGATCGCCGAGCTGGAACGGGAGCTGCGGATCGACCGGGAGGACGTGCCACGGCGCTGAGGGGCGGTCCCCGGCCGGGATGATGCCCGTCGATCTCATCCTGCGGGTGGCGCGGCCTGCTCCGCTGCTCACCGGGCCATGACAGTTCTGTGAAGAAACGCGCCTCGCGTTTGGGCGGCGGCCCGATCGGGGCACCGAACGGGACGACAGTTCATTCGGAAGAACAGGACGGCTCTCGTGGAAGTTACCGGTTTCCTCACCGCGATCATCATCGGTCTCGTCATCGGCGCGCTCGGCCGCCTGGTGGTGCCGGGCAAGCAGAACATCCCGATCTGGCTCACGCTGGTGATCGGTGTGGTCGCCGCGATCCTGGGCACGCTGGTGGCCGGCCTGTTCGGTGTCGACGACACCGCCGGCATCGACTGGATCGAGCTGCTGCTCCAGGTGCTCTTCGCCGCCGCGGGTGTCTACATCGCCGCCGGCGCGTACGGGCGCCGTCGCCACTGACGCTTGGTAAGGAGGGGCCCCTTGTTATGCAGAATGCGTTAACAAGGGGCCCCTCCTTACGCGCTACTCGCGCCAGCCGGTCAGGTCGACACCCCTGGCCAGCTCCACCCGGAAGCCCAGCGCGATCTCGCCGCTGTCGCCCGGGGCGAGCGTCAGCCGCCAGGTCAGCTCGCCCAGCTCGGTACGCTCCGCCGGCGGCGGCGTCACCGCCGTCTCCCGGACCACCACCGCCTCGTCGCGCGACACCGGCAGTTGGTCGCGCACCTCGACAGTCGCCTGTCGTGGCGTGTGGTTGGCGACAGTGATCCGGTATTCGACCTCGCGCCGCCGGGTCGAGCCGAGCGCCGCCTTCGTCTCGGCGCGCCGGTGCAGCTTCCGCTCCACCCGTAGCCGGTCGTCCACCCCGAGCGCCAGCTCGATCTCCTCGCCCGGCGCCCAGACCGGCAGCCCGGTCGACGCCACGAAGTCCGCGCCGTGGAACACCGCCGCCGGGCCGGCGAGCAGCGTGTGGTCCGAGCTGTTGCGCACCGTGGCCCGCAGGTGGGCCTCGGCGGCCCGGACCGGTGCGGTCACGTGGTCGAGCCGGGCCGGCAGCTCCAGCACCGCGATCGTGGCCCGGTGCGTGCTGCCGTCGGCCGGCACCGCCACCGGCCGCGCCGGCCGGTAGGTGGCCGCGCTGACCCCCTGCTCGACCTCGGCGACGCTCTCCCGCACCCTCGGCCGGGGCGCCGCGGACCGGGCCAGCGCACCGCCGCCGGCGGGCGCCGCCGGCACCGGCATGCCGAGCGGCATGTCCGCCGTCGCCGCGCGCGGGGGCGCCGGCCGGAACCGGTCGAGGTACCAGGGCGACAGTTCGGGTACGCCGGTGGTCGCGGCCGGCCGCGCGGTGGAGAGCCGCAGGTCGCACTCCGGCCAGTCCTCCCCGGTGCTCTGGCTGACCAGCCCGAACCAGGTGACGGTCATGGTGTCGTCGACCAGCCGCAGGTCGTAGGAGGGCTGCCAGCGGGCGCCGTCCACCAGGTAGGTCAGCTCCAGCTCGACCTCGGCGTCGTCGGACTCGACCGCGACGGTCACCTCGGCGGCCAGGTGGTCCGGTTCGCGCTTGCCGTGCGCGGCGGCGAGGTCGCGCTCGACCGCGGCCGTCTCCTTCGCCAGGTCGGTCCGCCGCCGGGCCAGCTCCCGCCGCCGGCTGCGGCTGTCGGCGGACTGGGCGGCGACCGAGTCGGCGAAGGCGGCCACGTCGGCCGGGTCCGCGTCGCCGGCGGCCAGCGCCCGCGCGTACGTGCCACCGGCGCGCTCGGCGAGCCGGTCGAGGAACTCGCCGCGCCGCTCCTCGATCCCGTCGGCGTCCTCGACCTCGGCCAGCTCGTCGGCCAGCTCGCGTCGCCGTCGCTCCAGGCCGACCACCTGGGCGTCGGTGCTGCTCGGCAGGCGTTCGGTGCGCACGTCCACGCCGAGCACGGTGGCCGCGCCCCGGCCGCCCACCCGGATCGAGTCCCGGCGCAGGCCGAGCGGGAGCGGGGCGACGCGTACCCGATGTTCGCCGGCGGCGAGCCGGAGGCCGGCGCGGCGGGTGACCCGTGCGCGGTCGGGATAGACGGTGACGCCGACGACGGTTGCCTCGATCTCCGGGGTGTCCACGGCGGCGAGGGTAGTTCAGCCGTGCATCTTGGCAGCGGTGCCCGTCTCCGTTACCTTCATGGGAACGCTCCCATGAACATAGATACATCTATGTAGTCAGGAGGAAACACGTCGTGGCTATCCTCTCCCTCCGCCGCCGCGGGTCGGCCGCCCTCGGCGCGGCGGCCGTCGCCGGCCTGACCGCCGCCGGCGTCTGTCTCAGTGTCGGCGGCGCGTCCGCCGGCACGGTGTCCGGATCGCTCTATCGCGACCCGAGTTCGGCGGTCGTGCGCTGGGTCGCCGCCAACCCCGGCGACTCCCGTGCCGCCGTCATCCGCGACAAGATCGCCAGCCAGCCGCAGGCGCGCTGGTTCGCCAACTTCAACCCGTCGACCATCCAGTCCGAGGTCTCCGGGTTCGTCGGCGCCGCCAACGCGGCCCAGCAGATCCCGGTCCTGTCGGTCTACGAGATCACCAACCGGGACTGCGGCGGGGCCAGCGCCGGTGGGGCGCCGGACCTCAACCAGTACCAGACCTGGGTCGCCAACTTCGCCCGCGGGCTGGGCAACCAGACCGTCCTGATCATCCTGGAGACCGACTCGCTCGCGCTGCAGACGTGCCTCAGCGGCGCCGAGCTGAGCGCGCGCAACCAGGCGATCTCGACGGCCACCCGGACCATCAAGTCGGGCAACCCGAACGCCAAGGTCTACCTCGACGGCGGCCACTCCACCTGGAACAGCGCCAACGAGACGGCCAACCGGCTCCGGAACGCCGGCGTGCAGTACGCCGACGGCTTCTTCACCAACGTGTCGAACTTCAACCCGACCTCCGGTGAGGCGAACTTCGGCCGGGCGGTCATCTCCGCGCTCAACGGCATGGGCATCTCCGGCAAGCGCCAGGTCATCGACACCAGCCGCAACGGCGGCGCCAGCGGGGACTGGTGCGCCGACGACAACACCGACCGACGCATCGGGGCCTACCCGACGACGAACACCGGCGACGCCAACATCGACGCGTACCTCTGGGTGAAGCCGCCCGGCGAGGCGGACGGCTGCCGTTACACGGCCGGTTCGTTCCAGCCGGACCTGGCGTTCAGCCTGGCCAACGGCGCGCCCAACCCGCCGACGACCGCGCCGCCGACCACCGCGGCGCCGACCACCGCGCCGCCGACGACCGCCCCGCCGACCACCGCGCCCCCCACCACCACGCCGCCGCCGACCGGCAACGGCTGCTCCGCGTCGGTGGTGCTCAACCAGTGGTCCGGGGGCTTCACCGCGAGCGTGACGGTCACCGCCGGCTCGGCGGCCCTCAACGGCTGGACCGTGACCCTCACGCTGCCCGGCGGCGCCGCGATCACCGGCGTGTGGAGCGCGCAGGCCAGCGGCACCAGCGGGACCGTCCGGTTCACCAACGTGGGCTACAACGGCCAGGTCGGCGCCGGGCAGTCGACCAACTTCGGCTTCCAGGGCAACGGCACCGGCCCCGGCGGGACGGCCACCTGCGCCGCCGCCTGACCACGCTCGACACCCGGGGCCCGGTGCGGAGGATCGCTCTCCGCGCCGGGCCCCGCGTCGCCTGCCGCACGGTGACTCGTTGAGCCCGGCATGGAACGGGCAGAAGGAACAAGAGGGCGGTCGGTCTACGGCCTGAACGTGCACGGCCTCGACGACGTCGACGAGCTGCCCGCGTACGACGACACGCTGCCCGACCAGATCCCGGTGCACGTCCGGCAGGTGTCCGAGGGGCCGGTTCCCGAGCCGGTGCCGATGACCGACCGGTACGGCGTGTGGGTGATGCCCAGCGGCCGCACCTTCGTCGCCGACCGCGACCGGGGCACCGCCACCTACCACGGCGAGCCGGTCCCGCCCGACGTGCTCGCCCACCCCTACCTCGCCCCGGTGGCCACCGTGTTCAACCGCTGGGCCGGCCGGGACACGTTCCACAGCGGCGCGTTCGTGCACGCCGGCGTCGCCTGGGCGGTCATCGGCCCCCGTACCGCCGGGAAGTCCAGCCTGCTCGCGGCGCTCGCCACGCGCGGCGTGCCGGTGCTCAGCGACGACATCGTGGTCCTCGACGCGGAGCGGGTGTGCGTCGGCCCGCGCTGCGTCGACCTGCGGCAGCCGGTGCCCGGGGTGGACCCGGTGCGCCGTACCGTGCGCTTCGGGTCCCGGCTGCGGGTGCCGCTGCCGCCGGCCCCGGCGCGCACCCCGCTCGGCGGCTGGCTCTTCCTGCACTGGTCCGACGAGGTGTCGATGCGGCAGATCCCCGGCCCGGAGCTGCTGACCCGGCTCGCCGCCGCCCGGTCCTGGTCCTGGTTGACCTCGGACCCGACGGCGGTGCTCGGGATCGCCGCCCTGCCCGCGTGGGACCTCGGCCGGCCGAAGGACTGGTCCGCGCTGGACCGGACCTGGCGGCTGCTGGACGGGAACCTGACCGCCGCCCGGGCCGCCGAGATTCCGGCCTGAGCGGCGGCCCGCCCGGCGGCCGGCCGGGCCGCCGGGCGGGACGAGCCGACCGGGGTACGGCGGCGGCCGGGTCAGGCCGCCCGGGTCAGGCCGTAGCGGCCCAGGTCGGTGAGGAACGTGGTGACGTCGTCCCGGGCCCGGGCCCGGTCCACCCCGCCGCCGCCGACCAGGACGTCGACCAGGTCCTCGGTCGTCGCCCCGGTGACCAGCCGGCGCCAGAGCAGCGCGGCGGAGCGGTCCAGTCCGTAGTAGACGGACTCCTGCAGGTCGAGCAGCACCGTCTCCCCGCCCGTCTCCCGCCAGGTGACCCGGCTGGTGTCGACCCGGTAGGCGGTGTCGTGTGGATTCATGTCGTGACCTCCCGGTCGTCGGTGGCCCGGGCCGGCGGCACGACGGGCGCCGGTCCGGGCGGGTTGGCGCGCAGCCAGAGGTGCTGCACGAGCAGTGCGGTCCGCCACGGGATCCGCTCGCCGGCCCAGACCGCGCGGAGCCGGTCCCTGTCGACCAGGTCGGCGTCGACGCCGGTGCCGTCCCAGCCGCGGACGAACTCCCGGGTCGGCAGGCGCAGGAAGACGTCGCCGAAGAGGGCCTTGCCGCGGGGTGCGGTGACCTCGGGCGGTAGCGCGTCGCCGCCGATCGCGGCGAGCAGGCTCCGCCGGGTGGGATCGCGCCGGTGCCCGTGGTGTGCGGCCAGCGCGTCGCGGAAGCCCTCGTCGAAGAGCGGGTGAACGGGCCGGACGTCGTGGTCGGCGCCGATCGCGTCGAGCGCGTCGAGCATGAGCAGCCGGTCCCGGCTGCGGGCGTGGTACGCCATCCGGTCGCCGAGCCGGTGCGGCTCGCCCCGTACCCACTCCCGGGTGGCCCGCCGAACCTGCGCGGCGACCTCCGGACGCAGCCAGGTGAGCGGCGGGGGCGGCGGCGGGTACGCCTGCCCCAGCGCTCGGCGGCGCAGCCTGCCCAGCCGCACCCGCAGCCGGGTGCGCAGCGGGCGGCGCCAGCCGGCGAGGATCTGGTCGCCACCGAGGCCGGTCAGCATCGCCCCGCCGGCCGCCAGCTCGACGACGGGCAGGTGCAGGTGCACGTTCGCCGGATGCCGTACGCCGTGGCGACGCAACGACCGGCGGGCCACCGGGCCCACCAGGTCCAGGTCGTCGTCGGCCCGCAGGATCTGCCAGTCGGGCAGGCCCAGCGCGCGGATCACCCGCTCCTGCCAGGTCGATTCCTCGGCACCTGGCGCACCGGTGAACCGCCAGGTGACCGGGACCGGGTCGGATAGCCCCTCGCGCCGGGCGACCCGGACGGCGACGGCAAGCACCAGCGACGAGTCCAGCCCGCCGGAGAAGCTCAGCACGCACGGCGACCGGCGCAGCGCGGGCCGGACCGCCGCCTCCAGCGCGGTCAGCGGGTCGGGCGCGGGCCCTCCGGCCGGTCGCGGAGGACCGGGCGGTACCAGGCCGATCGCCAGCCCGGCGGCGATGTCGCGGGACGTGGGACGCAGCACGGATGTCTCACTCTCGGGTCAGGGTGCCCCGGCGCGCGCCGACCCGCAGCGCCCGGCCGAAGACCCAGCAGGACAGGGGGAGCAACAGCGCGACGCCCGCCAGCAGGCCGGCGGCCGACCCGGCCCACGCCTCGCCGGCGACTGCCGCGCGCAGTCCGTCCAGCGCGATGCGGGTGGGCAGCACGGCGGTCAGGTCGGGCAGCGGGCCGGGGAGCGCGCTGACCGGGAAGTAGGTGCCGGACACGAATGACAGCCCGACCGCCACGAGCCGGGCGGTGGTCTCGCCGTAGCCGACCGCGACGGTGAGGGCGGCCAGCGCGATGCCGATGCCCATCACCGCGGCGCCGCTCAGCGCCAGCAGGGCGGCGACACCCCACCAGTCGGCCCGCCCGACGTGGAGGTCGAAGAAGACGACGAGCAGGGCGAGGTAGACCAGCGCCCGGGCGAGGGCGAACAGGATCGGGTGGACGGACAGCCCGATCGCCAGCACCGGGCTCGACACCGGCTGGGCGGCCAGCATCTCCAGCGTGCCGCTGCGCTGCTCGCGGGCGATCCGCCTGGTCAGTTGCGCGGTGCCGGCATGGATGACGAGCATGAACACGACGCCCATGGCGACGAAGTCGAAATAGCCGGACGCGAGCGCGGGGTGCTCACCTGTGGGTGCGAGGACCCGCGAGATGAACAGGTAGACCAGCAGGTTCACCACACCGAAGGCGAACTCCAGCAGCAGCGGCAGGCGGATCGCGCGCCGACCGCCGAGGTCCCTACGGGCGAGGGCGAGCAGCGCCGCCCCCGCGGACGCGCCGGCGGTGGCCGGTTCCCGGCGCGGCGGCGCGGGCCGGGTGCGCAGCACGTCGGTCATCCACCGGCCCCCAGGGTGATCTCCCGGTAGCCCCGGTCCCGCCGGTCCGCGTGGTGTGACACGACCACGCAGGTCAGGTCCGTCCGCCGGTCGAGGGCCGCCCACAGCCGGGCGCGCGAACGGGCGTCCAGCGACCGGTCCGGCTCGTCGAGGACGACCAGGGCGGGGTCGCCGACCAGGGCACGGGCGATGCTCACCCGGGCCCGCATCCCGGCGGAGCACCGGCCGACCGGCACGCTGGCGTAGTCACCGATGTCGAGTTCCTCCTCGACCCGGGCGACCGCCCGGGCGGCGGCCGGCCGGTCGAGCCGGATCCGGGCCACCAGGGCCAGGTTCTCCCGGGCCGACAGCTCCTGGTAGAGGCCCTGTTCCGGGGCCAGGCAGACGCCGGTGAGGCGCCGGGCGGCCGCCGTGCCGACCGGGTGGCCGGCGACGGTGGCGCGCCCGGCGCTCAGGGTGAGCGTGCCCGCCAGGCACCGCAGCAGGGTGGTCTTGCCGGCCCCGTTGGGCCCGGTCAGCAGCGCCCGGTCGCCTGTCGACAGGGACAGGTCGAGCCCGCTGAAGGCCCAGCGCCGGCCGAATCGCCGGCCGCCCTGTCGCAGTTCCAGCATGAGGAATCTTCCGTGCGATCGCGGTGGCCGGGCTCAGGGCTGGGTGACGTCGCTGCCGAGACCCGTGCCGTCCGGGTCGTCGGTGCCACCGCCCAGGGTCAGCTCGGCGAGGGTGCCGAGCCGCTGCACGACCGGCGACTGGTAGACGTCGCCTGTCGACGCCGGCTGATCGTGTTCGACGTGCTGCATGACGTACCTCCGTGTGTGCTGGTGGTTGTGCGGCGACCGTAACCAGGGAGCGGACACTCCCCGGCGAAGAATGCGAAAAGCGGACGAACGACGCTGGCCTTTCACTCGCCGGTGACCGCCGGCTACCACTTCCGGGGGGTCGCGCCGGATCGCCGCATCCGGGGCCGGAACCGGTCGTTGTCAGAACGTGAACGGGGGAACCGCACCGCTGCGGTGCGTCGACGGGCGGGGGCCGCGATGACCACGATCTCCCGGTCGGCCCGCTGCCTCGCCCTCGACGCCACCGCCGTGACGCTCTGCGCGGCGCTGGCCGACCGGGGCGTCCCGGCCGTCCTGCTGAAGGGGCCGGGGCTGGCCCACCACCTCGGCCTGCTCGGACGGCGGACCTACAGCGACATCGACCTGCTGGTCGCCCCCGGGTCGTTCGACCTGGCGCAACGGCTGCTGGCCGGGCTCGGCTGGCACAGCCCGCTCCCGGACGACCCGACCGCGTACGAGCGGCCCTGGCACCTGCCCGGATCCGTCGTGCTCGCCGTCGACCTGCACCGCGGCTTCCACGGCGTCGACGATCGGGAGACCTTCTGGGCCGAGCTGCACGCCTCGGCCGAGCCGCTCCCGCTCGCCGGCGGGACGGTCCCCGTGCCCGGTCCGGCGGCCACCGCCCTGCTGGTCGCGCTGCACGCCGCCGTACCCGGGGACTCCACCAAGCCGCGCGCGGACCTGGAGCGCGCCCTGGCGGTGTTTCCCGACGAGACCTGGCGGGCGGCGGCCGGCCTGGCCGAGCGGACCGACGCGGCGACGCTCTTCGCGGTCGGCCTGCGGTCGGTGCCGGGCGGCGCCGAGCGGGCGGCGGCGCTGGACCTGATCCGGCCGGCGAGCACGGCGCTGTGGCTCCGGGCCCGCCGGGGTTCCTCCGTCGCGTTCGGCCTCGCCCGGCTCGGCGAACTCCCCACCACCCGGGCCCGGCTGGGCTACCTGGCCCGCCGGCTGTGGCCGACGGCGGTCGAGATGCGACACACCGTCCCGCTGGCCCGACGCGGGCGGCACGGGCTGCTGCTGGCCCGGGCCCTGCGCTTCGGCAGGCACGTCGGGCGGGTGCCCCGGGCGGTGCCCGAGCTGCGCCGGGCGGCGCGCCGGATCGCCGAGGAGGCCGCGTCCGGCGGGCGACCGGTGGCCGGTGTCCCGCCGCGCGACGCCGGCCGGCGGTCGGCGGCGCTCGCGCTGGTCCGGGTGGTCCGGCGGGACGGCCTGCCGGCGGTACGTACCGCCGCGTGGACCGCCCGCGCCGTGCGGCTGCTCCGCAGGCAGCTTCCCCGCCGCAGCCTGGACGCCGTCCGGCTGCCCCCACCCCCGGCCGTCGCCGGCGGACACCGCCACGTGGTGCTCGCGGTGTTGCGCCGCACCGGCGCGAACTGCATCGAGCGGTCCCTGGTCCTGCAACGCTGGTACGGGAGCCAGCGGGTCGCCCGGACGCTGGTGATCGGCGTGACCACGCCCAGCGAGGGGTTCCGGGCGCACGCCTGGCTCGACGGCGACACCGACGCCGAGCGTGAGTCCATGGTGGAGCTGACCCGACGGCCCACGCCGCCGGACTGGCTGGCCGGCGACGGCCGGGCGCCCTCCCGCGTCGGCTGAGGCGGTCGCGGCGGCTCCGCGATATCGTGGACGTGGGCAGAGCGCCTGCCCGCGCCTGATTTGACAGCCCACGCCTGAGCACATCCCGGGGCCAAGAGTCGCCGACTCCGCGCGGTCGTGTCGAGCTTCCGGCGTGCCTGTCACGCCGCCGTTCGGTGCGGGGCGTGGGGCCGCACCGGAGGCGCCATGTCCGATGCCGAACCGCGCGACACCCACCGCTCCGGGCGCGCCCGCAAGCGGGCGATCCGGGAACAGGCCGCCCGCGCCGGGGTCCCCTACTCGGTGGCGGCCCGACAACTCGACGCGGCGGGTCTCCGGCCCGGTGAGACCCTGTCCAGCTACGGGCGCACGATCTATCCGACCGGCTCCGACCCGTACCGCCAGATGCTCGTGGCACGCCGCGAGCGGCGGTCGTTCGAGGAGCGGGTGGCGGACACCCGGCGGGCCCGGGAACTGCCGGACGGCCGGGCCCGCCATCTCGTCGAGCGTTTCCCGCCCACCCGGGGGATGCCGGGCGTCGGGGTCGGCCCGCTCTACCACGGCGAGGGGCGTCAGGAACTGCTCGCGATGGCGTACCTCGTCGTCGCGGCCGAGTCGCCGGGGCTGCTGCCCGAGGTGGGCGACCTGGCGTGGATCTCCGAGATGGGTGAGGAGACGGCGCTCGACACGGCCTGCGCCGAGCTGGACCGGGAGGCCCGTCGGCTGCTCGACCGGCCCCCGGCGGTGCTCTGGTCGGCGATCGGGACGGCGCTGGCCGAGGCCGAGCGCGGCGGCGACAGGCGGTTCCGCCAGGAGGCGGTACGGCACGCCGCGCTGTTCCGCGCGACGGTGACCCCGCGGATGGGTGACGCGGGGGAGCCGTACGTGGCGGAGCTGCCCGTCGCCGGGGTCCGGCAGATCCTGGACGCGCTGCTCATCGTCGCCGACGACGGGCACGCGCCCGGGACCCGGGTGCGCCTGCTCCGCGACCCGGACCGGGGGCGGACGGGCACGATCACCGGCGTCCGGTGGGGGCGGTGTGGGCCGCCGGTCGGCTATGACGTCTGGCTCGACGGGGCGAGGATGCCGCTGTCGGCGCGCGCCGACGAGCTGGTGGTGCTGGCCGCGCAGGAGTCGTCGCCGCGGTGAGTCCACTGACGACGCCTCCCGCGCGGCCACGGGTTTCCCGGCACCACCGGCGGGGGTAGAGATCGCCTCGCCCGTCAGCCGATCCCGAGGAGACTGCCATGTCGGTGCAAGCGTTTCTCTATCTGGTCGCGGTCATCCTGCTGGTGCTCGCCGCGCTGCCCATCCCCACCCGGGGCCTCTCGCTCGCGCTGCTCGGGGCGGCGTGCGCCCTGCTGGCCTACGCCTGGCCGGTGATCACCGGCTAGCGCGGGCGGCGACGGGCCTACCTGCCGGTGACACGGTAGGTCCCGTCGCCCGTCGCGGCGCGCTCGCCGAGGGCCTTCCAGGCGGTGCCGTCGAGACCGAGGGCGTCGAGCAGGTACGCGGAGACCGCGTCCGCGACGAGCGCCACGCGGGCCGGATCCTCGTCGGTGGTCTCGGCGACCTTCTCGCCGGCGACCCCGCCGAGGGTGTGTTCGCCGTCGGTGACGGTGAGCAGGCTCTTGGGCGCGGGGCTGAGGTGGTAGGCGTCGGTGAACCAGTCCGGCCCCCGGGTCGACATCGCCGACCTGTCGTTGTCGCCGGCGACGACCAGGGCCGGCGTGGTCATGGTGGAGTAGTCCGGCCGCATGAACGGCAGGTGCTCGACGGCGAACGGGGTGAGCGAGTCGCCGGTGCCGGTCGCGGCGAGGAGCGCCCCGGCCCGCACGGCGGGGTGGGAGAAGTCCTCGCCCGGCCGGCCGTCGGCGTCGAGGACGCGGGCGCCGAGCAGCGCGCCGACGGTCTGGCCGCCCCAGGAGTGCCCGACGGCGGCGATGCGGTCGTGGTCGACGCCCGCGCGCAGTCCCGCGGCTCGGGCCTGGGCCAGGATGTCGTCGAGGTGGTCGACGACGGCGTGCAGGTCGGCGATCCGGATTCGCCAGATGGTGCCGAACCTCGGGTCGTCGAAGCCGATGCCGTGGCGACGGGAGTCGAGGTGGGTCGGCTGGACGACGACGAATCCGGCGTCGGCCCACCTGTCGACGAGCGGCTGGTAGCCGTCCATCGACCAGGCGTTGCCGTGCGAGAAGACGATCACCGGAAGGCGCTCGTCGGTCACCGGGGCGGTGACCCTGACGGCCAGTCCGGGGTCGCGCCCGGTGGTGGGCACCGGGATGGGCCTGACCGAGACGATCCGGGGTGCGGGGTGGTGGTCGGTGTGCATGGGAACGCCTGCCTCTTCTGCCATACTTGAGCGGAACATCGTTCCGTCAACGTTAGCGGAACATTGTTCCGCCAACAAGGAGGGGTCGTGACCGAATCGCTCGGCGCGCGTCAGGCAGGCGTCCGGCGCAACCGCGAGGCGCTGCTCGCCGCCGCCGCGGCGGTGTTCGTGGAGCAGGGGGTCCAGGCACCCATCCGGGACATCGCCGGCCGCGCGGGCGTGGGCCTGGGCACTGTCTACCGCCACTTCCCGACCCGGGCCGAGCTGGTCACCGCCGTCTACCGCCACCAGATCGAGGAGTGCGTCGCGCTCGCCGCCGCGCTGCGCCGGGAACCCGTCGCCCCCGGCGAGGCGCTGGCCCGCTGGATCGACGCGTTCGTGGAGTTCCTGGTGACCAAGCACGGTCTCGGGGCCGCCCTGCAGTCCGAGGACCCGAGCCTGCACACCCTGCACACGCTGATGCTCGACGAACTCGTGCCCGCGTGCGCCTCGCTGATCGAGGCCGGCGTGGCGGCCGGGGAGATCGACCCCGAGGTCACCGCGCACACCCTCATGCGCGCGGTCGGCAACCTGTGCATCCTCGGCCCCGGCTACGAGCGCGCACACGCGCAGGACATGGTGGCCCGCCTGCTCGCCGGGTGCCGCCCCGACGGCCCACCGCGCCGCCGCGCGCACCCGGGCGCGCCGGCGACCCGGCGCACCCTGCCGGGGTGATCCGTCAGCCGTCCAGCAGTGCCAGGGCCGCGCGCTTGGCGTGCCCGCCGGCGCCGACCCGGTCGTAGTTCGCGGCGACCAGGGTCGCACCCTCCACCAGCAGGAGCAGTTGCCGCCCGAGCGCGTCGGGGTCGGCCGCGCCGGCCCGGCGGGCGATCGCGGTCAGCAGGTCGAGGCGGCGGTCGAGGTGCCGCGCGGCGATCGCTCGGACGCCGTCGACGTGGTGCTGCGCGGCGGCGTTCTGGATCGCGCAGCCGCGGAAGTCCGCCTCCCCGTACCACAGGTGCAGCGCGTCGAAGACGGCGGCGAGTTGGTCGCGCGGATCGTCCCCGGCGGCGACCACGGCCTCGGCGATCCAGGTGGTGACCCGCTCGCTGCGCGCCGACAGCACGGCCTCGACGAGGCCCTCCTTGCTGCCGAAGTAGCGGTAGAGGGTCTCCTTGGAGACGCCGAGGCGGGAGCACAGTTCGGCGATGCCGATGCCGTCCAGCCCGCGCTCGTAGAGCAACGGGGCGGCCGCGCGGACGATGCCGGCGCGGGTGCGTTCCGGGTCGATCGTCGAGCCCTTCGGGACTGGCATGACACGGATGGTACCGACCGGTTCGTTCTCCTGCTAGCATCTCGGAGTTCGTACCGATCGGTTCGATCAGGGGAGGGGTATGTCGCCGACCGCACCCACCGGCGTGGGGCAGGCCGTCCGGTTGGCCCTGGGCACCGCCGCCGCGCTCGGCATGGCGCGCTTCGCGTACGGGCTCCTGCTGCCGGCGATGCGCGACGACCTGCGCTGGACCCTGGCCGACGCGGGCACGGCGAGTGCCGCCAACGGCCTCGGCTATCTGCTCGGCGCGTTGCTCGCCGCCAGGGTGATCCGCCGGTTCGGCGCCGCCACCGCGTTCCGGGCGGGCATGGCGCTGACCGCCGGATCCCTGGCCGCGACCGCCGCCGTCGGCGGCCACCCGCTGCTCGCCTGTCGAGCCCTGTCCGGGGCCGCCGGAGCGGTGGTGTTCATCGCCGGCGGGGTGATCGCGACCCACGCCGCCACGCGCGCCGCCTCGGCCGTGCCCGTCACGGTGTACTTCGCCGGCACCGGGCTGGGCATCATGGCCAGTGGCGTGGCGGTCCCGCTGCTCGGCGCGCACTGGCGGCCGGCCTGGCTCGTGCTGGGCGTTGGCGCCGCGCTGGCGACCGTGGCGAGTTGGACCGCGGCCGGCGCCGACGCCGTCCGGCGGGGACCGGCGGGCCGGGCCAGACTCCGGCCCCTGCTCGCACCCGCGCTGGCCTACCTGCTGTTCGCCACCGGCTACATCGCCTACATCACCTTCCTGTCCGCCTACCTGACCGACCGGCACGCCTCCGTCGCGCAGGTGGTGCTCACCTGGACGGTGCTCGGCGCGGGCGTCACCGCGGCGCCCGTCCTGTGGAGCCGCCCGGTCGCCGACTGGCCCGGCACCCGCGCCCTGGCCACCCTGCTCGCCGTGCTGGGCGGGGGCGCGGCCCTCGTCCTGATGTCGTCCGCGCCGCCTGTCGTCCTGCTCTCCGCGCTTGTCTACGGGGCCACCTTCATGGGCGTGCCGGCCGCCGTCACCGCCTTGGTCGGGGCGCACACCTCGACCGTCGACCGGGCCGCCACCCTCGCCGCCCTCACCACCGTGTTCGCCGTCGGGCAGACCGCCGGCCCGTGGCTCGCCGGTCTGGTCGCCGACCGCACCTCCACCGCGGCCCCGCTGGCGTGGACCGCGCTCCTCTGCGCCGCCGCCGCCGTGGTCGCCCTGGTCGGGCGACCCGCCGCGCCGGACCCCCATCCATCACCGATTCAGGGAGTACGACCATGAGCACCTTCGTCCTCGTCCCCGGCATGTGCCACGGCGGGTGGTGCTTCGCGCACCTCACCCGGCGGTTGCGCGGCCTCGGGCACACCGTCCACCCGCTGACGTTGACCGGCGTGGGCGAACGCCGTCACCTGCTGCACGGCACGGTGAACCTCGACACGCACATCCATGACGTCCTCGCCGTCCTCGACGGCGAGGACCTGCGGGACACGGTGCTGGTCGGGCACAGCTACGGCGGAATGGTGATCACCGGCGCCGCCGACCGGGCGCCGGACCGGGTCGATTCCCTGGTCTACCTGGACGCCGTGGTGCCGGGCGACGGCGACTCCTGCTGGTCCCTGGTGTCCGACCAGGAACGGGCCTGGTACGCGGACGTGGACGAGACCGGGTGCGCCTCCCGGCCCCTGCCCTTCTTCGACGCCCGCGCGACGCCGCATCCGATCGCCTCCGTGCTCCAGCCGCTCCGGCTCACCGGCGACCTCGACCACGTACGCCGACGGGACTACGTGTACGCGGCGGGCTGGGCCGACCAGTCCCCGTTCACGCCCGTCCACCGGAGGTTGAGCGCGGACCCCGGCTGGACCACGCACGCACTCGCAAGTGGCCACAACCTGATGCGGGACGCACCGGACGAGCTGGCGACGATCCTGGTCGACGTCGCCGCCCGCTGAGACACCCGCCTGATCGTCCCCGGCCGTTCGCCGTCACAGCCAGTCGTGTTCGCGGGCGTACCGGGCCGCTTCGTGGCGGGTCCGGGTCTGCGTCTTGCGCATCGCGTTCGAGAGGTAGTTGCGGACGGTTCCCGGCGCGAGGTGCAGCCGGGCGGCGATGTCGGTGACCGAGTAGCCCTCGCCGGTGACCCGCAGGACGTCGGCCTCGCGTTCGGTGAGCGGGGAGTCGTCGGTGACGGCGAGCGCGGACACGTCGGGGTCGATCCAGCGTTTCCCGGCGTGCAGGGTGGCGATGACGGAGGTGATGTGGGCCGGCTCGGCGGACTTGCTGATGAAGCCCTGGACGCCGAGCCGCAGCGCCTTGCGCAGCACGCCGGGGCGGGCGTGCCGGGTCAGCATGAGGATCACCTGCTCGGGTCGGGTCCGGCGGATCTCGGCGACCGCGCCGAGACCGTCCACGCCGGGCATCTCCAGGTCGATGACCAGGACGTCGGGCCGGTGCCGCAGGGTGGCCTCGACGGCGGTCGAACCGTCCTGCGCCTCGGCGAGCACGGTGATGTCGCCCTCCATGGGGAGCAGCGCGGCGAGGGCCGTCCGGAGCAACACCTCGTCGTCGGCGAGCACGACTGTCGTCATCGACCGTCCTCCCTCGGGGCCGTCGGGTCCACCGTGCCACGGGCCGGCGGGAACGTCGCAGCCGTCCGGAAGCGCCCCTCGTGCTGCTCCGCGATCAGCTCACCGCCGTCGCCGGCCAGCCGCTGCCGCAGCGCGGACAGTCCCCTCAGCACCGGTGGCGGGTCGGCGGTCGCGCCGTCGTTGACGACGGTGATGCCCGTCGCGGCCAGCGTGATCTGCACCTGGGTGGCCTGCGCGTGCCGCAGGATGTTCGTGGTGGTCTCGCGCAGCACCTGCCCGAGCAGTTCGCTGACGCGGGCGTCGACGTCGGCCTCGCGGGTCACCCGCACCCGGATGCCGGCGGCCTCGAACAGGTTCTTCGCGTTCTCGATCTCGGCGGTGAGGTTGAGCCGCCGTTGGGCGTACGCGAGTTCCTTGGTCTGCGTGATGGTGTCGCTGACCAGCGCGTACGTCTCGCGCAGCTCCTTCTCGGCCCGCTCGGTGTCGCGGCGCAGCAGCCGCTGGGCCAGGGCGATCTTCAACTTGACCACGTGCAGGGTGTGGCCCTGGATGTCGTGCAGGTCGCCGGCGAACCGCACGCGCTCCCGGACGACGGCAAGCTCCGCCTCGCGTTCCCGGGTCTGTTCGAGTTCCCGGATGAGGTCGTAGAAGCGCTCGCCGACGACAGTGAAGACGGTCACGAGGACGGTGAGGGCGGTCGGCACCAGGACGTAGACGAGCAGGACGTGACCGACGTCGTCCCGCTGCACCAGCAGCCGCGCCGCGCCGACGACGGCGACGTAGCAGAACAGCCCGGCCATCGCCGCCCAGCGGCGCCGCCGGACCTCCCGCATGGCGAGGGACCCCACGGCACAGACCCCCCAGTAGGCGTTGGGGCTGCCGGTCACCAGCACCCCCAGCGGCCACACCGCGGCCCCGACGAGCAGGCACGGCAGCGCCACCCGGGCCAGGTCGTTGGCCGTCCACCGTTCGAAGGCCACCACGGCCGCGACGGCCCCCGGCGCCAGGACGACGACGTGCCACCAGGTACGCGCGTCGGTGTAGATCAGCACCGCGGCGGCGAACACCACAGGCGGTAGTGACGTGACGAGGTTGAGCCGGCGCAGCCTGCCCCGCGTCGACTCGGTGAAGCGCGGCGCTCTCGCGGTCACCACACCAGTATCCGGGAGCCACGGCCCACGACCAGTGACACCGCGTCACATGCGGCGGTGACACGGTGCCACTGACGGCCCGGTGGCGGTCGCGCTGTGATGGGTGCATGTCCACCTCACCCGTCATCGAAGTCGACCGGCTGAACCTCACGTACGGTGACTTCCACGCCGTCAAGGACCTCTCCTTCGAGGTACGGCCCGGAGAGCTGTACGCGCTGCTGGGCACCAACGGGGCCGGCAAGACGTCGACCCTGGAGGTCGTCGAGGGGCACCGGCGGCCGACCTCCGGGACCGTGCGCGTCCTCGGGCACAGCCCGCAGGACCGACGCGCGGTCCGTCCCCGGATGGGCGTCATGCTCCAGGAGAGCGGATTCTCCCCGGACCTCACGGTGCGGGAGTCCGTCCGGCTCGTCGGCCGGCTCACCCTGCGCGACGACGACGTCGACCGGGTGCTCGACCTGGTCGACCTCACCGGCCGGTCGGGCCGCCGGGTGTCGCAGCTCTCCGGCGGCGAGAAGCGTCGGCTGGACTTCGCCACCGCCGCCTACGGCACCCCCGAGTTGATGTTCCTGGACGAGCCGACGACGGGCCTGGACATCCAGTCCCGCGACGCCGTCTGGGCGACCGTCGACCGGCTGCGCGAGAACGGCGCCACCATCGTGCTCACCACCCACTACCTGGAGGAGGCGCAGCAGCGCGCCGACCGCATCGGACTGATGCACCAGGGCACCCTCCAGCGCGAGGGAACCGTGGCCGAGCTGACCCGCACCCTGCCGGCCGTCATCCGGTTCTCCCTTCCGGCCGGCGCGCCGGCGCTGCCGCTGCCGGCGGCGGCCGACGCCGACGGGACGGTCGTCGTCGAGACCTTCGGACTGCAGGAGGACCTGCACGTCCTGCTCCGCTGGGCGCAGGACCACGCCGTCGAGCTGCAGGGCCTGGAGGCCGGGCCGACCCGCCTCGACGACGTCTTCCGCGCCATCAGCAACTGACCCGCGACCCCGACAGGAGTTCAACCGTGTGGTCCATCGCCGCAGGCGAACTGATCCAGATCTTCCGCAACCGACTCGTCCTGATCACCAGCCTCATCGTCCCGGTGGTCGTCAGCGTGTTCTTCGTGCGCCAGCACGAGACCTACGCCGCCCTCGGCAGCCTCGGCTACGTCGCCGCTATCGTGCTGTTCACGATCACCGCGTTCGGGCTCTACGCCACCGCCGTCACCACGCTGGCGTCCCGGCGGCAGAACCTCTTCCTCAAGAGACTGCGTTCCACCGCCGAGGGGGACGCCGGCATCCTCGCCGGCCTGCTGCTGCCCGTCCTCGTCCTCGCGGTGGTGCAGGTGACCGCGATCCTGACCGCCCTTGCCGTGGTCGCCGGCGGACCGGCGAACGTCGCTCTGCTGGTCGTGGCGCTCCTCGCGACGGTGGCCATGATGATCGGCCTGGCGCTGGCCACGGCCGGGCTGACGAACTCCCCGGAACACGCGCAGGTCACCACGCTGCCCGTCACCCTCGGTGTGATCGCCGTGGCCAGTTGGGTCGGCATCGCCGGCACCGAGAACCTCGCCTGGCTCAAGCGGCTGCTGCCCGGCGGCGCGGCCACCGAACTGACCGTGAACGCCTGGAACGGCGGGGTCGCCGTGACCGACTCCCTGCTCCTGCTCGCGCCCACGCTCGGCTGGGTCGCCGTCGCCCTGGCCCTCGCCACCCGTCTCTTCCGCTGGGAGCCCCGCCGATGACCACCGAACCCCGGCTGGACGCCCCGACCCTGGTGGAAGACCTGCTCCTGCTCCTGTTCCAACCCGCCTCCGGGACCATCGCGGGCGAGAACACCCTCTTCTACGTCCTCGGTGGGGCGGTCCTCGCGGACCTGGCCCTCGGCGAGCACCTGACGACGACGGACCGTGGTCGGGTCAGCGGCGTGGCGGGCCACCCACCGCCGGACGACCTCCTCCGCCCGGCGTGGACCTACCTCGCCGAGAAACCGAGGGGAGTGCAGACCGCGCTCGCGGCGATCGGTCCCGCCCTGCGCGAGCCGGTGCTGGCGCGGCTCGTCGCCCGAGGCGACATCGACGAGGAGCCGCTTAAGGTGCTCGGCCTGTTCCGGACGACGGCGCTGCGGGAGGGCAGGACCGAACGGCGGGCCCGCCTGCTCGCCGACGTCCGGCGGGTCCTCGTGGACGGTGCGGAGCCGCACGCCCGGGTCGCCGCGCTAGCGGCACTGCTCTCGGCCAGCGGGACACTTCCGCAGTTCGACCGCGAGATCCCGTGGACGTCGGCGACGGTGACGCGCGCGAAGGAACTCGAGCGCGGCGACTGGGGCGCCGACGCCGCGGCCGCGGCGGTGTCCCGCACCGTCACGGCCTCGGTCGTCAACAGCGTCGTCGTGGCCGTCACCGTGCTTCCGCGAGCCTAGGGGTGGACCGCCGCGCTCCGACCGCGCCCACCCGGCGTCGGGCGTCTCCTGGGTCAGGTCGACCGGCCGCACCTAGCGACGGCTCGCGCCTGCTTGCTCGGCGACCAGACATCCTGATGGCCGTCGGCCAGGAAATCTAGGTTGAAGAGACTAGACATCTTCTGTGGTGTGGCATACTCTTCTTCGAGTCGAGAGGAAAGATCCGTCAAGACGCAGACGGGCCGTCCGGCCGTGACGACACGACGGGCGGCGAGGAGAGGACACGCTTCACCGTTCCTCCCGAGAGGTGGCAAGAGCACGTCAGTCCCGGCGGGACACGCGCCGGGCGCAGGTGGGGCCAAGGCTCTTTCGGGGCTCCAGCTGATGTTCGCCGCACGTGTCGGGGCCGCGAAGTCGCGTGGGCTCCGACACCGGCAGGCCGTACGACCGTAGGAAAAGAAGTAGCAGAGGAAAGGGAGGGCCGTACACCGTTGGATCGCCCGCCGTCGGCCGTCATGTCAGGCCAGGCGGACACCGCAGTTTCCATCGAACGAAAGGTGGTCTCCGGTCACGCATATGCGATCCTCGCACCCGAAGCCGTCACTGACGGATGGTGTGGATACGACAAGTCGACATTCGTGTCGGTAATGGTGTTCTGACCCGTAACCCTAGGCCCCGGCGCGTAAGCGCCGGGGCCCTCGATGTGGAGGTTCTATGGGGCAACACCCCGACGACATGTTCGGCGACGAGAACTACCCGGCCTACACCATCGGCCAAGCCGCTGAGATGGTCGGCAGCACGCAGGACTTCCTGCGCCGCCTGGACGAGGCGAAACTGATCAACCCGCACCGCTCCGGCGGCGGGCACCGCCGCTACTCCCGCTACCAGCTGCGCCTGGCCGCCCGGGCCCGCGACATGGTCGACCAGGGCACCGCCCTGGAGGCCGCCTGCCGGATCATCATCCTGGAAGACCAACTCGAGGAAGCCCTCCGGCAGAACGAGAAGCAGCAGCGGGGGGCGCAGCGACAGGACTGACCAACCCCACCTTCGTACGAGGCCGTCGGCGGGCGGCCCCACCGGAGGAACCTCGCGCGTTCCCGCCTCGGGCCTGGCGATCCCGCTCGTCGCACCTCTTCACGTCCCGGCCGGCGGCCGGGCTGCTCGGCGTGACCGACGGTCCGAGGCGTCGCCGGTCGCGCGAGGGAGATGCGGTGCCAGTCGCCAGGCGCGCCGGGTATCGGATCATGTGCTACGGTGGCCGAGTTGCAGTTTTGATTTCCGTAGACGTTTTTCAGCGCCTGATGGGTCATCAACCCACCCAGGCGCTTTTCGTTTTACGTGTCGTTTCGACGCGGGTGATCAACGCGGCGGCGTAAGGGTCCGCGCAGTGCGGCCTCGAACAGCCTGCGAAGGAGCAGACATGAGCACAGGCACCGTGAAGTGGTTCAACGCCGACAAGGGCTTCGGCTTCATCAGCCCGGACGACGGCGGCGCCGACGTCTTCGCCCACTTCTCCGCGATCTCGGCGAGCGGCTTCCGCAGCCTCGACGAGAACCAGAAGGTGGAGTTCGACATCACCCAGGGCCAGAAGGGCCCGCAGGCGGAGAACATCCGCCCGCTCTGATCCCCATTCTCTGAACGGCGGCCCGACTGGTTCAGCGGGCCGCCGTTCGGCGTCGCGGTCAGATGGAGCAAACCATGGTCTGACTCGACGCCTTCCTCCTGATGACTGTCGGACAGCCGGGACCCAGGGTGCACGGCGCCACATCCTGAAGGGTTGATGACTATGACGACCTACTCCGGTCCTGCGCGGCTGATCCTGGTCGACGGCGCGTGCATCTCCGGCATGGCCTCCCTCAGCACCAACCAGCGCGGAGGACTCAACGCCTGGGGCGGCACGTTCCGTCCGGACGAGATCACGACAGATCTGCGCAACGCGGACGAGGGGCTGCAGTTGGAGCTTCCCTACGATCGGGTAGGGACAGTCGCCGTCACCGGAATCCGCAAGCTGCTCGCCACGCAGGTTTTGATGTCGCTGGCCGGCAGCGGACCCGCACCATTCTGACCGTACTCCGCACGGCCGCCGCCACATCGCTGCACCTGCGCACGAGCGACCCGGACAGCCGGGAACTGCGGCTCATCACCACACTCAGCCACTTCGGCACCGCCACCGACGTCACCTCGCCGAACTGCGGCTGGAGGCATTCCTGCCGGCCGACGAGACCACCAGCGCCGCGCTGGCCGAACTCGTCACCTACTGAGCACCATCCGCTCATGCCGCCGTGCGCCGCGACGCCTGGGCTGGGAGAACCGCCGTCCGGGCCACGTGGGTGAGCGTGCGCCGCTCCCTGCCACCCCCGGTGGGCGCCCAGGTCGCTAGACTAGGCGCTCGCGCCCCCGTAGCTCAGGGGATAGAGCATCGGTTTCCTAACCGGACGGTCCCGCGGTGTTCGCAGGCTGATGACCTGCGGCTTCCCTGTCGTCCCCGGTCACGTAGCGGTCGCTTCGCGGGCTCGCTGCGATCGCTTGCCGAAGATCAGCTTGGACGTTGTGCCAGCAGTAGTTCCGGAGCGAGTCGTACCTCGTCGATGACCGGTCAACTCAACCAGCGCACGTTCGATCTGCGAGGAGGCGCTCTTTCGATCTGCGGCTACATCCGTGTTCGATACGCGGGCCTGCGGCGTTCGACCCACGGCATCCAGCAGGTTGGTAAACTCCTGCCAGCCGTTGCCCCGCTCCGGTCACGCGCAGGTCGGCGATCAGCAGGTCGAGCAGCCGCTCCTCCATCACCGCGCGGCCGGTCCGCCGCATCGACTCGCCCAGCGACTCGTCCCACGGTGTCCGGGTGGGCGTACCGATCAGTGCCGTGCCGGTGCCCGCCCTCGGCAGGTAGTCAGCCGCGGTCATCCGCCACGGCACCGCGCCCCGATACCGCTGGAGAGCCGCCGCAGTCAGTCGTACGCCGGTCCAGTCGAAGTCGTTGCGCCACCGGATCGCCGCTCCGTGAGCGGCGCCGAGCAGTGTGTGGACGGCGACCGACGGCACTCCTTCGGTGCAGATCAGCGGTGGGGCGGTGGGCCGCCGGTGCGGCGGCAGTGGCAGCAGGTAGCCGTCGAGGTCATCGCCGGCCAGCGCGGCCGTCGCGGTCCCGGGGTCGGGGTGCAGCCAGGCGTCCAGCAGCCCGGCGGCGTGCAGCGCCGCCTCGACGGCCGCCGCGTCCGGGACGGTCACCCCGTCAGCGAAGCGGACCAGCCGCCACAGCGGCGCGCCGGGCCGGCCGGCGCGCG
Organism: Micromonospora sp. NPDC051300; assembly: GCF_044455315.1. Classification (NCBI taxonomy): domain Bacteria; kingdom Bacillati; phylum Actinomycetota; class Actinomycetes; order Micromonosporales; family Micromonosporaceae; genus Micromonospora; species Micromonospora sp. NPDC051300. The sequence continues at coordinate 7,334 of NZ_JBITEP010000014.1, read as the reverse complement.
GCGCGGGCCGGGTCGCCGGGGCGGGTGGGGCGTCGTCGTGCTCGGCGGCGATCCGGTCCCGTTCGGCGGCCACCTCGGCCCGCCGGTCGGCCAGCGCCGCCCGCTGCGCCGCCAGCGCCGCGAGCCGGTCCCGCCGCTGGGTCACCCTGATGGCTGTGGCCTCGGCGTACGCCTCGCGCAGGGTCCGCGCGCCCGGCTCGCCGGTGGTGTCCACGACGGCGGCCAGCACAACCGCCAGGTCGGGGCGCGCGATGTCGGCCAGCAGCCCGGCGTTGCCCTGCGTCCACTGCTCGAGCTGGGCGCGCAACCGGGCGCGGGCCTGCGCGACGGGCGTCCTCGGCGCGCCGCTCGGCCTGCTCGGCGTCGTCGGCGGCGGCCGTGGCGTCGGCCGCGTCGGCGGTCCTCGCCTGCTGGCAGACACCGGCGGCGATCCGGCACGCCGGCGTCGACCGGATCACCGCACTGCTGCGCCGCGGGCACGTCAAGAACGCCGTTCAGGTAGCCGAGGCGATGGTCGCCGCCGCCCGCCAGCAGACCGTGAACCTGCCCGGCCAACGTGCCGCCGCCGTGGTCGTCGGGCAGACGGCCACCGAGATCCTTGCCCTTGAGCAGCGCATCGCCGCCGTGGACGACTCATCGCCGAGCAGCTCGACCAGCACCCCCTCGCGCCGATCATCGGGAGCCTGCCAGGCATGGGTCCCCTGCTGACCGCCGAACTGCTCGTCCACACCGCCGGCATGACCGAGTACGACAGCCCCGCGAAACTCGCCGCCCACGCTGGCCTGGCACCCGTTTCCCGCGACTCCGGAACAATTTCCGGCAATCATCGGCCGCCCCGCCGCTATCACCGGAGACTGCGGCACATTCTGTGGATGGCCGTCTTCACCGCCGCCCGGGAATGCCTCACGTCGCGTGCCTACAACGAAAAGAAACGCGCCGAAGGCAAGAACCACCGCCAAGCCATACTCGCCCTCGCGCGACGACGGGTCGACGTTCTCCGGGCACTCATCCGCGACCGCAAAACCTTCATCCGACCGGCACCAGCGACCCGCGCGGCTGCCTTAACCAGACTGCTCCATGTCGGCGAGACCGTGATCCCGCCGACCACTCCACCGTGCCCGCCAAGATCAAACGGAGTCACATGGAGACTCCTGCCATTGCGTGCGGGTCGCTTCGCGGCCTTGCTGTGATCGCTTGCTGAAGATCAGCTGGAACGTTATGGGTCCTGCGTGTGCAGGTTCATCGCTGTCACGAGTTCGGAGCCGAGTGATCCTCGGCATCGGCGAACTTCTTGGTTCATGTCTCGGTAGGACCTGCCGCTCGGTCTCGACGGTCAGGCCGTCGTCTCAGTAGGCATGCACGACGGCGGCGACCGCGGCCCGACGACTACCTGGCCGAGCTGTTCTCGCTCGACGAGATCCTCGCTCGGCTGCTCGCGCCGCACTGCCGCTCGGTCGGACCTGTACCGGCGGAGGTCCGCGCCGATGACCTGCTGCTCGACCCGGCCGAGCAGCGGGTGTTCCGCAACAGCCGGGAGATCGAGCTGTCGGCGCGGGAGTCCGACGTCCTCGCGTCGACGCTGGCGGGGTCGCCCCCCGCGGAGGAGCGCCGGGGTGGGCGTGCGTCATCGGGACGACCACCAGGTCGAGGTAGCCGTGACCCGGAACCCCCGGGACTCGTACAGCGGCCTGCCCAGCCGGGACGCGGTCAGGGTGACCGGCAGGCCGGTGATCGGCGCCAGGGAGCCGAGCATGATCGCGCGCCCCACGCCCCGGGAGCGGAACGCCGGCGCCGTTCCCACCCAGTAGTGGCTGCCCAACCCGCCTTCCACCGTGGTGACGCACGCCCCGGCGACCTCGCCGTCCAGTCTGGCGAGGAACACGTCGACACCTGGCTGGTGGATCAGGGTCGCGGGAAACATCTCACCGGCCCGGTAGGGCTCGAACCTGGACAGGGTGAAGGCCGCGATCACGGCCTGTTCGGCCGCGCGCAGGTCCTCCTCGGTCCGCAGCCGGATCACCTGTATCGCTGGCTCGGCGACTGCACCGGGCGCACGCAGCATGATCGGCATCTGCCGGCCGTTCATGTCTAGGCAGCTCAGGTCCGTGGCGTTGAACGGATCCTCCGCGTCGATCGGGCCGGACGCCCGGCCGGCCAGGTCGATCAGCTCCGCGAGTTCCTCGCGGCCAAGGTCGGGCTCCTGGACCAGGATGCGCAGGCCAGCGCGCTCATCTCCGGCGACGGCGAGTAAGCCGCGGCGCCGGATCACGGTGTGACCGCGGGCGTGGCCGACGGCCGTCCAAAAGGCGGCGGAGTTGCGGGCCTGGCGCAGAGAGGTGTCGGAGGCGCTCGCGGACCGGTCGCGGGTGTTCAGGTCGATCGTCATGGCGGCAGGTGTTCCTTCTCTTCGGTAGGGCCGGTGCGGCGACATCGCGCGGTGGTGCGGGCCGTCGGTCACGGACGTGGGCGGGCGTCGCTGGCCCGCCGGTCGGGTGCTGCGGCGAGTAGCGTCGCTGCTCTGCTGGTGAGGGCGTCTAGCGTCCACCGCTGGGGGTACGGACCGTAGGAGACCCGTGCGACACCGAGTGTTTCCAACTCGGCGGGCGTGGGCATGGCGGGCACTCCCAGCAGGCTGAGACGGCCCGGGCCGAAGGCGGCGACGAGTTTCCGGATGTCGCGCGGGTCGCTGCAGCCGGGCACGAAGACGCAGTCGGCGCCGGCCGCGAGGTAGGCGGTGCCGCGTTCGACGGCGGCGGCGAGGGCGGTCTCGGGCGGGCCGGTGAGGTAGGCGTCCGTGCGGGCGTTGAGCACGAAGGGCAGGCCCTCGTCGCGGCCCGCGGCCACCGCTGCGCGTACCGCCCGCACGGCCTGGTCGACCGGCCTCATGGCGTCCTCGAGGTTGCCGCCGACGGCGCCGGCGCGGATCGCGGCGCGAACCGTCGCCGCCACGTCGCCGTAGCCGCCCTCCAGGTCGGCGGTCACCGGAAGGTCCACGGCGGCGGCGATGCGGGCGATGGCCGCGAGCGCGAGTTCGAACGGGATGTGTTCGCCGTCCTCGTAGCCGTGGGCCGCCGCGATGGAGTGGCTCGCCGTCGCGATCGCGTGGCACCCCGGCACGGCTGCCACGGCACGGGCCGAGGCAGCGTCCCACGCGTTGACCAGCACCAGGATCCTCGACTCGTCGTGCAGCGTACGCAGCCGCCGGGCCTTCTCCTGAAGGGTCGGTGTCGAGGTGGTCATGTGGCTCCCGGGTCGAGTGTCTGGAAGGGCCGGCGGTGCGCGGCCCAGGTGACGGCGAGGGTCGTGGCGAGCCCGGTGGCCAGGAAGACGAGCCCGAGAACGAGCCACCCCGGCCCGGACCAGACCATCACCAGGGTGGTCAGGGCGGCCGGCCCGACGGCACGGGCCAGCGGGACGCCGCTGGAATACACGCCCTGCCACTGCCCGGGGCGGGTGGGATCGGCCAACGCGAATCCGACGCACCACGACCCGGCGGCCAGTCGCAGCTCGCCGGCCACCTGCACGGCCACGGCGGCGAGGAGGAGACCCGCGGCGACGGCAGGGTCGGTGGTGGCGGTCGCCGTCCAGAAGAGCACGCAGGCTGCGCAGAGCGCGAGGCCGGCGAGGCGGATCGCCCGGGTCGCCTCGGCCAGGGTGGTCACCCGTCGGGCCGCCCGGCGCTGCCAGCCGAGGACGCCGAGGGTGTTGACGACGAAGACCGCCGCCACGATCGAGCGCGGCGCCGTCGTGCGGCTGGTCAGGTAGAGGGGCAGTAGCACGCCCAGCATCGGCATGTACAGGTACAGCACCGCGTTGAGCGCTGCGACCACGACGTAGCGGGTGTCCCGCGGGGCGTCCCATCCGTGGCCCGTCCGTACGGGGGCCCGTGCGGCGGGCGGCAGCCGGGTGAGCATGATCGCGCTCACGGCGAAGAGCGCCGCGTCACCGACCAGGGCGGCGCGGTAGACGGTGGGCGTACCGGCGAGGAGCGCCAGCCCTCCGGCGGTGGCGCCGAGCCCGATGCCGGCGTTGACGGCGGTCTGGATACCTGCTCGCACCGTGACCAGTTCGGTGGACGGCACCAGGGAGACCAGCAGGGCCTGCCGGGTCGCGCCGGCCCCGCTCTGGGCGATCGCGTACGCGACGCAGGCGGACGAGACCAACCAGGGTGTCGGTGCCGACGCCAATGTCAGCAGGGCGGCCGCGGTGGCCGTGGACAGCAGGATGGTCACCCGCCGCAGTCCTATCCGGTCGCCCAAGCCGCCGACGGGATGGGTGAGGAGGAAGCCGGCCCCCCACGCGACGGTCAGCAGGCCGCCGACCTGCGCCGGCCTCAGGTGGCCGACCTGCACCAGGTAGACGACGAAGGTCACGTAGAAGCAGCCGTCGCCCACGGCGGTGACGAGCTGCGCCCGGAGGAGGGTGGTGGCCGGCCGCCGGTGAGGGACCGCGGTGAGCGCGGCCGGGCTAGGCGAAGCTGAGGCCATCGGAGCGGGCCCGCTTGAGTTCGGAGAAGACCCGGCAGCCGGCGAGCAGGCGGGCGCCGTCGAAGACCCGCAGGGCCTCCTCGCCGCGGGGGATGGAGGTCAGCACGGGGCCGAAGAAGGCCACGCCGTCGATCACGACGGTCGGGATACCGAGGTCCTCGCCGACGAGTTGCCGGGCCTTGGCGGTGCCGGCGCGCATCTGCGGGTCGAGGTTGCTGCGGCGGGCGGCGTCGGCGAGGTCGGCGGGCAGGCCGGCCTCGGCCAGGGCCGCCGGGACGACGGTGGCGAAGTCCTTGTCGCCCTCGTCGTGGATGCGGCGGCCGAGCGCCGGGTAGAGGCGGGCGAGGGCCGCCGGGCTGTGGTGCACCGCGGCTGCCACGCACACCCGCGCCGGCCCCCACGCGCGGTCGTTGAAGGCGCGGTACCAGGGCTCCAGCTCGCGGTCTTCGTTGAGGACCGAGAGGCTCATCACCTCGAACCGCAGGTCGATCGGACGCAGCCGTCCCACCTCGATGAGCCAGCGGGAGGTGATCCAGGCGAACGGGCAGGACGGGTCCACGTAGGCCGTGACCACCGGGACCGACGTACGATCGAAGTTATCTTCCATGGAAGAGAAGTTACCTTCTATAGAAGATAAGATGCAAGCGTGAATGAGGACCGCATCGCCGGCATCGTCGCCCAGTGGCGTCGTGAACGTCCCGACCTCGACCCCGACCCGTTGCTGATCATCGGGCGGATCCAGTGGCTGGCCGAGGTGCTCGACGCGGCCCTGCGGCCGCCGTTCGCCGAGGCGGATCTGGGAAACGGCGAGTTCGACGTGCTGGCGGCACTGCGCCGGGAAGGCACGCCGTACACGCTCACGGCCGGGCAGTTGAGCCAACGGATGCTGGTCACCACCGGGGCGGTGACCAAGCGAGTCGACCGGCTCATCGCCCGGGGCCTCGTGTCGCGTTCGGTCTCCGACAGCGACGCTCGGGGCAGAGTGGTGGGGCTGACCCCGGCCGGTGTGGCGTTGACCGACCGCCTCATCGAGCAGCATCTGGCCAACGAGGCGGCCATCCTCCGCGAGCTGCCCGACGCCGACCGCAGGGAGCTCGAGCGCCTGCTGGCGACGTTGACCCGGATCGTTCGTTCCTGAGTTCCCGACGGCCGGCCCGCCGGCCCGGCGAAGAAGTCCCACCCTCGATGCGACGCGTCCGGCTCTCCTCAGGGGGACATCGACAGCGCGTACTTCGGCCCGTGGAGCACGGTGGTGGACAACACCACGTTGACCCAGCGTCGGCGTCTTGAGCTGAGCCGGCGAACATAGCTTGCGGAGGGTTTGCCGCCGAGCCGCGCTACTGCCGGCCGGCGGATCCTGGGCGGGGGAGCGGGCATCATGATCTTTGATGATGTGCGCGGTGTGTGCTCTCCAGCGGATGCCAACCCGGGTGAACCGGTGCCAACGCGGGTCACCGTGGCCGACCGCCGGTCGCAAACCGGGGTTCGTGTGCTCCGGGTGTGGTCCTGGGCTGGGAGAACGGCGGTCCGGTGAAGGTGGGTGAACGTGGGCCACTCCCTGCCACCCGAGGTGAACCCCCAGGTCGCTAGACTGGGCCCTCGCGCCCTCGTAGCTCAGGGGATAGAGCATCGGTTTCCTAAACCGTGTGTCGCAGGTTCGAATCCTGCCGGGGGCACCTCGATACGCAGCCGAAACATCATCTGAGCTGGCTATACACACGTCGCTCAATTAGAACAGGTGTGCAGCCGTAGGCCACCGGAAGCCGCCGTTTGTCGCAGGTCGCGGAACAGACGCGGAATGACCTTGAAGCCATCTTCCCAGGTCAGCCGACATGACCGGGCCAAGATCCGGAACGGCGACCATCATACGGGCCACGCCACGCCGGTCAGAGCCTCGGCGATCCGGTCGTTGACGGTGGCCTCCGCGCCGTCGATGCACTTGGCGTAGACCTTGAGCAGCACGTCAACGGAGTGCCCGGCTCGGTCGGCTACCTCGGTCGCCGGAACACCAGCGTTGAGCCACATCGACACGGCGGCGTGCCGCAGGTCGTACGGACGGCCGGCGAGCGGAGAGTCAACCTGACGCGGCGTCAACGCCAGTCGACGCGCCTCATCCCAGACGCGCGAGTACGTCGAGGCCGCGACCACGTTGCCCCGCTCGCTCTGGAACAGCCGGCCGTCCTTGCTGACCCCGAACCGCTCGATGTGCGCGCGCAGGATCGCTACGAGCGCGGGCGGGATCGGCACGCTACGCGGCTCATCCTCGGCGCGGTGCTTCAACCCTCGATCGTCGTGAACCTCGCCGCTATCGGTCCACCGCTTACCCGCCTGGGGTCGACTCTTGGCCAGCGTCAGCCGACCCCATCCCTTCTCGGGGAGGTCGCAGTCCTGCTCACGCAGCGCCAACGCCTCTGCCGGACGGAGCGCGGCGAAGTACAGGCAGGCGAAAAACGCCACCAAGCGCTCACCACGCTTGGCCTTCCGCCCCCGCTGACCCACGTAGGTGACAGCGATCAGCAGTTCCAGCGCCTGGCGCTGGTTGACGACCACGCGGCGATCGACGACCTCGGCAATCTTCTTCCGCTGTGACCGCACCCGAAGCTTGTCGATCGGGTTGAACTCCAACTCTTCCAGCTCGACGGCGTACTGAAGCGCGTTGTAGAACACCGACCGCTTTCGACGCGCGGTGGTCGCGGCGGCCGGCTTGCCGTCGAGCTTCACCACCAGGACGTCGAGCGCACTCCGAACGGTCGGGTCTGCTGCACCGATAGGTGACATCTGAGATGGCTTGCCCCGCGGGCAGGCTGGAAGGATGTCGCTGTGCCCAAGCCCTACCCCCGAGAGTTC